>CANFQF010000049.1 GCA_947449025.1 Comamonadaceae bacterium
ACCGTGAGGCGCCCGGCCGACCGGCCTTGTTTGCCACCACCCACCAGTTTCTGGACGACCTCGGGCTGTCGTCGCTTGACCAACTGCCTGCCCTCGAGCACCCTGCGGCACATGCCCAGTTGGCGGCGGCACTCGCCGGCGTTGAGGACCTCCAGCCCTCCTTGGCGCTTGAGCCACTGGAGGAGGAAGCACCTATGCCGACGGATTTGCCGGACGCAGCGCCCGCGGAAAACGCCGGCGCTGGTGTAGAGGCCGTCGTTGCAGCCGGAGCCTCAGATGCATCCGCATCCGCATCCGAGTCCGCATCCGTTATTGACGCCCACGTAGACCCCGACGCCAACTCCCGGCCCACCCCATGAACCTGCCCCATTCCGACCCGCCGGACCTTCCCGATGACGAGGACGACTTCGGTGAGGAGTCGGCTGCCGTGACGCCACCGGCCACACCGGTCGAACCCCTGCGATTTGAAGACGTCGTCTCTGGCCAGTTCGATGCAGTGGGCGACGAGGCCCTCGAGGAGGCCCAGGGCAAGCGGGTGCTTCAGCCCCAGGCCGATACCCCCAAGCTGCACAAGGTGCTGGCCCAGGCCGGTCTGGGCTCGCGGCTTGAAATGGAGCAGCTCATTGTGGAGGGCCGAATTTCGGTCAACAACGAGCCCGCCCATGTGGGACAGCGCATCCAGTACGGCGACAGCATCAAGGTCAATGGCAAGCCCATCCGCGTGCGGATCGCACCTCCGCCGCCTCGCGTCATCGCGTACCACAAGCCGGTGGGCGAGGTCGTCTCTCACGACGACCCCCAGAACCGGCCGACCGTGTTTCGCAAGCTGCCGCGGGTCCAGCATGGCAAGTGGCAATCGGTCGGGCGTCTGGACCTCAACACCGAGGGCCTGCTGCTGTTTACCAATTCCGGCGAGTTGGCCAATCAGCTGATGCACCCGCGATTCGGGTTGGAGCGCGAGTACGCGGTGCGCGTCCTGGGCGCACTCAGCGACGAGGAAAAGCAGCGCCTGCTCACTGGCGTGAAGCTCGACGACGGTCAGGCTCAGTTCGGTGCCATCGAGGACGGTGGCGGCGAAGGCGCCAACAGCTGGTACCGGGTCACGATTTCCGAAGGGCGCAATCGCGAGGTGCGCCGCATGATTGAAGCGGTGGGGCATGCGGTCAGCCGCCTGATTCGCATCCGCTACGGCGCCATGGTTCTGCCCCGCGGCCTCAAGCGGGGCGCCTGGATGGAACTGGACGACCGGGACATCCGTGAACTGATGCGCGCGGTGGGATTCCAGGAAGGCGCTCGGGCCGCGCAGGGGACGCCGGGCGGCGGCAACGCCGGCAGGGGCGGACGACGCGGCGGCCGCCCGGAAGGTCGCGGCCCAAGGCCCGCCGGTGGACCGGGTCCGGCACGTGGTGCGGCGGGGCCAGGGCGACGCAAGGGGCCCGGGCCCGGCCCCGGGCAGGGCGTTGGCAAGGCGGGCGGCCCAGGCAGTGAGCAGCCTGACCCGTTGAAGACCTCGCTGGGCTACATCGGCGGCGACAGCTTCAATCGGCAGCGCCAGGGCGGCCCGGGGGGCTTTGGCGGCCCCGCGGGAGCCGGCGGCGGCAACCGCCGTGGCGGCCGGCGCAGCGGCCGTTGATTTGCATCGGGTCGGGGGGCCTGCCTCGACGTCCGGACATGGGCGCCGAGGTGGCAGATTGCACTGACGCGGGGGTTACAATTGGGGGCTTTGCTGAACTCTCGGTTTGGCGGCCGTGACAGGCTCCAGCGCCAGGACAGGGGTCCGGTTCGACTGCGATGCTCGCGTCATCCGGGGCTAGTGCCCCGGGTCAGCCGTCTTCGGGGGTTCACGAAATCCGCTCACGACATCAGAATCAGGAAAAAATCTCCTATGGCCATCGAACGCACCCTCTCCATCATCAAGCCCGACGCCGTCGCTAAAAACGTCATCGGCCAGATCTACGCCCGTTTCGAAGGCGCCGGCCTCAAGGTCATCGCCGCCAGGATGGCCCATCTGTCCCGCGGTGAAGCCGAGCAGTTTTACGCCGTGCACAAGGCTCGCCCCTTCTTCAAGGACCTGGTCGACTTCATGATCTCTGGCCCGGTCATGATCCAGGCACTCGAGGGTGAGAACGCCATCGCCAAAAACCGTGAGCTGATGGGCGCCACCGACCCGAAGAAGGCCGACAAGGGCACCATCCGCGCCGACTTCGCCGACAGCATCGACGCCAACGCGGTGCACGGCTCTGACGCCCCCGAAACCGCTGCCGTGGAAGTTGCCTTCTTCTTCCCGGGCATGAACGTTTACTCCCGCTGAGCTGGCGGGCAATCGCATGCGATGACGGCCAACCTCCTCGACTTTGATCTCGAAGGTCTGGCCGCCTTCTGCGAAACGCTGGGAGAGAAGCGTTTTCGCGCGACCCAGTTGTATCGCTGGATCCATCAACGGGGCGCCCGCAACTTCGACCAGATGAGTGATCTGGCCAAGTCCCTGCGGGCCAAGCTCCAGGGCGTCGCCCGCATCGAGGGACTGCCAGTCATTTCCCAGCACGAATCCGCCGACGGCACGATCAAATGGCTGTTTGATGTGGGGCAGGGCAATGCGGTCGAGGCGGTTTTCATTCCCGAAGATGACCGAGGCACCCTGTGCGTGTCCTCCCAGGCAGGCTGCGCCGTCGGCTGCCGCTTTTGCTCCACCGGGCACCAGGGATTCGCCCGCAACCTGAGCACTGGCGAGATCGTCGCGCAGCTCTGGTTCGCCGAGCATTTCCTGCGCCAGCACCTCCAGACACAGGAGCGGGTGATTTCCAATGTGGTGATGATGGGCATGGGCGAGCCGCTGCAGAACTATGCGGCGCTGGTGCCCGCGCTGCGGACCATGCTGGACGACCACGGCTATGGTTTGTCGCGCCGCCGTGTCACTGTCTCCACCTCGGGCGTGGTGCCCATGATGGACCGGCTGGGGCAAGACTGTCCTGTGGCACTGGCCGTGTCCTTGCACGCCCCGACCGACGCCCTGCGTGACAGCCTGGTGCCGATCAATCGCAAATACCCGCTGGCCGAACTGCTCGACGCCTGCAAGCGCTACCTCGTGCATGCGCCGCGTGACTTCATCACCTTCGAGTACTGCATGCTCGATGGCGTCAACGACCAGGCCGAGCACGCGCAGGCGCTCATCGATCTGGTGCGTCGCCACGGTGGTCAGGGCGTTGCCTGCAAGTTCAACCTGATTCCCTTCAACCCATTTCCGCAGTCGGGCTTGCGCCGCTCACCGCAGCCTCAGGTTCTGGCCTTTGCCAAATTGCTCAGTGACGCAGGCATTGTGACCACCGTCCGCAAGACTCGGGGCGATGACATCGACGCGGCCTGTGGGCAACTGGCGGGCGATGTCCGAGATCGCACCCAGGTGGTGGTTCGCATCGCGCGCCAGCGCAATCTCAATCCGATGCCGGCGACGGCCACAGGTCAGGCATGAACAGCGCCATGCCCCAATTGCCAGGCCCGACCAGCGGCGTGACCCGCCGCTGGTCGATGCGGTTCGCGGCGCTGCTTGGGGTGATCACGCTGGCATTTCTGGTGTCGGGTCTTTTCGGCTGCGCCGCGCCTGCCGGTGGTGGCGGTCTGGGGAGCGACCCGGTCACCGACTCCGACGAGACGCCGCAGCGCAAGCGCGCACGTTTGCGCATGGAGCTCGCGGTGAATTATTTCGCTGAAGGGCGCACGGAAATCGCCCTCGACGAGATCAAGCAGGCCCTGGCAATTGACCCTCAGTACGCGGCTGCGCTCAACCTGCGCGGCCTGGTGCTGATGCGTCTGGGCGAGGCCCGCAGTGCCGAGGACAGTTTCCGCCGTGCCCTGGCCCTGGTTCCGCGCGACGGAGACACGCTGCACAACCTGGGGTGGCTGCAGTGCCAACAGAACCGTTTTTCAGAGGCTCAGCAAAGCTTCCAGACGGCCTTGACACAGTCCGCCTACGGCGGCCAAGCCAAGACCTTGATGGCGCAGGGCCTGTGCCAGGCACGGGCCGGCCGCCCCGAAGACGCCGAGCGCAGCCTGGCCCGCTCCTATGAGCTCGACGCCGGCAACCCGGTGACTGGCTACAACCTGTCCCGGCTCATGCTGCAACGCGGCGAACTCGTGCGTGCGCAGTTTTATATTCGCCGTTTGAACAACAGCGATTTGGCCAATGCCGAGTCCCTGTGGCTGGGCATTCGTGTCGAGCGGCGGCTGGGTGATACCGCTGCCATGGGCCAACTGGCCGACCAGCTGCGCCGACGCTTCCCGCAGTCGCGGGAATGGGCGGCTTATGAACGAGGTGCATTTGATGAGTGACCAGGCTTCCCCTCCTGACGCCGGCGACCCGGAGCCCTCTGCGATGCCGGAGCAGGCGCCATCCTCGGAGACTGCACCCGCCCCTGCGGCTCCCTTGGCACCCGCCCATGGCGGTGCCTTGCTGCGGCAGGCGCGCGAGGCGGCGGGCCTGCATGTGGCGGCCCTGGCGGCATCGCTCAAGGTGCCGGTCCGGCAACTCGAGGCGCTGGAGGCGGGCCATTTCGACCGTCTGCCCGATCCGATCTTCACCCGCGCGCTGGCGTCGAGCATTTGCCGTCAGTTGCGCATCGACCCCAAGCCCATTTTGGCAGCGCTGCCGATGGCGCCATCCTTCGCGCCCAAGGTGGGTGGCGGCATCAACGAGCCCTTTCAGCGCCCCGGCATGCCCGGCGCGCCCGGCCTGGCCCGGTTCGCGCTCAGGCCCTCCATGGTGATTGCCGCTGTGCTGGCCCTGGCAGCGCTCGGCCTCTTGTTCATGCCGGGCTTGGTCCGGGTTGGGGACAGCTCCAAAGCCGCGACCGCTGCATCGAGCGCAGAACTGCCGCCTGCCGCAGAGGCCCCTGAGGTCGTGCCGCCCGCGAGCGCGACTTCCACCGGCCCGGGTGGGCAGGGCGGAATGAGCGGATTGGTCGTTGAATCTGTGCAGCCTGGACTGCCGCTCCAGGGGCCTTCGACCGGGACCGGCGCGCCTGCGCCATTGAACGCACCATCCACTGGGAGGACGCAATGAGTGACGACCACAAAATCTCCATTCAGCCCAACTCCGCAGGCGAGGCCATTGCGCCGGTGACGCCACGCGCGCGGCGCTCGCGCCAAGCCCGGGTGGTCTGGGGCCCGCGGGTGGTGACGGTCGGTGGTGATGCGCCCGTGCGGGTGCAGTCCATGACCAACACCGACACCCAGGACGCGGTGGGAACGGCCATCCAGGTCAAGGAGTTGGCGCAGGCAGGGTCAGAGCTTGTGCGCATCACGGTCAACACGCCCGAGGCCGCGGAGCAGGTTCCCTATATTCGGGAGCAGTTGGACCGCATGGGCATTGATGTTCCTCTGATTGGCGACTTTCACTACAACGGCCACCGCCTGCTGACCGATTACCCCGCTTGTGCCGAGGCCCTGTCCAAGTACCGCATCAACCCCGGCAACGTGGGCAAGGGCGACAAGCACGACAAGCAGTTCTCGCAGATGGTCGAGGCGGCCATGCGGTGGAACAAGCCGGTCCGCATCGGCGTCAACTGGGGCAGCCTGGACCAGGAGTTGCTCGCCCGGATGATGGACGAGAACAGCCAGCGGTCCGAGCCCTGGCAGGCCAAGTCGGTGATGTACGAGGCCCTGGTGACATCGGCGGTCGACTCGGCGCGCCGAGCGGTCGAGTTGGGCATGGACCCAGCCCAGGTCCTGCTCTCGTGCAAGGTGAGCGGCGTGCAGGACCTGGTCGCCGTTTACCGCGAACTGGCCCGCCGCTGCGACCATCCGCTGCATCTGGGCCTCACCGAGGCTGGCATGGGCGCCAAAGGCACGGTGGCTTCCAGTGTCGCCATGGGCATCTTGCTGCAAGAGGGCATCGGCGACACCGTTCGTGTCTCCCTCACGCCCCAGCCGGGCGAGGCGCGGACCCAGGAGGTGGTGGTGGCCTCCGAACTCCTGCAGGCTCTGGGCCTGCGCGTGTTCGTGCCCAGCGTCACCGCCTGCCCCGGGTGCGGCCGTACGACCAGCACCACCTTCCAGGAACTGGCCAAGCAGATCGACGACTTCCTGCGCCTGCAGATGCCGCTTTGGCGCAAGCGCTACCCCGGTGTCGAACACCTCAAGGTGGCGGTCATGGGCTGCATCGTCAACGGCCCGGGCGAGAGCAAGCATGCCGATATCGGCATCAGCCTGCCTGGCACGGGCGAGGCACCGGCCGCACCGGTGTTCATCGATGGCGAGAAGGCCCTGACCCTGCGCGGCGCAGGCATTGCCACCGAATTCCAGCAGATCGTTGAGACCTACATCGAGAAGCGCTTCGCCCCCACCGGGACCCACGAACTCGCAGGCTGATGCCTGCGCCACGCGCGCCAGAACGCCCCTGTTTTCCATGACCGATCAGAACAACAAGAGTCCCACTGCCAAGGGCACATCCAATGCCGGGGGCACGCCCAAGGCAGAAAAGGCGCCCAAGGCGCAGCCCTTGACGGCCGTCAAGGGCATGAACGACATCCTGCCGCCCGTCTCCGCGCAATGGGAATGGCTCGAGGAGCAGGTGCGCGGCCTGATGGCGCGTTACGCCTATCGCAACATTCGCACCCCGATCGTCGAACCCACTGCCTTGTTCGTGCGCGGGCTCGGTGAGGTCACCGACATCGTCGAAAAGGAGATGTACTCCTTCGAAGACCGGCTCAATGGCGAGCAACTCACCCTTCGACCGGAAGCCACGGCTGGCGTGGTGCGTGCGGTGGCTGAACACTCCATGCTCTACGACGGCGGCAAGCGCCTTTACTACATGGGCCCCATGTTCCGTCACGAGCGTCCTCAGCGCGGGCGCTATCGGCAGTTCCATCAGATCGGCGCCGAAGCCCTGGGCTTTGCCGGTCCCGACGTGGACGCCGAAATCATTTTGCTGGCTTGCGCCCTGTGGCGCGAGCTCGGTCTGACCGACTGGCGGCTGGAGATCAACAGCCTGGGTCAGCCCGAGGAGCGGCGCCAGCACCGGGCTGAGCTGATTGCCTACCTCGAGCAGCACACCGACTTGCTCGACGAGGACGCGCGCCGGCGCTTGCATAGCAACCCGCTTCGCATCCTGGACACCAAGAACCCGGCCATGCAGGCCCTGGTCGAGGGCGCGCCGCGCCTGCTCGACTTCCTGGGGCCCGAGTCCCTGGCGCATTTCGAGGGCGTCAAGGCCATGCTCGAGGCCAACGGCATTGCCTACCAGATCAACCCGCGCCTGGTGCGCGGCATGGATTACTACAACCTCACCGTGTTCGAGTTCGTCACCGACCGCCTGGGCTCCCAAGGCACCATCTGCGCCGGTGGCCGCTACGACTACCTGATCGGCCAGATCGGCGGCAAGCCAGCGCCGGCCGTCGGCTGGGCCCTGGGGGTCGAGCGGGTGCTGGAGTTGCTCAAGGAGCAGGGTGCGGCGCCCCAGGCACCGGTTCCGGATGCCTATGCCATCGTTCCTGATGCCGCTGCCATGCCCCAGGTGCTGCGCGCCCTTCAGGCCCTGCGCTCTGCCGGTGTCGCCGTTCAGATGCACGCGGCCGGCCCCGAAGGCCTGGGCAGCATGAAGTCCCAGTTCAAGAAGGCCGACGCCAGCGGGGCCCGATGGGGCCTAATTTTCGGCAGCGACGAACTGGCCGCCAGCGAGGTCACCGTCAAGGCCTTGCGTGACGGGACCGGCGCACAGCAGCGACTGCCCCTGATCGACCCCGCCGTATGGGCGAGCCAGCTGCTGGCCTGAGGCCTGCAACCGAACGGCTCCTCCGTACGACCTTCGTACATCCTTCATACAATCGCCCGACCCTTTTCCCGGACTCCCCATGGCCTCCCACCTCGACCTCGAAGAACAGGAACAGCTTGCCGACCTCAAGCATTTCTGGAACAAGTACGGCAACCTGATCACCTGGGTGGCCATCGTCGTCTTCGGCGCAATCGGTGCGTGGAACGGATGGACCTGGTGGCAAAACCGCCAGGGTGCGCAGGCCTCGGCCCTGCATGCGGAGCTTGAGCGGGCCGCCCAGGCCGGCGAAGTCGACCGGGTGCAGCGGGCGCTACAAGACCTGCGTGAGCAGTACGGCAGCACCACCTATGCCCAGCAGGGCAGTCTGCTGGCCGCCCAGACCTTGGCCCAGGCCGGCAAGCCCGACGACGCCCAGGCCGCACTGCGCTGGGTCACAGACAAGGGTGGCGACGCGGGCTACCAGGCCGTTGCCCGCTTGCGCCTGGCCGGCCTGCTGGCCGACACCAAGAAGTATGACGAAGCGCTCGCCCTTTTGACCGGCAAGTTGCCGATGGAATTCGCCGGCCTGGCCGCCGACCGACGTGGCGACATCCTGCAACTTCAGGGCAAGAAGCCCGAGGCGTTGGCCGCTTACCGGGAGGCCCTCACAGGCCTGGACGATCGCGCCGATTACCGCCGTCTCGTGGAGGTCAAGCTCGCTGCCCTGGGTGGCGAGCCGCCGGCCTCTGCGTCCAGCGCTGGCGGTGCCTCGCGCTGATGCGCCAGCGCTCCTTTGGCAACTGGCCCACTCGAACCCGACCGAACCCTGGACTGCTCCGAGCCTGCCCATGATCCATCGCCTGATTCCCCCAGTCTTGCTGGCGGCGACGCTGGCGGGCCTGCTGTCCGCCTGTTCCTCCCTGCCACCCTGGGCGCGCGATCCCCTGGGTACTGAGCAGCCCAAACCTGCGCCGTTGGCACCCGACCCCCGCCAGTTGGCGGTGCGCCAGGCCTGGTTGGTCAAGCTGGGATCGATCAGCTTTCCGCTCTCAACTCAGGCGGCAGGCACGTCGGTGCTGGTGGCCGACGGTGACGGAACCGTCGTCCGACTCGATGCCGCGACCGGCGCCATCCAGTGGCGCAGCAAGCCGCTGGGCCCGCTGTCGGCTGGCGTCGGTGGCGATGCCCAATCGGCCGCGGTGGTCACCGCAGAAAACGAGCTGGTGATGCTCGGGCAGGGGCAGCCCGTGTGGCGCCAGAAGCTGAGTCATCAGGTCTACACCGCACCCTTCGTCGCAGGCGGTCGCGTCTTCGTGCTGGGAGCCGACCGTTCGGTCACCGCCTTCGATGCTCAAAATGGCCTGCGCCTGTGGACGCAGCAGCGCCCTGGTGAGGCGCTGACGCTGCGACAAGCCGGTGTGATTCTGGCCGTCGGCAATACCCTGCTGGCCGGTCAGGGTGGCCGCCTCGCTGGCTTCAACCCGGACACGGGCGCGCTGCGCTGGGACGCTTCCGTCGCCACCTCGCGTGGGACCAATGATGTCGAACGGCTGGTCGACCTCGTCGGGCGGGTCAGCCGCGTTGGCGACAGTGTTTGCGTCCGCGCCTTCCAGTCGGCCGTCGGCTGTGTCGACGCCAGCCGCGGCACGCCGGTCTGGACCCGCGCCGCCGATGGCGCCGAGGGACTGGGCGGTGACGAGCGTCAGATCTTCGGCGCGGAGTCGGATGGTCGGGTGATCGCCTGGCGCCGCAGCGATGGTGAGCGCCAGTGGTCGGTCGACACCCTTCGCCTGCGCGGGCTGACCGCGCCAGTACTTTTGGGTCGCTCAGTGGCAGTGGGCGATGCCACGGGCTACCTTCACCTACTTTCCCGAGACAATGGCAGCCTGCTGGCGCGCCTGTCCACCGATGGTTCGGCTGTCGCGGCCACGCCCACCCTGGTGGGCAACACCCTGGTCGTCGTGACCCGCTCCGGCGGTGTCTTCGGCTTCACCCCCGAGTAAGAAGCCGCACTGCCGCCGTGTCGGCCCGTCACGAATCCGCATGAAACCCGTCCTCGCCCTGGTGGGCCGTCCCAATGTCGGCAAATCCACCCTCTTCAACCGCCTGACCAAGTCGCGTGACGCCATCGTCGCCGACTTCGCCGGGCTGACCCGCGACCGTCACTACGGCAATGCCCATCTGGGTCGACGCGAATTCATCGCCATCGACACCGGCGGCTTCGAGCCCACCGCCGAATCGGGTATTTACGTCGAGATGGCCAAGCAGACCCGGCAGGCGGTGGCCGAGGCCGACGTGGTGGTCTTCGTCGTCGACGCCCGCGCCGGCCTATCAGCGCAAGACCACGACATCGGCAACTACCTGCGCAAGCTCGGTAAGCCCACCGTCCTCGTGGCTAATAAGGCCGAGGGCATGACCGAAGGGCACCAGCTGGCCGAGTTCTATGAGCTGGGCCTGGGCGAGGTCATTCCGGTGTCCGCCGCCCACGGCCAGGGTGTGCGCAGCATGGTCGAGTACGCCCTCGAGCAACTGGGCCTGCCCGAGGAAGACGAGGACGAGGCCGAGGCCGACCCGAGCGTCATCCGCCTAGCGGTTGCCGGCCGGCCCAATGTGGGCAAATCCACCCTGATCAACACCTGGCTCGGCGAGGAGCGTCTGGTCGCTTTCGACTTGCCCGGCACGACACGGGATGCGATCACGGTGCCCTTCGAGCGGGACGGGCAGAAGTTCGAACTGATCGACACCGCCGGCTTGCGTCGCAAGGGCAAGGTCTTCGAAGCCATCGAGAAGTTTTCGGTGGTCAAGACGCTGCAGGCGATCGAGTCGGCCAATGTGGTCCTGTTGCTCCTCGACGCCACCCAGGGCGTGACCGATCAGGACGCGCACATCGCCGGCTACATCCTGGAAAGCGGGCGCGCGGTCGTCGTGGCGGTCAACAAATGGGACGCGATTGATTCCTACGAACGTGAAATGCTCCAGCGCCAGATTGAACAGCGCCTGGCCTTCATGCGCTTTGCTTCATTGCACCTGATCTCGGCCAAGAAGCGCCAGGGTCTGGGGCCAGTTTGGGAATCCATCGGTCAGGCCCACCGGGCGGCGATGACCAAAATGCCTACGCCTGCGCTCACCCGCCTGCTGCTGGAGGCCGTGCAGTTCCAGGCGCCCAAGCGCGCGGGCATGTTCCGGCCCAAGCTGCGGTATGCCCACCAGGGCGGCATGAACCCACCCGTCATCGTGGTCCACGGCAACTCGCTGGAGCACGTGACCGACGCCTACAAGCGCTTTCTCGAAGGGCGTTTCCGCAAGGAGTTCAACTTGATCGGCACCCCGCTGCGGGTGGAGATGAAGACCTCCAAGAACCCCTTTGTCGACAAGGAATAAGGGACTTGTGACCCTGGCTGTTTCACTGCACGGCCCCTGCGGTGACAGGGTCTGTCGGCGGCCGACTACTTGCGAACACAAATTGCTGTGGTAATGTGACAATTCGTACCAACCAACTCAACACGGAGAATATCGTGAGCAACAAAGGGCAGCTGCTACAAGACCCATTCCTCAACACCTTGCGTCGCGAGCATGTTCCGGTCTCCATCTATCTGGTCAACGGCATCAAGCTGCAAGGTCAGATCGAGTCCTTCGACCAGTATGTGGTTCTCTTGCGCAACACGGTGACCCAGATGGTTTACAAGCACGCCATCTCCACAATCGTCCCGGGCCGCGCGGTCAACTTCGCCGCCAGCGATACCCAGGAGCCACCTGCGGCCTGAGGCCGCAGGCCGGGGCACCTGGACCGCGGGCACCTGACCTGCGGGCCCTCTCCAATTGCAAGACACTTCCCCTCCCGCCACTGCCTCCGCCATTCTGGTGGGGGTTGATTTTGGTGATCCCCATTTCGACGCCGGCCTGGAAGAACTCGGGCTGCTTGCGCAAACCGCGGGACTCGAGCCCGTTGCGCGTGTTTGCTGCAAACGGCGCGCACCGGATGCGGCCCTGTTCATCGGCAGTGGCAAGGCCGACGAGATCAAGGCCCTGGCGGCCGAGACCGGCGCGACAGAAGTCCTCTTCGATCAATCTCTCAGCCCTGCCCAGCAGCGCAACCTGGAACGGCACCTTGGCTTGCCGGTGAACGACCGGACGCTTCTCATTTTGCAGATCTTTGCACAGCGCGCCCGCAGCCATGAGGGCAAGCTGCAGGTGGAGTTGGCTCGACTGCAATACGTCAGCACCCGACTCGTGCGGCGCTGGTCGCACCTGGAGCGCCAGACCGGTGGCGCGGGGGTGCGCGGCGGTCCGGGCGAGAAGCAGATCGAGCTGGACCGACGCATGATTGGCGAGTCCATCAAGCGCACCCGCGAGCGTCTGGACAAGGTCAAGAAGCAGCGTCGGACTCAGCGGCGCCAGCGAGCGCGGCGCGATGCCTTTGCCATCTCGCTGGTCGGCTACACCAACGCGGGCAAATCATCGCTGTTCAACGCCCTGGTCAAGGCCCGGGCCTATGCAGCCGACCAGCTATTCGCCACCTTGGATACCACCACACGCCAGCTCTATCTCGGGCCGGCCGATGCCGCGCGACCGGCCACCGGGGCCGACGCGCCCGTCGATGGGGAGGGGCAAGACACAGTGTGGCCACAAGGCGAGACCAGCGGCGCCACGCCTGCATGGGGCGGCCGCTCGGTCTCCCTGTCCGATACTGTGGGTTTCATTCGCGATCTGCCGCACGGCCTCATCGACGCCTTCCAGGCCACGCTGCAGGAGGCCGCAGACGCGGATCTGCTGCTGCACGTCGTGGACGCAGCCAATCCCGCCTATCCGGAGCAGATCGAAGAGGTCCAGCGGGTGCTGCAGGAGATCGGCGCTTCGCAGGTCCCGCAGGTGCTCATCTTCAACAAGATCGACGCACTGGCTCCGGAGAGCCGGCCCTTGCGCCACCAGGACCTGTTTGAGCTCGAAGGTCGGCCGGTGCCGCGTCTTTTTGTCAGCGCGCATACCGGCGAAGGGCTGGATGAGCTCCGCAAGGTCCTCGCCGAGACCGCCGCCCGCGCCGCCAAGGCCGTCCCTGCGGCCGCGGGCAGTGACGCGGATCCGGCCCCGAAAGAGGGGTTAAACGATGAGCTGGACGGGAGATTCCCTGATCCGCATGAGGCTGCTGCCTGATTGGGCACAATCGCACACACACAAAAATGAGAACCCGGCGAATGAACATCCGACTTCCCGCCTTGCGCCTGCATGCCCTGGGTCATCGAATCCGGGGCCTCTTCAACTTAAACGACTCCCGTTGGGGGCGTGGCGATAACGATGCCAACGCCGAAGGGGGAGGGCGCAACGGCGAACAGCGCCCGGGTTCCGGCGGCGCCCCAAGTGGGGCCGAAGGTTCGACGGGTCCCGGGAACGGAAAAAGCAACGGCAACGGCAACGGCAATGTTGGGGGCGGTGGTCAAAATGGCGCTCCCGGTGGCGATGGCCGGGGTCCGCAAGCCGGGCCACCCGACCTCGACGAGATCTGGCGTGACTTCAATCGCAAGCTCGGCGGCCTGCTCGGTGGCAGAGGCGGCAATGGCGGCAACGGCGGTGGCAGCCGCCGCGGCAAAGGTAACGGCAACGGGGGCGGCGGTGGCGGTGGCTTTCAGCCTGATATGCGCAGCGCCGGGGTGGGTGTAGGGCTTGTCGCAGCGGTGGCCATTCTGATTTGGCTCGGAACAGGCTTTTTCATCGTCAACGAAGGTCAGCAGGCCGTGATCACCCAATTCGGCCGGTATCAGTCGACCGTCGGTGCCGGCTTCAACTGGCGCCTGCCCTATCCGATCCAGCGCCACGAAGTGGTCACGGTGACCCAAATCCGCTCGGTGGACATTGGTCGTGACAATGTCGTGCGTGCCACCGGACTGCGCGACTCGGCCATGCTCACCCAGGACGAGAACATCGTCGAGATCAAGTTCGCCGTCCAGTACCGCCTGAAAGACGCTCGCGCCTGGCTGTTTGAAAGCAAGAACCCGGCGGAGTCGGTGGTCCACGCCGCCGAGACGGCGGTGCGCGAGGTGGTGGGCAATATGCGCATGGACTCGGCCCTGTCCGAGGAACGTGACCAGATCGCACCTCGGGTTCGCAACCTGATGCAGACCATCCTCGATCGCTACAACCTGGGCATCGAGGTCGTGGCCATCAACCTGCAGCAGGGCGGGGTGCGCCCGCCCGAGCAAGTGCAGGCGGCCTTTGACGATGTGCTCAAGGCAGGCCAGGAGCGCGAGCGGACCAAGAACGAAGCCCAGGCCTATGCAAACGACGTGGTGCCACGCGCGGTCGGCTCAGCCTCCCGTCTCAAGCAAGAGGCCGATGGCTACAAGGCGCGCATTCTGGCCCAGGCCGAGGGTGATGCGCAGCGCTTCCGCTCGGTGCTTGCCGAGTACCAGCGTGCACCCCAGGTTATGCGAGACCGCATGTACCTGGACACGATGCAGCAGATCTATACCAATGTGACCAAGGTGCTGGTTGACTCCCGTCAGGGCTCCAATCTGCTGTACCTTCCGCTGGACAAGATCATGCAGCAGGTGAGCCAGGCGTCGGTCGAGGCCACAGGGCAGGCAGGGGCCAGCACGGCGCCGCCCGCGGGCCTGCCGGTTGTGCCGGGACCCACCGGCGTCCCCGGTAGCGGTGCTGCCGCCGATCCCCGCTCACGCGACAGCGGCGCCGCTCGCGGCCGCGACCGTGATTCACGCTGACACGGGGAGGAACAGAACATGAACAGAATCGGACTCATCATCTCCTCGGTGCTGGTGGCTTTGGCCATCCTCAGCTCGACGCTCTTCGTCGTTGACCAGCGCCAATTCGGCGTGGTCTACGCCCTCGGCCAGATCAAGGCCGTCATCACCGAGCCGGGGCTGCATGTCAAGTTGCCGCCGCCGTTTCAAAACGTCTCCTACATCGACAAGCGTCTCTTGACCCTCGACAGTGCAGACGCCGAACCCATGCTCACCGCCGAGAAGCAGCGGGTGGTGATCGACTGGTTCGTGCGCTGGCGCATTTCGGACCCCTCCCAATACATCCGCAACGTGGGCCTGGACGAACAGGCAGGCGCCAACCAGCTCAATCGGGTGGTCCGCAACGCCTTCCAGGAGGAGATCAACCGCCGCACGGTGCGCGAACTTCTCTCGACCCGGCGCGAGCAGCTGATGGCCGACGTCAAGCGCGAGGTGCAGGAAGTGGTCAAAGGCGCCAAGCCCTGGGGCGTGGACGTGGTCGATGTGCGCATTACCCGCGCCGACTATGTCGAAGCCATCACCGAGTCGGTCTACCGCCGCATGGAGGCCGAGCGCAAGCGCGTGGCCAACGAGTTGCGCTCCACCGGCGGTGCCGAAGGCGAAAAGATCCGCGCTGACGCCGACCGCCAGCGCGAGGTCACCATCGCCGACGCCTACCGCGACGCGCAGAAAATCAAGGGCGAGGGTGATGCTCTGGCTGCACGGGTCTACAACGAGGCCTTCGGCCGCGACCCGCAATTCGCCCAGTTCTACCGGAGCCTGGAGGCCTACAAGGCCAGCTTCAACAAAAAGGGCGACGTGATGGTGCTCGACCCCAATGGCAGCGATTTCTTCCGTGCCTTCCGTGGCAGTGGTGCGGCTGCCGCGCCTGCACCTGCCAACCCGCCGCGCCGCTGAAGCCTGAGCCCGGCCCATGGACGGCGATCTGCTCTGGATGGCCGTCGGCCTGGTGCTGGTGTTTGAGGGTCTGTTCCCGCTGCTGGCCCCGGGCGCCTGGCGCCGCACATTTCTCCGGATGCTGCAGCTACGCGAAGGTCAGCTGCGCTTCTTTGGCCTGGTGAGCGCCACCCTGGGCTTGCTGATCCTGGCCTGGCTGTCCCGCTGATCGGTGACTCCGGCCAGGATGGCCTTGCCCGGCAGGTAAAATTCGGCTTTTCACACACAGCCCTCTCATGTCCGCCTGGGTCCTGCCGGATCACATCGCCGATGTTCTGCCCTCCGAGGCCCGGCACATCGAAGAACTACGTCGCCTGTTGCTCGATACGGCTCGGGGCTACGGCTTTGAGCTGGTCATGCCGCCGCTGCTCGAGCATCTGGAGTCCCTGCTGACCGGCACAGGGGAGGCGCTCGACCTGCAGACCTTCAAACTGGTCGACCAACTCTCCGGCCGCATGATGGGCCTGCGTGCCGACACCACGCCCCAGGTGGCTCGCATCGACGCGCACCTGCTCAATCGCCAAGGTGTGACCCGCCTGTGCTACTGCGGCCCGGTGCTGCACACCCGGCCGGATCGCCCGCATGCGACCCGTGAGCCGCTGCAGTTCGGTGCCGAAATCTATGGCCACGCGGGCCAGGAGGCCGACCTGGAAGCATTGGGCCTGGCGCTCGATTGCCTGCGCGCCACGCAGGTCGGGCCTGTCACGGTGGACCTCGCAGATGTGCGCTTGGTGCGTTCTTTGCTGGCCGGTGTTGCACTGGATGCCGCGGCGCTGAGCCGGGTTCATGCCGCACTTGCCGCCAAGGACGCCAGCACCCTGGCTGAACTGACGCGCCAGTTCCCCGCCCAGTCCCGCAACGGTCTGGCGGCCCTGGTCGAGCTGTATGGCGGCATCACCGTGCTGGATGATGCAGCCCGCCACCTGCCCGACACCCACGACGTGAGGCTGGCGCTCAGCCAGTTGCGCTGGTTGGCAGGAGAGGTTTCGGGCCTGGCGGGGGTGCGGGTCAGTTTTGATCTGGCCGATCTGCGCGGCTACGCGTATTACAGCGGCACCCGCTTCGGGCTCTATGTTCCCGGTGCCAGCGACGCGTTGGTGCGGGGCGGGCGCTATGACGAGGTCGGTGCGGTGTTTGGCCGCAACCGCCCGGCGGTCGGCTTTAGCCTCGACCTGCGCGAGCTGGTTGCTGCCGCGCCCCAACCGGCGCTCAAGGCCGCCATCCGCGCCCCCTGGGGCCAGGAGCAGGCCTTGCGCCAAGCCATTGCCGATTTGCGTCGCCAGGGTGAAACCGTGGTCTGTGTGCTGCCCGGCCACGAGAGCGAAGTCGACGAATTTCACTGTGACCGCGAGCTGGCGCGCGAAGGCGCTGCCTGGGTGGTCCGCCCCCGATGAACCGTCCGCCCCTGGCGCCGCCTCCCTGCGGTGCCGTGGCGGCCCCCACGAATTCCTAAAGAGTTTTCCGGATGAACAAGACAACAGGTCGCAACGTGGTCGTCGTCGGCACCCAATGGGGCGACGAAGGCAAGGGCAAGCTGGTCGACTGGCTGACCGAGAGCGCCCAGGGCGTGGTCCGCTTTCAGGGTGGCCACAACGCCGGCCATACGCTGGTGATCAACGGTGTCAAGACCGCGCTGCACCTCATTCCCTCGGGCATCATGCGGCCCGGCGTCAAGTGCTACATCGGCAATGGTGTGGTGCTCTCGGCTGCCAAGCTCTTTGAAGAAATCGCCGGTCTCGAGAAGGCGGGCGTCGAGGTGCGCTCGCGTCTGCGCATCTCGGAGGCCTGCCCGCTGATCCTGCCTTTCCATGCGGCACTCGATGTGGCCCGCGAGGCCCTGCGCGAGAAGGGCGGAACCGAGAAGATCGGCACCACCGGCCGCGGCATCGGCCCCGCCTACGAGGACAAGGTCGCCCGCCGCGCCCTGCGGGTGCAGGACCTCAAGCACCCGGAGCGTTTTGCCGAGAAGCTCAAGGACGTGCTGGCCTTGCACAACCATGTGCTGACCACCTACCTGCACGCGCCCGCGGTGGACTTTCAGCAGACCTTGGACGAAGCCCTGCAACTGGGCGAGCAACTGCGGCCCATGATGGCCGACGTCTCCCGCGAGCTCAATGAGGCCCACCGCAACGGCGCCAACCTGCTGTTCGAAGGTGCCCAGGGGACGCTGCTCGACGTCGACCATGGCACCTACCCGTATGTCACCTCGAGCAACTGCGTGGCCGGCAACGCCGCGGCAGGCGCGGGCGTGGGGCCCGGCATGCTGCACTATGTCCTGGGGATCACCAAGGCCTACTGCACCCGGGTGGGCGGCGGTCCCTTTCCGACAGAGCTCGACTGGGAGACCCCGGGCACCGTGGGTTACCACCTGGCTACGGTGGGTGCTGAAAGAGGCACCACCACCGGACGCGCTCGCCGCTGCGGTTGGTTCGATGCGGCCCTTCTGAAGCGCTCCGCTCAGGTCAACGGCTTGTCGGGTCTTTGCATCACCAAACTGGACGTTTTGGACGGCATTGAGACGCTGCAACTTTGCACCGGCTATGAGCTTGACGGCGAGCAGATCGACATCCTTCCGATGGGCGCTGACGAGATCGCCCGCTGCAAGCCTATCTACGAGATGCTGGAGGGCTGGACCGACAGCACCGTGGGCGTGACCGACTACGACAAGCTGCCGGTCGCTGCACGGCTTTATCTGCAGCGCATCGAGCAGGTCACGGGTGTGCCGGTCGACATCATTTCGACCAGCCCCGACCGTGACCACACCATCATGATGCGCCACCCCTATCTGGCGGCCTGAGCGCAGACCCGCCCGGTTCCGGACCCCGACAACCCACGATCGCACCCGAGGAGACCCGCACCATGTTGACCGAAGACGGCAAGCACCTGTACGTCAGCTACGACGAGTACCACAACCTGATCGAAAAGCTCGCGATCCGGGTTCACCAGTCTGGCTGGCAGTTCGACACCATCCTGTGTCTGGCACGGGGCGGCATGCGCCCGGGCGACATCCTCTCGCGCATTTTCGACAAGCCGCTAGCCATCATGTCCACCAGCTCCTACCGGGCCGATGCCGGCACGGTGCAAGGGCACCTGGATATTGCCCGCTTCATCACCACCCCCAAGGGCGAGATCGCAGGCAAGGTGCTGCTGGTCGATGACCTGGCCGACTCCGGCCACACCCTGCACCGGGTGGTGGACTTGCTGCGCAACAACTACAAGCCCATCACCGAACTGCGCACGGCAGTCATTTGGACCAAGGCGCTGTCGAACTTCCAGTCCGATTACTCGGTCGAATTCCTCCCCACCAACCCCTGGATTCACCAGCCCTTCGAAAGCTACGACAGCCTGGGTCCGGACAAGCTGCTGGAGAAGTGGAAGGTCTGATGTGGACCCGATCACTGGCCTGATCCACCACCCCTACCAGCCTCCAGAGGGCTTTGCGGCGCCGCAGCCCGGTGTCTTCAAGGCCTCCACCGTCATCTTCCCCAACGTCGCGACCCTTCGGGCGCGTGATTGGCGCAGCAGGGCCGGCTACAGCTACGGACTGCTGGGCACCCCGACCACCTACACACTCGAAGCCCGCATCGCCTCGCTCGAGGGCGGACAGCAGTGCGTGCTGGTCCCCAGCGGGTTGGCGGCGATTGCCCTGGTGGACATGGCCTTGCTGCGGCAGGGTGACGAGGTTCTGATCCCGGACAACGCCTACGGACCGAGCAAGGCCTTCGCCGAAGGTGAGTTGGCCCATTGGGGCATCAGCCACCAGTTCTATGACCCGATGGACCCGCAAGACCTCGCGTCGCGCTTGTCCGAGCGCACCCGCCTAGTCTGGCTGGAGGCGCCGGGTTCGGTGACGATGGAGTTTCCGCCGCTGCCCGCCTTGATCGCCGCCTGCCGCGCGCGCGGGGTGATAACGGCTCTGGACAACACCTGGAGCGCAGGCCTCGCTTTCAACGGCTTCGACCTGAACGGTCCCACCGGGGAGGGCGGTGGCGCCGACATCGTTATTCAGGCTCTGACCAAGTACCCCAGCGGTGGCGGTGATGTCCTCATGGGCAGCATCGTGACCCGGGACGAACCGCTGCATCTGCAGATCAAGCTGGCCCATGTCCGCATGGGTCTGGGGGTGGCGGCCAATGATGCCGAGGCGGTGCTGCGCGGCTTGCCATCCATCGCCCTTCGCTACCGGGCACAGGACCAGGCCGCTCGTCAAATTGCCCATTGGCTGCA
>CANFQF010000050.1 GCA_947449025.1 Comamonadaceae bacterium
AGCGTGTACCAGCCAGATGAATTCATCACCCCTGCCGAAGGAGCGAGAACGCACTCTGCTCCGGACACCGAATCCGTCCGCGCAGCGCGCGCGCTGCGCATCCTCTTCATCAGCGCGAAGTCTGGTGGGGGACATGACGGAACGGCCCACGCGCTCGCGCATCTTCTCCAGGGGGTTCCTGGCGCTGACATCACCTGGCAGTGCCTCGACATCTACGAGGGACGGCTGCGCACCCTGCCCTGGCTCGCGCGTATTCGGCAGCATGGCACCTGGCTGTGGAGCCTCTTTTTACGGGTCACTGCCTGGCCCTGGGTGCTGCGGCTGCTTCGGTGGGCCCTGGCCGAGCGCATGACGCGCTCGGTGCTTGATCGGGTTGCGCAAGCGCCCGATGTGGTGATTGCCACCCACTTCGCTGCAGCCCAGATCCTCACCACGGTGGCCGCGCGGCTTGCGCATCGCCCCAGTACCGTGATCGTTGCCACCGACTACCTACCGCACCGGAGCTGGTTGGCAAGCGCCGACCTGCTGCTGGTGTCACGCGAGCCGGGGCTGGCGCTCGCACGCGCGGTATGCCCTCCGACCCAGAAAATCGTCCCGCTGACGCTGCTGCCCTGCAAGCCTGCCACGGCGCGAAGGCGCCCGATCAGCCGGCAAGGCAGGCTGCGGCTCCTGGCCGTGATGGGCGCCGACGGCACCAGCGGCCGCCGACTGTTCCGCCTTCTGCGCGCCGTAGCCCGCTGCGACTGGTCACACCTGGTCGAGGTTGAAGTGATATGCGGCCACAACGATAAGCTCCGGGAGACGCTGGCGCGGTTAGCCCAGGCCGGTACGCCCGCCAGGCGGGGCGTAACTGGCGACGGAGCAGAGGGTCTGCGAGTGCATGCGACTGGCTTCGTCACTGACCTGCCACAGCGCCTGGCTGATGCCGACATCTGCCTGCTTCGTGCGAGCCCCTTGGTGTTGACGGAGGCGATTGCCGCGGCCACACCCGTCATCGCCTTTGACTGGCATGCGCATGAGGCCGCCAACGCCCGGTTACTCGAGTTGTGGGGCTGTGGGCGCGCAACTCGATCCACGCGTGAATTGGTTGCGGTTCTCCGGGACTGGGTGCTGGACGAGGCCCTGCTCACGCGTGTTCGCGACAGGGCCCGGCAGGTGGCCCGGGAGGCGCTTCGCCCAGGGGATGTTTATCAGCTGCTGGGTTCGCTGCACTTGCCAGAGCTCTCCGGGAGTCGGCTATGAGCGCCACGGCGACCCTCGTGATACGTTGGCTGGGAACAGCTCGGGTGATCGCACTCACCCCACTGGTCATTCTCTTCATGCTGGTCTGCGACCTCAGACTGCGATTCGTGATTGCCCTGAAGAAGGAGCAGTTCATTCGCACCGTCCTCGCCAGGCATGCACACGGCTTGATGTGGATGCTGAAGGTGTGCTGGGGCGTGAAGCTGAAGGTGGATCCGCGCCTGACCGCCTTGCTTTCGGCACCCGGTTGCACGATCGCCGTGGCCAATCACCGGTCGCCGCTGGACATCCTCGTCCTGCTGCACATGTACCGTGCGCGCAGTCCATATTTTGTTTGCCGACCCGGACTCGAACAAGGCCTTCCGGTGATCAGCCCGCTGGCGAGGTACATGTGCGCTGTTCTGAGCGGCACAGCCTCAAAAAATAATGCGCTGCTGCGGCGCTTAGGCCAAAACATCGCTGCAACAGGTGGCGTTGGCATCATCTTTCCCGAAGGCCGCAAGACACAGCACAACTACCCGGATCTCCTGCCCTTCCAACCGGGCGGGCTCTCCAGGCTGGCTGAGGCAGCGCCATCGGCCCGTGTTGTAGCGGTGGCGCTTCGGGGCACCCATGAGGCCTGGCGCGGCCCCTGGGGCTTGCCCAGGTCGAGTGTGACCATAGAGGCCACGCTCGCCGCGTGCGTGAGTCAGGAGCAATTCGAGCCGCGACAACTCGCGCGCCACTGTGAGGCAGCCATCCGCAGCGCGCTGACCCGGCCCACAGAATCCACCAGAACGCCAGAGGGACTATGGACCTCGTCACCCACGCACTGAGCGGTCTGGCCATCGGAGCCGTAGGCGCTGCCTACGGCGGCAGCCCACGCGAGCAATTGCCGCTGATGTTGATCGGCGCCGCCGCGGCCTTGATGCCGGACCTCGACGCGCTGGTCGGCCTGCGCAGCAAACTGGCCGCCTGGCGACACCACCGGGTTCTTCTGCATGGCTTGCCCACCCTTCCCTTGCAGGGACTGGCCCTCTACCTGCTCGCCCAAGTCCTGCTCGCGGAGCCGCTTCCCCCCAGCGTTCTGGCGTTGACCATTGCAGGGGGGCTGCTGGCGCACTTGCTGCTCGACACCGTCACCAGCTTCGGAACGGTGTTGGGTTATCCCTTTACGAGACATCGCTTCAGCACGCACTCGCACTTCATCATTGACCCGGTGGTGCTGGGCTCGCTGGCCCTGGGGCTGGCCCTGGACAGACCCGCGCTCGGCCTGGGCGTGGCCACTGCCTGGCTCTGCGTCGGCGTGGCAGTACGACATCGGCTGATGCAGGTCATGCAGCGCGCCGTGCGAGGCATGGGCTGGGATGCAACAGACCTGCTCGTCGAGCCGGGGCCGCTGGCGCCGCTGCGCTGGCTGGTCGTCGTACCAAGGGGCTCGGAAGCTAGCGCAGTGGCCACGGTGTCCTGGCGCGGCCAGATGCTTTCCGGCTGGAGCGACATCGTCTGGCAGTGTGGCAGCGATATCCGTGCGCAGGCTCTGCGTATGCCGCTGGTGCAGGCCTTCCTTGCAACGGCCGACCGACCTCACTGGGAAGTGATAGAGGCCAGGCCGCAAGGAACGGTGCTTGTACTTGAAGACCTCAAGTGGCGTATCTTCCCGCCGTTTCGGCCGATGGCCTTCATCGTGAGGGTTGGGGACGCTGCGGATGCGCTCGCCGCAAAGACGAAGCATTCGGCAGACCAGGCGCTGCAAATGCCGCTGTGGTGGCAAGGGCCGCCCGCATCCTCCCCGCTTATGGCCGTTTACGAAGCAGGCACTGCGAACGCGCGAGACGAAACGAAAGAAGTTCGACATTCAGAAGAATGGGAAGCCTCGCGTCGGGCAGTCATCGTGACCACGGCTGCGCCGCCCTGGTACACCGGCACCTCGCTCAATGCCTTGCACCGCGCCAAGGCCCTGGCTCGCCAGGGCTGGCAGGTGCAGCTGTTGTTCCCCTGGCTGACACCGGAAGACCAGGTGGCGGTGTATCCCGCGGGGCTGCGGTTTTCCTCTACCCGCGAGCAAGCGGACTGGATCTGCCAGTCGTTTGAAACTGGCACGGTCCACGTCAGGTTCTACCCGGCGCGGTGGCGCCCGCGCTGGCGCAGCATCTTCCCTGCGGGCGCCTTGGCCCAGCACCTACCCACCTGCGAGCTTCTGATACTCGAGGAGCCTGAGCACCTGGCACTTTTCCAGCCTTGGATCAAGATCAAGCAACAGACGCATGCCGGCACTGTCCTGGGCATTCTGCACACGAACTATTCGTTTTATCTGGGAGCAAGCGCTCCATGGCTCAGGCAGGCCTGGATACAGACAGCCATCTCAGGCTACCTGTCGCAGCTTGCTAGGCGCAACTGCGATCGGGTCATCAGGCTTTCAGAGGCCGTCCAAGGACCAGAAGACGCGCTAGTGGCCGCAGTCAACGGCGTCGACGCGCGCTACCTGGCCCCCGGTACGCAGGAGGACTCAGAAGGCCTCTACTTCATCGGCAAGTTAATCTGGGAAAAGGGCTGGCGAGAGATGATCGAACTGCTCGGGAAAACGCCGGGGCAGACGCTGCATGTCTTCGGTTCCGGTGACGCAGCCTGCGTGGGCGACATCCAAGCAATGGCAGCTAGCCACAGCGTAAAGCTCGTGATGCATGGGCCGAGCCATGCCCCGTGGGAGGACCTGCGCCCATTCAAGGTATTCATCAACTGCTCGCGCAGCGAGGTCTTATGCACAAGCACGGCTGAAGCATTGGCCATGGGGAAATTTGCGCTGATACCGCGGCACCCCAATAATATCTTTTTTGAGGGGCACCCGAACTGCTTAGTCTACGAATCACCCAACGATTTCAACCGACTGCTCATGTTTGCGATGGAGGCCCCCCCCCGCCCTTTTCCTATCGCGCAGGTCTACTCCTGGGAAGCCGCCACAGATCGGCTTCTGGAGGTGGTGAAGATCAAGGGTCCAAAGCCTTCAAGCTACAGGCATCTGACGCGCAGGTCGCACACGTAATGGCCACAGATGCCAGCGCGAGTTGCTGCAATCCTCCCTACAAAGAGCTCGCGCAATCACCATGTCGACTGCCTCGCCAACGCTCTTAATGCCCTTGCTTGTCGGTATCAACCTGCTGGGCGCATTGGCACTCGATGCCTTCCTTCCTGCCTTCAGCCCCATCGCCCAGTCGCTGGACGCTTCACCAGAGGAGATGCAGCAGACGCTCTCCGCTTTTTTCCTTGCATTTGGCGTCGCCAATCTGTTTGTTGGGCCTCTGGCAGACAGGTGGGGACGTCGCCCCATCGTCCTCGGGGGCATCCTCCTCAACCTCCTCGCGTTCATAGCCTGCGCCCTGGTGCAGACGCCTGGCCAGCTGATTGCGGCGAGGCTCATCCAGGGGATTGCAGGCAGCGCTGCGGTGTCCATCACCCTGGCGATGATCCGGGATGTACACGATGCGCAGGCAGCACAAGAGGCCATCAACCGTCTGGTTGGATTCCTTATGCTCGGCCCGATCCTGGCACCACTGGTGGGAAGCTGGTTGGCGGCTTCTGTGGGCTGGAGAGGCCTGTTCATGGTTTTGGCCGCCTTGAGTCTATTTCTGCTGGCGTATGCAGTCCGCAATCTTCCAGAAACGCTCGTCTCTTGCGAACGGAAGCCACCAGGGATGTGGAACGCCATGCACGGATATCGCTTGGCACTTTCGAATCGACGCTTCGTCCTCCTCTGCGTGTCATTCAGTGCGGGCTTCAATGGTCTGTTCATTTACGTCCTGGCCACTCCGGCGTTCCTCGGGGTTCACCTAGGCCTCGTGCCGACTGAGTACTCCATGGCGTTTGGCTTTGTCATCCTTGGAAGCAGCCTGCTTTTCCTTGCCTATCAGCGATTGGCAAGGGGTGCGATGCCGCTGCGCGTCGTCGGGTGGGGCTTTACCGCCATGGCAGGTGCCAGCATTGCCAATCTGGCAACCAATTGGGCCTGGTCTGCCGATATAAGCTGGGCACTTCTGCCTATCGTGGCGTACGCAGGGGGGTTTGCGCTGGTCGCAGCGCCAATGCAAGTATTCGCGCTCGATGTGCTCCCGGATCAACGTGGGCTCGCGGCGGCCTTGCTAGCGACATGGGTCGCGATGACAAATACGGCCGTTGCAGGACTGCTGGTTCCACTCGCCATGCATTCCGCTTTGGCATTGGCTTGCGCGTCGGCCCTGCTGCTTCTCATCAGCGTTTCGGCCTGGTACTTTTCTGCCGGCACTGCACCGCACCGTCCCATATGAACCGGGGGAATAACCGGTGATTCGCATCAGGAAAAGGACGACGGCTTCCGCGCAAATCAAACCCAGCACCCACGAGAGGCGTGACGAAAACCTGGGCTGTCAATTTCCCCCTGTCATGCAGGCCGCTCATACTCCTTCGAACAGTCTTCTGACGCCTCATGAAGAGGACGCAGCATGACCGTCTCCAACACAGATCGCCGCTGGGTAAGTCCATCGATCCCAAGACGGTCAGGCACCGAATCTGAGTAATGCTGGGTTCCACCCAGTCGGTCGAAGACGCTGAGGAGTCCGATCGAGTAATTGACACGCAGCGTGGGATCGTGATGCCAGACATGGAAGTCTGGCGTATTGAGGTAGCGGCTCATTCCTCCGAATCGTAAGGACGTATTTGCGTGGGAAACAAAGATCCCATAGGTGGCCAGGCCGATCACGGTGACGATGACCGCGGGGTCGATCTGCGTGAGTTGGACGAGGAGCAAACGGGTCATCTGGTGCAAAAAGAATTCTGCGTAGGAGAGTCTGAAGGAGAGCGGGACGCCGAAATGCTCGGCCTCATGATGGACCGAATGCACGCGTTGCCACAACGGACTCCATGCGTGGGAAATTCGATGCAGCAAATACCCGACCCCCTCGTACAGAATTAAGGCGACCGGCAATGCCACCCAGAACGGAAGCGCGCGAGCCATTTCCACAAAGGACCTCGGCAACAAGTACGCCGACAGCAGGCCAGACAGGTGCATCGCAAACGGACCGAACAGCAGTTCGTTGAGCACCAGCGCAACAGCCACAATGAAAAGCGCTTCTCGATAATCCCGCCGGTCAGGTCGAAACTTTTTTGCTGGCCACAGACCCGACATCAGCGCGGTAACCCCTAGCGCCACAAGGTACCCACCCAATAGGGCCAGCCAGAGGTTTCCGAAGTTCACCGCCAGGGCGGACGCCAGCAGCACCACGGGAATGCCTGAAAGATAGAGAACCGGACCGATTGGAATCGACATCAGTGAACTCCTCGCGAGAGCGGCGCTCACGTGAAATAGGGTGATAAACCAAAAAATCCGACGGCTTTGAACAACATGAAGCCTGTCGAACACCTGAAGTCAATCTAGGTGCCACCTGGGCTCTCTAGGTTCCGCGCTATCGCTTGTCGGTATCTGGCCCGAGATCAATTGCCTGGGGTCCTCCGTTTGGCAAACGCCCAGGCTTCCTGCTGCCGCGCCAGCCGTGCAAGATCAGGGCGCCAAGTCGCCGCGAAGGCGATCTCGCCTGCTTCGTGCGGCCGCATCGCCGTCGTGGGGTTGTAGAGGGTCCTCGCATAGGCGAGGTCCTCTTCCGGATCTCCGGTCAGTGTCACCGGCTCGTGAAGAACTACCAGCCGCTCGGGATAGTCGAACGAGACATAGCAAACCGGAATCTTTGTGATCACGCCAATGACCCAGTATCCAGTCCGCCATTCCGGCTTCCACTCGATACCACCTTCCGGACAAATACCAAGAGAGGTTTCTGTCTGTCGCGCCAGAATCTGCAGCACCTGATCAACCAGCCCCAAGCCGCGATCGACAGGAACAGGCATGCAGCCGAGGGCCCGTAATGCGGCCCCCCGAATGCCACGGAACTCGGGTTCCGCCACAAGAGACAACATATCGCGACGCTTTCTCAGACGAGTGGCCTGGGCCAGCACAAAGTCCCATCGGGCCGTATGGGGGTAGCCGACAACGATCAGTTGCTTGGTTGGCCCGGATAGATCGATGAACTTCCAGCCGGGTATCAGAAAGCGGCTCACTGCTTTAAGGCCTGCGATCTTGAAGCTGTTGCCCGTCTGGTGTCTCTAGATGCAGGGGGCGCATCAGCACAACCTCCCAACCGGTGCGGACGCGCGAGATTCCATTCACGCCGAGCTGGTCCGGCCGGTACCCTGGACAGAAGAATGTCCCCCCCAAACGATCAAAGAAATTCAGAAGGCCGGAGGAGAAATTCACTTGTCGGTCGGGCACGTGATGCCAAAGATGAAAATCCGCGGTCACGAATATCTCGCTCAGCCAGCCGAATTTGAGCGACGTATTTGTATGCGCGAGAGCAGCCGCCAACAATCCAAGCGTCAACGCAATCGTTACCAGATACTGATCAAATTGAAGCATGTTGACGATGGAAAAGCGAATGATCGTCTCAATAAAAAGGTCAGCATGGGAAATTCTCAGCAGCAAAGCGCTTCCAAATCCCATTGGCTCATGGTGCGGTGAATGTGCTCGGTTCCAAAGCCATTTGTTCTGGTGCTTCCACCGATGGATGAGATATCCAATCCCTTCTGAAATAACGATGATCACCAGGACCCCGAGCCAGCCGGGAAGTCCTCGTATAAGTTGAAGATAGGCATCCGAAAATGTCGACTGATTGAATGCCCCGGAGATTTGGCTAGCCCATTGGCCAAAAAATAATTGGTTGGCTCCTAAAGCGGCAGTCGCGACGACCAGTGATTCCCGAAAATCTGCCCAACTTTCCCGATGTTGATTTGTGGGCCAAATGAATGCCATGAGCAGGCTAATCAAGAGGCCGAACAAGTAAACCAAGGGAAAGGCAATCCAAACAGCACCTGCCTTCTGGCAGGCTACGCAAATAAGGATGGCTACGGCAATTGCAGACAAATAGATGCTGGGTCCAATAAATCGTTGCATTTCCAATCCCTCGGGGGTTCGAGCCCGCACGTGACCAAGCAGAGCGCGTGACTTAACGGCTCACCGTAAGAACAGCGGGGCGGGGCGGGGAGCGACAGGCGGGATCGAACTCGCTAGATCAATCGCCGCCCCCACGACTCCTGACGGGCTGCTGTCTCTGTGTTGCAAAGGTCAGACTGAAGTTCCAGATGGGGAAAGCTGGCGTAACGCCGTTTGGCTCAGATCAAAATTGCCCCGAATGACGGTTCGCAGGCGACCGAACGAGGCATCTCGCGCCGGTTACGTGGAGTGGTGGCGCGCGCCAACCATCTCGTGCTCTCAAAGGCTTCGCGGCAGCAGCAGACTTTTCGAGCGACGCCCACCCAGCTTGGCCAAGCTAGGCAGCGTTACCGCCCATCCTTCAGCCATCTGCTGCAGGCTTCGTGCAGTGTGCCTCTGGGTGCAGAAACTTCTACGCGGGGCTCGGATCAGACTCAGGTGACGGGCGTCTGTTCGTCCATCTGCAGCGTGTTGGTCCCGAACCGAGAATTCAGGGGATCAGGCCGAGCGCGTGGATGTACTGCGGCTGCGCCATCAGCGCATCCCACGACGCGGCCGGACGCTGCGGCAGCAGGTCGATCCTCCGCTGCTCGCTCGCCTCGCTCGGCCGCCACTTGGCCTGGCGGCGGGCCTTGTCCAGGCCTTCCAGCAGTTCGTCCACCGCCGCGCCGCCAGCCGGCACCGACTGGTTGCAAAGCAGCACCATGTCGCAGCCCGCGTTGAGGGCCACGGTAGCGGCCTCGGTGTAGCTCACCTCACGGCCATCGATCAGGCGGGCGCCGGCCATGCTCAGGTCGTCGCTGAAGATCGCACCCTGAAAGCCCAATCGCCCGCGCAAGATGTCGCCCAGCCACTTGCTGGAAAAGCCCGCGGGCCGCGAATCGACCTTGGGGTAGATCACATGCGCCGGCATCACGCTGGTGAGCGAAGCGCTGAGCCACTCGTAGGGCGCCGCGTCATCGGCGAGGATGGCCTTGAGGCTGCGCTTGTCCACCGGAATCTCGGTGTGCGAGTCGGCCTTTACAAAACCGTGGCCGGGGAAATGTTTGCCGCAGTTCGTCATGCCCGCCTGCAGCAGGCCCTGCATCACGCAGCGGGCCAGCACAGTGGCGACCCGGGCGTCGCGGTGGAAGGCGCGGTCGCCGATCACACCGCTCTCACCCCAATCAAGGTCCAGCACGGGGGCGAAGCTGAAGTCCACCCCGCAAGCGCGCAGCTCAGAGGCCAGCACATAGCCGCAGGCCACTGCCGCATCTTGGGCCTGCATCGCGCTCCTGCCCTGGCCGCCGTCCTTCATCCACAGCTCGCCCAGCGCGCGCATGGGCGGCAGATGGGTGAATCCGTCGGAGCGAAAGCGCTGGACCCGGCCGCCTTCATGGTCCACGCAAATGAGCAGGTCGTCCCGCACCGCCTTGATCTCGGCGCACAGGGCCTCGAGTTGCTCGCGGCTTTGCCAATTGCGGCCAAAAAGGATGATGCCGCCGCACAGCGGGTGCGCCAAGCGGCGGCGGTCGGTGTCGGTGAGCGCCAGTCCGGCGACGTCGAGGATGAGGGGGCTGTGTTCGTTCATGTTGTTCGTGCACCGCTTCAGGCGCTTAATTTTTTTCGACCACCACAAAGCTCGCCGCGTAGTCGGATTCATCGGTGACGGTCACATGGGCCACCAGGCCCTGCGCCTCAAACCATTCCTTCAAGCCGCCGTGCAGCACGATGTGCGGCTGGCCGCTGGGGTGCTTGGCAATTTCGCACAGGCGCCAGGTCATGGGCATGCGCATGCCCAGGCCCACCGCCTTGCTAAAGGCCTCCTTGGCCGAGAAGCGCGTGGCCAGATAGCGGATGCCGCGCTCGGGCCAGCGGGCGCTTCGGGCGCGCCAGGTGAGCAGTTCGCCGGGGGCGAGCACCTTCTCGGCGAAGCGGTCGCCATGTTTTTCGAGCGAGGCGCGGATGCGCCGCACGTCGCAGATATCAGTGCCGATGCCGTAGATCATGCGTGGCCCGGTGTTACCCGGCCTCAGGCAAAGGCCTGCTCGATGGCAGCTAGGTAGCCGCGTACCGCGCCGGCGTAGCCGGCCTCCAGCGCGTCGGAGATGAGGGCGTGGCCGATCGACACCTCTTGCACACCAGGCACGGTGCGCAAAAAGTCGCTGAGGTTTTGCCGGCTCAGGTCATGGCCGGCGTTCACGCCCAGGCCCGCTTCATGCGCAGCGCGCGCGGCGGCGGCAAAGCGCGCCAGCACCTCTCCCTGCGCGGGCGTGCCGAAGGCGCTGGCATAGGTCTCGGTATAGAGCTCCACCCGATCGGCGCCCACCGCGCGGGCGGCGACCATCTGCTCTGGCAGAGGGTCCATGAACAGGCTCACCCGCACGCCCAGCGCGTGGCACTCGGCCACCAGGGGGCGCAGGCGCTCGGCGTCCTGCGGAAAGCTCCAGCCATGGTCGCTGGTGAATTGACCTTCGCTGTCCGGGACGAAGGTCACCTGCTGCGGGCGCAATTCGCGCACGAAATCCATGAGGTTGTGAAAAGGGTTGCCCTCGATGTTGAACTCCACGCCGGGGCGCTGGGCGACCAGCGCGTGCAACTCGTGGACGTCCTCGGCACGGATGTGGCGGGCGTCGGGCCGCGGGTGCACCGTGATGCCCTGGGCGCCTGCGTCCAGGCACAGGGTGGCGGCGCGGGTCACGCTGGGGATGCCTAGGTGGCGGGTGTTGCGCACCAGGGCAACCTTGTTCAGGTTGACCGACAAGGCGGTTTTTTCGGTGGTCATCGCTCAGGGTTTTAGTGGGCCGGCCTCACAGGGCCTGCAGGTCCATCATCAGCTGCCGGGTGCGCAGCACGCTCACCCCGCAATGGTAGTGGAGCACCGCGCGCAGTTGCGACTTCAGCTCCCCTGCCACCTCCGCCACCGCCTGCAGCAGCGGGCCGTAGGGCGCGGGCTGTTCCAGGGCCTCAGCCAATGCCTGCCACTGCTTGGGCCCCAAGCCGGCGCGCGGGTCGCTGTCGGCCAGGCGCACCAGGCCGCCCTCGGGTACCAGGGCGTAGCGCTCTCCCTCGACCAAGGGCGAGAGGGTCAGGGTCTGCGCGTCCAGGGCTGGCAAGTGGCCGGCTTCACGCAACAGCACCAGCTCAAAAGCGCGCAGCGCCGGTTCCAGCGTGTCGCGCGGATCACGCGCCGCTGCCGCCTGGCCCAGCTCGCCGGCCAGCACCAGCACCGCCGAGGCATAGGCGTCAAACAGGGCCGCATGCGGGTCGTCACGCGCCAGCAGTCGGATCAACAATTCATTGAGGTAATAGCCCGCCAGCAGCGCATCTCCGGTGGGCATGACATGGCCGCCCACCCACTCGGCCTCTTTCAGTGGGCGGATTTCGCCGTCGCCGCCATAGGTGACGCGCAGCGGCTGCAGGGGCAGCAGCACAGGGCGAAAGTTGGAGCTGGGCTTTTTGGCGCCCTTGGCCACCAGGGCGATGCGGCCGTAGTGGCGGGTGAAGACGTCCAGGATCAGGCTGGACTCGCTCCAGTCGTAGCGGTGCAGCACATAGGCCGGCTCGTGCGAGATGCGGCGGAGGGCCATCGCGCGCGGGCCTGCCCTTATTCGTAGCCGAAGCTGCGCACGCGGGCCTCGTCGTCGGCCCAGCCCGAGCGCACCTTGACCCAAAGCTCCAGGAATACCTTGGCGTCCATGAGCTTTTCGAGCTCCTGGCGGGTCTCGGTGCCGATGCGCTTCAAGCGCTCGCCTTTGTCGCCGATGACCATGGCTTTATGGCTGTCTCTTTCGACCACGATGGTCGCAGCGATGCGCACCATGCGCTTGTGCTTGGGGCTGGGCTCTTCCTCGAACTTGTCGATGATGACCGTGGATGTGTAGGGCAGCTCGTCGCCGGTGAAGCGAAACAGCTTTTCACGCACCGTCTCGCTGGCCAGAAACTTCTCGCTGCGGTCGGTGAGCTCGTCTTCGGCATACCACCAGCCCTGCTCGGGCAGGTATTTCTCGACGATGGTGTAAAGGCGCTCGATGTCCTTGCGGTTCTTGGCCGACATGGGCACGAACTCGTTGAAGGGGTGGCGCTGCTGCATCTCGCGCAGCCAGGGCGCCAGCTCGCCGCGGCGGTGCACCTGGTCGAGCTTGTTGGCGAGCAGCAGCACCGGGATGCCGGGCTGAAGGAGCGAGAGCACCTTGGCGTCGGCCATGTTGAATCTGCCAGCCTCAACGACAAAAACCACCAGGTCCACATCGCCCACCGCACCGAGCACCGTCTTGTTGAGGGACTTGTTTAAGGCGGTGGCGTGCAGGGTTTGAAAGCCAGGCGTGTCGACGAAGACAAACTGGGTGGCGCCCAGGGTACGAATGCCGGTGATACGGTGGCGCGTGGTTTGCGCCTTGCGCGAGGTGATGGAGATCTTTTGTCCCACCAGCGCATTGAGCAGGGTCGATTTGCCGACGTTGGGCTTGCCGATGATGGCCACCAGCCCGCAGCGCTGGCCCGCGGGGGCGTCTGCAGGGGGCTGCCGGCGACCGCCGACGGGGGGAATCTCCGGGATCTGATAGACCTCGGGCAGGCCGGCCTCGCCAGGGGTGTCACCGGGGGTGTGCTCGGGAATGTCACTGGAGGTGTCAGCAGACATGGCGGACGGGTCGGCCGCAGAGGCGTCTGCCGAGTGGTCCGTAGAGGAGGTGGAGGTCATGGGCATTGAATAAGGGGGAACGCCGGCAACAGGCCCTCAGGCCCGCGCCAAGCCGCGCTGCCTGAGCGCCATCAGCATGGCGGCGGCGGCGGCCTGTTCGGCGGCGCGGCGCGAGGCGCCGATGCCGCGCTCGGTGGCGGACAACTCGGCCACCTCGCACTCGACATCAAAAGTCTGCTTGTGGGCGGCCCCGAGGGTGCCGACCACACGGTAGATCGGCAGCTGCATGCGCCGGCCCTGCAGCCATTCCTGCAGCTCGGTTTTGGGGTCCTTGGCGGCGGCCTGCATCTCGGGCTTGATCTCGACGTCGGCAAACAGCCGACGCACCAGGGCGCGGGCGGCGTCAAAGCCGGCGTCGAGGTACACCGCCCCAATCACCGCTTCCAGCGCGTCGGCCAGGATGGAGGGCCGGCGGGCACCGCCCGAGCGCGACTCGCCTTCGCCCAGGCGCAAGACCTCGGAGAGTTCCAGGCCCTCGGCCAGCTGGTGCAAGGTCTCTTGCCGGACCAAGTTGGCGCGCACACGAGAGAGGTCACCCTCGGGCAGGGACTGCAGGCGCTCGAACAGCAAGTCGGCCACAACCAGGTTAAGAACCGAGTCACCCAGAAACTCCAGGCGCTCGTTATGACCCGCCGAGAAGCTGCGATGGGTGAGCGCCTGCGCCAGAAGCGCCGCGTTGGCAAAGCTGTGGCCCAGGCGCTGCTGCAGCGCCAGGTGGGCGGGCGATGGCGGGGTGGAGGGCCCGCCCGAGGCGCCGCTCATGGCGCGTCCCCGGAAAGCTTGAAAGCCAGATAGGCCGATCCGACCAGCGGGATCTCGCGCTGGTAGGCAAAGCGCACCCGCAGACCGCCTGCACCCGGCTCGATGGCCAGGTCAGTGCCCTGGACCGAGCGAACGCCCTCCACCAGGGCGATGCGATCAAACTCGGCCCGGGCTTCAGCCACGGTTTCGGCCCGCGCAGCACGATGGGCCGCCTTGTTCACGGCCTGGTACTCCAGGAGCACCGGCAGGCAACGCACGCCGGTTCCCAAGAGCAAGGCACCCAGCCCGAGCAGCACCAGCCAGGACCAGAGCGTCAGACCGGCCACACGACCGGGGCTCCCGATCCGGCTGGACGCAGCGGCGCTGCTTCTGGCGCCGAGCGCTGACGCGGAGCGGGAAACCACCCGGGACGCGGATCCCGACGCGGGCCGCGAGACGGATTGGAATGGGCGCTGGGCCGTGGGCATGGCGAACAAGGTCTGCATGGCTGTGCTGAGCACAAGAGTACTGCGGACCGCCGATTACTGGAAGCTTCCGATGCGTTTTAGATCACCGAAGTTCATCCAGACGAAGACCGCCTTGCCCACGATATTGCCTTCCGGCACAAAACCCCAGTAGCGCGAGTCGAGCGAGTTGTCGCGGTTGTCGCCCATCATGAAGTAATGACCGGCCGGCACCTTGCAGGTCACGCCTTCGACGGTGTAACTGCAGTTCTCGCGGAAGGGGAAGGGGTCGGCACCGGGGACAAAGGCGGGGCGATCGTCGTCATTGAGAAGGCGATGGCGCTTGTCGCCCAAAAGCTCTTCGAACTGCTTGGAGTAGCGCATGCCGTCCTTGTCGAAGAAATCAGGCAGGCTCTCCTTGGACACCGGCTTGCCGTTGATGGTGAGACGCTTGTTCAGATAGGCCACCTCGTCGCCCGGCAGGCCGACCACCCGTTTGATGTAGTCCAGGCTAGGACGCGGCGGGTAGCGAAACACCATCACGTCGCCACGCGCGGGCGGTGTGCCCTCTGTGATGCGGGTGTTGGCGACCGGCAGACGCAGGCCGTAGGTGAACTTGTTGACGAGGATCAGGTCGCCAATGAGCAGCGTCGGGATCATGGAGCCCGAGGGAATCTTGAAGGGCTCGAACAGGAAGGAGCGCAGCACGAAGACCGCGACGATCACCGGAAAGAGCCCGGCGGTCCAGTCCAGCCACCAGGGCTGGGCCAGCAGCTTGTCGCGTGCGGCTGCCAGATGGTCGGCGTTGTCGGTGTGTGTGATGCCCTGGGCCGCCAGGCTGGCGCGGCGAGCGGCGGCCTCAGCCTCCAGGCGGGCCGCGGCTTCGCGCCGGCGGGGCAGGAAGTAAAAGCGCTCGGCCAGCCAGTAAACACCGGTGACGGTGGTGGCCAGCAAAAGCAACAGGGCAAAGTTGCCTTCGATGGCGCCGGTGTACCAGGAGCCGGCGTAGGCAACGAAAGCAGCGAGGACGATGGCAGTGAGCAGCGGCATCAAATAACCCTCAATCCTCGACCTGCAGGATGGCAAGGAAGGCCTCCTGGGGAACTTCAACCGAGCCGATCTGCTTCATGCGTTTCTTGCCTGCTTTTTGTTTCTCAAGGAGCTTGCGCTTGCGGCTGATGTCGCCGCCGTAGCATTTTGCCAGCACGTTCTTGCGCAAGGCCTTGATCGATTCACGCGCAATGATGTTGGCGCCGATGGCCGCCTGGATGGCCACGTCGAACATCTGCCGGCTGATGATCTCGCGCATCTTGGCCGCCACTGCACGACCGCGGTACTGCGACTGGCTACGGTGCACGATGATGGACAGCGCGTCGACCTTCTCCCCGTTGAGCAGGATGTCGACCTTCACCACGTCCGAGGCGCGGTACTCCTTGAACTCGTAGTCCATCGAGGCGTAGCCCCGGCTGACCGATTTGAGCTTGTCAAAAAAGTCCAGCACGATCTCGCCCAGGGGCAGCTCATAGGTGAGCATCACCTGCCGCCCGTGGTAGGCCATGTTCATTTGCACGCCGCGCTTCTGGTTGGCCAGCGTCATCACCGGCCCCACGTACTCCTGCGGCATGTACAGGTGCACCGTGACAATCGGCTCGCGGATTTCCTCGATACGCCCCTGGTCGGGCATCTTCGAAGGGTTCTCCACCATGATCACCTCGCCGTCGCCCTTGACCACCTGGTAGACGACGCTGGGGGCGGTGGTGATCAGGTCCTGATCAAACTCCCGCTCGAGGCGCTCTTGCACGATCTCCATGTGCAGCAGGCCCAGGAAGCCGCAACGGAAGCCAAAGCCCAGGGCCTGACTCACCTCGGGCTCGAAGTGCAGCGAGGCGTCATTGAGCCGCAGCTTTTCCAGGCTGTCGCGCAGCGAGTCGTACTGGTTGGCCTCGGTCGGGTAGAGGCCGGCGAAGACCTGGGGCTGAATCTCCTTGAAGCCGGGCAGCGCCTCGGTGGCCGGGCCGGCGTTGTTCGGCAGCTTCTTTTCCAGGGTGACGGTGTCGCCCACCTTGGCGGCGGTCAGCTCCTTGATGCCGGCGATGATGTAACCCACCTCGCCCGCATTGAGCGACTCGCGCGGCTCGTTGCCCGGCGTGAACACACCCAGGCTACCGGCCTCGAAGAAGGCGTCTGCCGCCATCAGCTTGATGCGCTCGCCCTTTTTGAGGCTGCCGTCGACCACCCGCACCAGCATCACCACGCCGACGTAGCTGTCGAACCAGCTGTCGATGATCATGGCGCGCAGCGGGGCCTCGGGGTCTCCCTTCGGCGCGGGCACCTTGGCGATGATGGCCTCGAGGATTTCGTCGATGCCCATGCCGGTCTTGGCGGAGCAGGGAATGGCTTCGGAGGCGTCGATGCCGATCACGTCCTCGACTTCGGCCTTGGCGTTCTCCGGGTCGGCCTGCGGCAGGTCCATCTTGTTCAACACTGGCAGCACCTCAACACCGAGGTCGAGTGCGGTGTAGCAGTTGGCGACTGTCTGTGCCTCCACACCCTGGCTGGCGTCGACCACCAGCAGCGCGCCCTCGCAAGCGGAGAGCGAGCGCGAGACTTCGTACGAGAAGTCGACGTGACCGGGCGTGTCGATCAGATTGAGGTTGTAGACCTGTCCATCGCGTGCCTTGTACTGGAGTGCGGCGGTCTGCGCCTTGATGGTTATCCCACGCTCTTTCTCGAGATCCATCGAATCCAGTACTTGCTCTGACATCTCGCGATCAGACAGTCCACCGCAGCGCTGGATCAGGCGGTCGGCGAGCGTCGACTTGCCATGGTCGATGTGCGCGATGATCGAAAAGTTTCTGATGTGATTCATCAAGACTGCGGACTTAAGTGATTGAATTCAAAGGGCTTCAAAGGGAAGCGGGCAAGAAAAAAGGGCGCGTCGAAAGACGACGCGCCCTGAACCAACAATCATTGGCAACTGCGAAGGTTGGAGCTTCATTGTAGGCAAAAACCCCCCGGCGTACAGCCGTGAGCAAGCTCCCAGGGGGAGTTGCAGGCCAACAACAGGGTTTTTATTCACAACTTATCAACAGGTTGAGGGGGATACATCGGGGACAACTTGTGGGCGATCTGTGGACGAGCGGTGGTTATCCTGAGCCCATCCCGCATCGTGATCGTGCCCCTGTTTCAATATGCCCCGAAGCAGCAGTAGCAAGGCCGTGATTCTATCGAAAAGGTGTTTAGGGTTCGGCTCGGTGAGTGCCCACTCATACTTTTGTGGCAGTGCGGGCGACCCGAATATTTTTTGGGGAGTCGCTGTCCGGGGCCGCCAAAGCCGGTATTCCCGAGCGGGGAAAGGGGCCTTCACCCGCCCGCCCCGGCACTCTGGCAGGCGCTCTGGAAAGCGCCCTGCCCCGCACCGGCCGGCAACCCAGAGCCATTTCAGCGGCTCGGACGCAAAAGCAGGTAGCTCGCTTGGTCTCCACGCCGCACCAGGAGCGCGACGGACTTGCTTCGGTCGATGCGGCCAATGGCCGTCTCGAACTCCCGCAGATTGGCGATCTCGGTATTGCCCACGGCAACGATCACGTCGCCCTCGCGCAGGCCAGCCCGGGCTGCAGCCTCGGCGGCCGCATCCACCCGCACACCGCCTTTGACTTTGAGCTCTTTGCGCTGCGCCTCGCCAAGCTCCGAAACGGTGAGGCCCAGGGACTGGGCGGCGGCGGATCCGCGCGGCCGCTCCTCACGCTGCGGCGCACTGGCGCGGCGCTCGCTGCGGTCAGGCTCGATCTCGGCGACCACCAGGGACAGATCACGCTGGCTGCCGCGCCGGAACACAGTCACCGTGGACCGGCTACCAGGCTTGGTGTTGCCGACCTGCCGCGGCAGGTCACTGGCCCGATCGATCGGCTTGCCATCGAAGCGCAGGATGATGTCCCCCGCCTCGACCCCCGCCTTGTCGGCGGGCGATCCGGCTTCGACGCTGCGCACCAGCGCACCCTGCACCTTGCCCAGGCCGATGGACTCAGCCACGTCCTTGGTGACCTGGTCGATGGCCACGCCAATGCGGCCACGGCTCACGCGGCCGGTCGGGCCGCGCAGTTGGTCGGCCACCCGGATGGCCTCGTCGATCGGAATGGCGAAGGAGATGCCCATGAAGCCGCCCGAGCGCGAATAGATCTGGCTGTTGATCCCCACCACCTCGCCGCGCAGGTTGATCAGGGGGCCGCCCGAGTTGCCGGGGTTGATCGCCACGTCGGTCTGGATGAAAGGCAGGTAGTCACCGGTATCGCGCTGCTTGGCGCTGACGATGCCGGCAGTGACGGTGTTCTCCAGACCGAAAGGAGAGCCGATGGCCATGACCCACTCACCGACCTTCAGGCGGCTCACATCACCGATGCGCACCGTGGGCAGTCCACTGGCCTCGATCTTGATCACGGCGACATCGGTGCGCTTGTCGGGGGTGCCCACCACCCGGGCCTTGAACTCGCGCTTATCGGCCAGGGTGACGATGACCTCCTCGGCGCCGTCGACCACGTGGGCATTGGTCAGCACAAAGCCGTCGGTGCTGAGGATGAAGCCGGAGCCCACACCACGCGGCTGCGACTCGCCCTCGCCCTGCCCGGGCTGACCCGGGCGCTGACCGCCGCGCGGCGCGCCGGGAATGGGCTGGCCGAAGAAGCGGCGGAAGAACTCCTGCATCTCCTCGTCAGGAGCAGCGCCCGAAGGCGCGCGGGCACGCTCGAGGGTGCGGATATTGACCACCGCCGGCGAGACCTGCTCGGCCAGCTCGGTGAAGTCGGGGACGCCGCGCTGAGGTGCAGACTGCGCGAGGGCGGCGGGTGCGGTGGCCACCAGGGCGCCGGGGACGGACAGGGCCAGCGCCAGGGCCAAGGGGCTGAGGGTCTGCTTCAAGGACAACTGCATGGAATCTCCTGTGGGGTCGGGCGGGTCGGCCGGGTCCGGTTGCCTTGGGGCACGTGACCACGCGGGCGCCGCGAATCACGCGTCGCTGCGATTCTGGCACCCCTCAGATGGGGTCGGCGGGCGGCGGCACAAGTCCCCA
>CANFQF010000051.1 GCA_947449025.1 Comamonadaceae bacterium
AGCACCACCATCGCGACGATCATCACCGACTCCATGAGGCTGAAGGACTCGGGCGAGACAAAGCCCTGGAAGGCAGCGAACATGGCGCCAGAGACGCCGCCGAAGGTAGCGCCCATGCCGAAGGCCAGCAGCTTCAAGTTGACGGTGTTGATGCCCATGGCCTTGGCGGCGATTTCATCCTCGCGGATCGCCATCCAGGCGCGGCCGATGCGTGAGCGCTCCAGTCGGCTGCACACCAGGTAACTCACGACCACCAAGGCCAGGAACAGGTAGTAGTAGAGGGTGACGGACGAGACGTCCATGAAACCCAGGTCCAGCCGCTTGCCCAGATTCAGGCCCGCGATGCTGATCGAGTCGATCTGCCCCAGGCCCTTGGGGCCGTTGGTGATGTTGACCGGGTGGTCGAGGTTGTTCAGGAAGACCCGGATGATTTCGCCAAAACCCAGGGTGACGATGGCCAGATAGTCGCCGCGCAGCTTGAGCGTGGGCGCGCCCAGAAGCACGCCGAAAATGCCGGCCACCAGCGCCGCGAGCGGTATCACCACCCAGATGGGGGTGTGCAGACCGTCCGGGAAGACCTGGGCAATCCACTCGAAGGTTTCACCCAGGTGCGGCGAGGCCAGCAGCCCGTACAGGTAGGCGCCGATGGCGAAGAAGGCGACGAAGCCCAGGTCCAGCAGGCCGGCAAAGCCCACCACGATGTTCAGGCCCAGGGCCAGCAGCACATAGAGCAGGGCGAAGTCGGCGATGCGGACCCAGAAGTTGCCCATGGCCTGCAAGCCCAGGGGCAGCAGCAGGAGCACCAGGGCGGAGATCAGCAAGTGACGTTTGTTGGCGACGAGGTTCATGGTCAGTGCCTTGCTCTCAAGCCCGGTCGGCCACGCGCTCGCCCAGCAAGCCCGAGGGGCGCAGGGTGAGGACCACGATCAGCACGATGAAGGCAAAAATGTCGGAGTAGTGGCTGCCCAGCGCGCCGCCGGTGAGCGCGCCGATGTAGCCCGAGCCGATCGACTCAATCAGCCCCAGCAGCAGTCCGCCCACCACCGCACCGGCCAGGTTGCCGATGCCGCCAAAAACCGCAGCGGTGAAGGCCTTCAGGCCAGGCAAAAAGCCCATGGTGTGCTGCACGGTGCCGTAGTTGGACGCATACATCACGCCGGCGATGGTGGCCAGCACCGCACCGATGATGAAGGTGGCCGAAATGACCGTGTCGGGCTTGACGCCCATGAGGGCCGCCACCCGCGGGTTCTCCGCGGTAGCACGCATCGCGCGGCCCAGCCGGGTGTGATTGACCAGGTACATCAAAACCGCCAGCGACAGCGCAGTGACCGCCAGGATCACCACCTGGGTCACGGTGATGACCGCGCCCCCCACCTCCAGCGGTACCGCGGGCAGCAGGGTCGGGTAGGCCTTGTAATTGGGCTTGAAGATGATCATCGCCAGCGTCTGCAGCAAGATGGACATGCCGATGGCGGTGATGAGAGGGGCGAGCTTGGGGCTGCCCCGAAGCGGCCGGTAGGCGATCTTTTCGATGGTGAAGTTCAGCGCGGCGGCGACCACGCAGGAAATGACCAGCGCCAGCAAAAGAATCAGCCAGCCCGGCGCACCGGGCATGGCGTCCTGCATCACCCCGATCAGGGCCCAACTGGTGAGCGCCCCCACCATCAGCACCTCGCCATGGGCGAAGTTGATCAGGTTGATGATGCCGTACACCATGGTGTAGCCTAGGGCCACCAAGGCGTACATGCTGCCCAGGACCAGACCGTTGATGATCTGCTGCAGCAGGATGTCCATAAAGCGCGTCTCCGTGGTTGCAGGCCGGACTGCACTGGCACCGGCCCGACCTGTTCCATCCAACTAGCAAAAAACCCGCCAATAGATGAGCGGGCCGCAGGCGGCGATTCTAGCCAGCGCTCACCCTCCTGTGCCCTCGCCGGGAGGGGGGGCTTTGCCCGCCCTGGCGGCAGCGTCGAGCGCGCGCAGCTGCCGCAGCTTGTCGGCGATGCGGATCTCGAGCCCCCGCTCCACCGGCTGGTAAAAGCGCGCCGGCCCCATGCCCTCGGGAAAGTAGTCCTCGCCGGCCGCATAGCCACCGGCCTCGGCATGGGCGTAGCGGTAGTCCTTGCCGTAGTCGAGCTGCTTCATGAGGCGTGTGGGCGCATTGCGCAGGTGCAGGGGCACCGGTCGGGTGCCGTCTTCCTTCACGAAAGCGCGCATCTGTTTGTAGGCGTCGTACACCGCATTGGACTTGGCGGCGACGGCCAGGTAGACCACGGCCTCGGCCAGCGCCAGCTCGCCTTCGGGCGAGCCCAGGCGCTCGAAGGTCTCGCAGGCATCTAAGGCCAGGCGCAGGGCGCGCGGATCGGCCAGGCCGATGTCTTCGATGGCCATGCGGACCAGGCGTCGGCCGATGTAGCGCGGGTCGGCACCGCCATCGAGCATACGCACGAACCAGTACAGAGAGGCGTCGGGGTCGGACCCGCGCACGCTTTTGTGCAGGGCACTGATGGTGTCGTAGAACTGCTCGCCACCCTTGTCGTAGCGGCGCATGCGCTCGCCCAGCACCTTGAGCAGCCAGGCGTCGGTGAGGGTGTCCACCTTCTGGGCCGAAGCAGCGACCGCCAGCGTCTCCAGGGTGTTGAGGAGCCGGCGCGCGTCGCCATCTGCATAGGCGAGCAGGCGCTCCCGCGCCGCGTCCTCCAGTGCGGGCACCGCGCCCAGCGCCTGGGCGCGGGTGACCAGCTGCGCCAGATCTTCCTCGGCCAGGGGTTGCAGCACATAGACCGCAGCCCGCGAGAGCAGGGCCGAGTTCACCTCGAAGGAGGGGTTCTCGGTGGTCGCGCCGATGAAGGTGAAGAGCCCCGACTCGACATGCGGCAAGAAGGCGTCTTGCTGGCTCTTGTTGAAGCGGTGCACCTCGTCGACAAAGACGATGGTGCGGCGCGGATCCAGGCCGCTGGCCACCGCCTGCGCCTGATCGACCGCCTCGCGGATGTCTTTTACGCCACCCAGGACCGCGCTGATGGTGATGAACTGGGCATCGAAGGCCATGGCCATCAGCCGGGCGATGGTCGTCTTGCCCACGCCCGGGGGTCCCCAGAGGATGCACGAATGCGGCTGGCCGGACTCGAAGGCGATGCGCAGCGGCATGCCCTCGCCGAGCAAGTGCTGCTGGCCGATCACCTCGCCCAGGGTGGCCGGGCGCAGGCGCTCGGCCAGGGGCGGGTGTGCCAACGGTGTCTTGGGGATGCTCACCTCGCGAGTGTAGGGCGACCCGCCAGCCGGCCTGTGGAACATCCCCCATTCATTCCGCGAGCACCCAGGTACGAGAGTTCACCTAACTCACCCGTGGACGACCCGATTCAAGGCGAGGATCCTGCCGAGGTCGGATTCAGGGTTACCGACCACCGCCCAGAAGACGGGTCGCGTTCCACCCACACATTGAACAGAGCGACAGACGGGAAAGGCCCGGTGTCCGCCCCGAGGACAACTGAACGGGTGCCGAGGACCCCGTCTCGCGCGGACGTGATTTGCATGGTGGCTGTCCGCCCCGATGCCCCGGTGAAGTTGGCCACCTGAAGCGAATAGCGCCCCTCCTTGAGACGGTTCGCATCGCAACTGGCGAAATAGTGTTCGGGGCCGTTGGCCCGCATGTTATCGATGTCCAGATTGCCGCTCGAGCCGCGCCTGGTGGAGTAATAAACATGGGACCCGTCGGGCTCAAAGGCGTGCAGGTCCACGTCACCCGTCCCATCCCAGATCAAGGTCGCCGTGAAGAACCCGCTTGCCGCCCGGCGCGGGGGGGCCTCGAGCGTATCGAGGGAGACATCGACCGCCGACCGTATGCGGCTGGCTGGGGCAAGTGCAGGGTTGAGGTAGACCTCGAGCAACCCGTGCCCGAGAAAGTCTGTGTAGCCATTGAGCCCCGGAGGACGTTCGGCGTAACCCGGGATCACATCCGTGAAGGGCTGTATCGACCCCACCAGACTCAGGGCACCGATCACCATGTCCTTGTCGGCCAGCGCGTGCGTTCCATTGACCAAGGGCGACGCAGGAGCAACATGCACCAAGCGAATCGAAGCAGGGCCCGCCAGTGAGCGGCCGTACTGGTAGGCGGTATTGGCGAACAGATTGCCTTGGGAATGCGCAAACAGCAGCAGTTTGCGGCCCTCCAGCACCGCGCTACCGATCCGCAGACGGTGCTCGGCCAAATTAGTTGCCGTGGGCGGACTGCCAGCGAGCGCGGTGAGGGACTGCACGGCTTTGGCGCGTACCCAGTCGACAAGCGACTGCAGCAAGCCTGCCAGGGGGGGAATGGCACGCGCAATGATTTCCCACCAGCCGCCCTTTGAGGCGCCGGTAACGGCTTCGAAGAACAGTTCATAGCGGCCCAGCAGAAGCCCCTCCTGCTCCTGAAGGCGCTGCTCGAAGGTCTCGACGAAGTCTTCAAAGCCAGCCGTATAGTTGTACATCACCTCGTAGTGCAGGGTGTCGCCCTTGGGGGACTGGGTGCCATAGAGGTCATGCAACCAGCCTAACTGGTCCTCCGCTTGCCGCTTGGTGGTGTGAATCCCATTGAAGAAACCGAAGAACACATCATTCTGCGCACACAGATCCTGGGGGCCGGACTGCGCCCAAGAGGGCGCGAGGCCACCGGCCGTCAAGGCCGCAGCACAAAGCAAGGCGATGCACTGGCGGAGGCGCCTAGTCACAGGTGTTCTCCGTCGGCAGGGCCCAGGCGGTGCCGTCCAGAGCCTTGTTGTGCTGCAGGTAAGCCTTCAGGCGGGTCTTGGTGTTGGCCGTCATTGCTTCCAGTTCGCGCCCTACCCTGTCGGAGTTGCGACCCGCAGGAGAGTTGAACTTGTCAAAGACGCAATGGGTGCCCCGGCTGATCTGCCGTCCTACGACACGATTGAGTTCTCTGTCCGGCGAGTTCACCACCACGGAAGCCTGGAGACCGCGAGCCAGTTGCAACGCGGCCGAGCGCTGGGCCGGGTCAGGATACGTTCGCTGAAGGTAGGCATCGATGTCATCCCGCACCCCGTTGCGATCCGCGTCGGTGCCTGCCAGGGAATCACTGCGGTCGAGCGTAGGAATTGCGCCCGACCGTTCCAGCTCAGCGAGCTTCTGCGCGCTGGAAAGTGCGGGCGCTGGCACCGCAGTAACGCCAGCGACGGACTCAGCCGCGGGCCCGGCCGTAGGCACTGCTGCGGGCACAGTGACGGGCACGGCTTCGGGCACAGCGCCAACGCCCGAACCGCGTTCCAAACCGCCCCCACAGGCGGCCAGAAGGGCCGCAGCCGCCAGTGACAGGAGCCCTCGGCCCGCTGGCCAAACCCGGCTGAGCGCGCAATTTTCTGATTCCAATATCGTCACTCCCTGTTGAAAAACAGGGGCAACGTTAAAAACTTCACGGTCCTCAACGTATCAGCGGACGCCGACATATGCTGACACGCCGCCACATTCGGAGCAGACCGATGGGTCTATTGCCGGATGACATCTGCCCCGGAGGGCGGCTTGAACTGGAAGGTGTCGACCGGCAGGGCGATGTTGGCTTCCACTTTGGCAAAGCGGATCTGCGAGCGCTGGCCCAGGCCGTCGACAATGTCGAGGGCCACCAGTTCGGCACCGCGCAGTCCCACCCGCAGTTCGCGCAGTGCGCCCTCGCGCTGGCGCGGCACCGCCACCACCCATTGCAGGCCGTCACGCTCTGGGGCGGCAGACAGGTCAAAGGCCTGGCGCAGCGCGACCAGGTCGGGGGCGGCAGCGATCAGCGCCGCGGGTGTGCTGGCCAGGGCCTGGCCCTGGCGACGGGCGGTGACCTGGTTCAGGTCGGGGTCGTGCAGCCAGAGTGTCTGCCCGTCGGCCACCAGGGTCTGCGCAAAAGGCTTGAGGTAGGTGAAGCGAAAGCGGTCGGGACGCTGGAACTCGAAGCGCCCGCTCGATTGGCGCACCCGCGCTGGCTGGCCCTCGCGGGCCGGCCCGGTCACGGTCTGGGTGAAGTCGGCGCGGCCGCTCTTGGTGCTGCGCAAGAAGGCCTCCAGCGCCTCGATTCCGTCGGCACGCGCGACCAGGGGCAGGAGCAGCCCGAGCAGAGCGGTCAAGGCCATCAAGGTCAGCAGGAGGCGGCGGCGCAAGGGCGCAGGGGCAGGGACAGGTCTATGTCTGAGGGCAGGCACACAAGCCGTGGCGAGGCCGGCAACAGGAACACGAAAAGGCGGACAAACAGGCAGAAGAACAGGCATCACTCGCACCCCGGCCTTCATTCGCTGCGCGACGGGACCAGGATGTCACGCTGGCCGGCGCCGTTCATCGCGCTGACCAGGCCGGCGTTTTCCATGTCCTCGACCAAACGCGCAGCGCGGTTGTAGCCGATCTTGAGGTGACGCTGGACCAGCGAGATGCTGGCCTTGCGGTTTTTAAGAACCACTTCCACGGCCTGGTCGTACATCGGGTCCTTCTCGCCGCCAGCGTCGCTGTCGCCCAGCAGACCACCGTCCTCGTCGACGGTACCGCCTTCGAGCACGCCTTCGATGTAGTTGGGCTCACCGCCTTGCTCTTTGAGGTAGGCCACCACGCGGTGCACCTCCTCGTCGCTGACGAAGGCGCCATGCACCCGCACCGGCAGGCCGGAGCCACTGGCCATATAGAGCATGTCGCCCATGCCCAACAGGGCCTCAGCCCCCATCTGGTCGAGGATGGTGCGGCTGTCGATCTTGCTGCCCACCGAGAAGGCGATCCGGGTCGGGATGTTGGCCTTGATGAGGCCGGTGATCACGTCGACGCTCGGGCGCTGTGTTGCCAAGATGAGGTGAATACCTGCAGCGCGTGCTTTTTGCGCCAGGCGGGCAATCAGCTCCTCGATCTTCTTGCCGACCACCATCATCAAATCGGCCAACTCGTCGATGACCACCACGATGTGCGGCAGGCGCTCGAGGGGCTCGGGGCTGTCGGGTGTGAGACTGAAGGGGTTGTAGATGAAGGACTCGCGCGACTTGGCCTCGTCGATCTTGGTGTTGTAGCCCGCCAGGTTGCGCACACCCAGCTTGGACATGAGCTTGTAGCGACGCTCCATCTCGGCCACGCACCAGGTGAGACCATTGGCGGCCTGCTTCATGTCGGTGACCACCGGCGCCAGCAGGTGCGGAATGCCCTCGTAGACCGACATCTCCAGCATCTTGGGGTCGATCATCAACAGGCGCACATCGCGGGCCTCGGCCTTGTACAGAAGCGAGAGGATCATCGCGTTGATACCCACCGACTTGCCCGACCCGGTGGTGCCGGCCACCAGCACGTGGGGCATCTTGGCCAGGTCGGCCACCACCGGGTTGCCGATGATGTCCTTGCCCAGGCCCATGGTGAGCATGGACTTGGCCTCGTTGTAAATCTGGGAGCCCAGGATCTCCGACAGGCGGATCGACTGCCGCTTGGCATTGGGCAATTCGAGCGCCATGTAGTTTTTGCCAGGAATGGTCTCGATGACCCGGATCGATACCAGCGACAGTGAGCGCGCCAGGTCCTTGGCCAGATTGACGACCTGCGAGCCCTTGACGCCGGTGGCCGGCTCGATTTCGTAGCGGGTGATCACGGGGCCGGGCTGGGCCAGCACCACACGCACCTCGACGCCAAAGTCCTTGAGCTTTTTCTCGATCAAGCGCGAGGTCATCTCCAGCGTTTCGGGCGAGACGGTCTCCTGACGCGTCTGGGCCGAGTCGAGCAGGTCGACCTGCGGGAGGTTGCTGTCCTTGAGTTCCTGGAACAGGGGCTTTTGTCGCTCCTTGGCCACCCGCTCGCTGCGGGGCACCTCTACCATCAAGGGCTCGATCAGCACCGGGGTCGGGTGCTGCTCCTCGCTCTCGATGCGCTCTTCCAGCACCGTCTCTTCACGCTCGCGGGCCGCCTGTTGGCCCAGGGCCATGTCCTCGGCCATCTCGCGCTGCTCGCGCCGGGCCTCGAAGAAGCCGTGAATGCGCGCGCCAATTCGCTCGGCGACCTGGCCCCAGGAAAAGCGGAGTACGACCGCAGAAGACAACACCACGGCCACGATGGCCAACAGGCCCGACCCGCTAAAGCCCAGCCAGCGCACCGCCAGCGGACCCACCAACCAGCCCAGCGCACCACCCGCATGGTCGGGTAATAGTGGCTCGATCCGGTACAGGCGTGACCACTCCAGGCCCGCGCTGGCAGACAGCAGCACGGCCAGCGACAGCCAGAACAGGATGCGCTGGCGCCGCGCGCGGGCAGCGGTCATCGCCGGAGAATCCTCCACCGCGTCGGCGGCGCGCAGCCATCGGGTCAGGGCGATGAACCAGGTACGCCATCCGGCAACGACACACCACCAGACCGAATAGCCCAAGATGAAGTAACTGGCGTTGGCCAAATTGGCCCCCAGGCGCCCGCCCCAGTTGGCGTAGGGCGTGCCCGCGCCAGAGGTGAAAAAAGCCGCGTCCTGTCCCGAGTGGGTCAGGAGCGCCAGGCACCAGAACACCAGGGCCACGGCGCCCAGAAGAAGGGCGATTTCCTGGCCGAAACGGCCCAGGGCCGCGCGCGGCAAGGCTGCATTGCCGCCGTCGCGGTTTTCAAGGGTGTTAAGCGAGTACGTCATCAGGCGGGCGTGTCGATGGCGGCCGACTCCGCCCCAGCGGAAATACGGCGCCAAACCCACAGCTTAGCCTAGCGTGGCCAGCTGTTCCCGGACCAGCATAGACCCGTCCTCTCGTGTGTGCACGAAGCCCCGCCCTTCCAGGTCCTTCATCACACGGCTGACCATTTCGCGCGACGCGCCCACCATCTTGGCGATGTCCTGCCGGGAGATGCGGTCGCGGATGGTCATCTGACCCTCGCGGTCGGGCTGGGCGAACTCCAGCAGGGCCCGGGCGACCCGTCCGTAGACGTCCATCAGGGCCAGGGACTCGATCTTGCGGTCGGCCTGCCGCAGCCGCAGGACCAGGCCCTTCATGATGGAGTAGGCCATGGAGCTGTTGTCCGGCAGGCAGCGCGCGAACTCGGCCCGGGCCAGGGAGAGCATGTCGGTCTGGATCTCGGCGCGCACAGTGGCCGAGTGAACCTGGTTGTCGATCAGGCTCATCTCGCCCAGGTAGTCGCCCGGCTGCAGGGTGGCCAGAATGACCTCCCGACCACGGCGGTCGGCGGTGATCACCCGGGCCCTGCCAGTGAGAATGATGAACAGGGTGTTGGACTTTTCGCCCTGGGCCAGAACCACTTCGCCCCGCTTGAACCGGCGCTTAATGACCGCGTCGGCCACAGTCTCCGCGTGGTCGGTGGTGAGCAGGGCAAACAATGGCACCCGGCGAATGAGCTCGAGGTTGGACAGCATGGACATAGGCGCTCCTCGTGCAGGTGATCGGTTCTTACAATCGGGGCCATATAAAAGCCCACGTACCGCCCGGTTTGAACGGCCCGATACTTGGCCCGATCCAGCCGAATGTAATCGGGCCCGCCTACGCTAGGGGGGCCTGCCAAGGAGTTTTACCCGCATGAGCAGCCAACACGCCAAAGTCATCATCCTCGGATCCGGTCCGGCGGGCTATACAGCCGCCATTTATGCGGCCCGCGCCAACCTAGAGCCCCTGCTCATCACGGGCATCGCTCAGGGCGGTCAGCTGATGACCACCACCGAGGTCGACAACTGGCCTGCTGATGTGCACGGCGTGCAGGGACCGGAGCTGATGCAGCGCTTCCAGGAGCATGCCGAGCGTTTCAAGACCCAGATCGTGTTCGACCACATCAACCAGGTGGATCTCTCCAAGCGCCCCTTCACCCTCACCGGCGACAGCGGCAGCTACACCTGCGACAGCTTGATCCTTGCCACCGGGGCCTCGGCCCGCTACCTGGGCCTGCCCTCGGAAGAGGCCTTCATGGGCCGGGGCGTGAGTGCCTGCGCCACCTGCGACGGCTTCTTCTACCGCGGTGAGATTTGTTGCGTGGTAGGCGGCGGCAATACCGCGGTCGAAGAGGCGCTGTACCTGTCCAATATCGCGCGCAAGGTCTATCTGGTGCACCGCCGCGACAAGTTCCGCGCCGAGCCGATCATGATCGACAAGGTGATGCAAAAAGTTGCCGAAGGCAAGATCGAGCTGAAGGTGTTCAACACGCTAGACGAGGTGCTCGGCGACCCCACGGGTGTGACCGGCATCCGCATCAAGGACACGCGCACCGGCGCCACCGAGGACATCACGCTAAAGGGTTGCTTCATCGCCATCGGACACTCGCCCAACACCGGCATCTTCCAGGGCCAGGTGGAGATGAAAGACGGCTACATCATCACCCGGGGTGGCAACAGCGGCTTTGCCACCCAGACCAGCGTGCCCGGCGTCTTTGCTGCCGGCGATGTGCAGGACCATGTCTATCGCCAGGCCATTACCAGCGCCGGTACCGGCTGCATGGCGGCACTGGACGCCCAGCGCTTCCTGGAGCAGGCGGATTAATTCGAAAGAGTTCGATTTGAGACCGTGATCCGCCCCGGCGGCACGCCCCCCTTGTTTTTTCGGCCGGAAAGCAGCGGGTGGGCCACTGCGCCCAGCTATACTCATGGGCTTTGCTGCTTGGGCCTGGGAAGGCCATAAGCCGGCAAGATGGGTTACCGCCACCCTACTGGCGAGGTAAGGCGGTCAGTCAGTGACTGCCTAAGGCGCTCACGAAGTGACCGCCGTTGAAGGAGTGCTCCATGGCACGCAAATGCGAAGTGACGGGCAAAGGCCCGATGGTGGGGAACAATGTGTCCCACGCCAACAACAAGACCAAGCGCCGGTTCGAAGTGAACCTGCAATACCGCCGTTTCTGGGTCGAGAGCGAAAACCGCTGGGTGCGCCTGCGCGTGTCGAGCGCAGCATTGCGCCTCATCGACAAGAAGGGCATTGACACCGTGCTGGCGGACCTGCGGGCCCGCGGCCAAGCCTAACCAAGGAGATTCCAAATGGCGAGCAAAGGCGGACGCGAAAAAATCAAGCTGGAGTCCCAAGCGGGCACTGGCCACTTCTACACCACGAGCAAGAACAAGAAGACGATGCCCGAGAAAATGTCGATCATGAAGTTCGACCCGAAGGCGCGCAAGCACGTCGAGTACAAGGAAGTGAAGCTGAAGTAATTCGGCCTCTCTCCTGCAGCAAAAAGCCCCGCACTGCGGGGCTTTTTCTTTGGACAGCTCTCGCTGTCGGGGCAAAGACGCGGCGCTGTCGTGGCCGTGTCGTCGCACAATCAGGCTGGAGATGCCAGTATCAGGGCGTCATAGCCGTCGAGGGACACATTCATGTTGATCCAGAAATTGCGACTGCAACGGGGTTGGTCCCAGCAGCAGTTGGCACAGGCCAGCGGCCTGAGTGCGCGGACGATCCAGCGCCTGGAAGCCGGTCAGCCGGCCAGCATGGAAACGCTCAAGTCCCTCGCGGCCGTGTTCGAGATCGACTACGCCAGCCTTCAACCGGAGACCCCCATGACCCCATCGACCGCCAGCACCGCCGAACAGGAGGAAGCCCAGGCCTTCAGGCAAGTGCGCCAGCTGCGGGCCTTTTACCTGCACCTGGCGCAGTACGTTCTTGTCTGCACACTCCTGGTGGCCATCAACCTCTTGACCCGCCCTAGCCACCTATGGTCGCTGTGGGTGATCGGCGGCTGGGGCATTGGGGTTCTGATGCACGGCCTGAGGATATTCAATCCCTTCCAGGTCCTGGGCCCGGAGTGGGAGCGGCGAGAGGTGGAGAAGCGCTTGGGGCGGCCGCTCTGAGACAGACAAGAAAAAGCCCCGCATGGCGGGGCTTTTTCTTGGGGCCGGAACGCCTCAGGCGTGCGCCGCGCGCAGCTGCTGCGAGAAGGCCTGCAGGCGGGCGATACCGCTGGCCTCGGCCCGCTGGCACCAGGCCTGCAAGTCGGCGGCCAGTTGGGGCCGGGTGTGGGTGGTGTTCATCCAGACCTGACGCAGCTCCTCGCGCATGGTCATCATCTTGTCGATGACCGGCGAGGCAGCGCGGGCCTGGGCCACCTGGACGCGCGCATCGGCCGGCACCCGGTCGTCGTCGCGGTGCAACCAGCGATGGGCAGCTTTCACCGGCGCGAGGTCATGGCCCTTGGCCTGGAGCTGGGCAATTTCTTCCTTGGCCGCACGGCGAAGCTCGCGGGCAAAACCCGCCATCACTTCGTAACGATTGGCGATGATGGCCTCCAGCGTCTTCTCGTCGGCAACCGGACGGATTGCGCCGAGTTGCAGCTTGGGCGGAACCTTCTTGACCTTGGCCCAGCCGATCATCTCGAAGGCCCGGATGTACGCCCAGCCGAGATCGAACTCGTAGGGCTTGACCGAGAACTTGGCGGCGGTCGGGTAGGTGTGGTGGTTGTTGTGCAGCTCTTCGCCGCCGATCACGATGCCCCAGGGCGAGATGTTGGTGCTGGCGTCGGGCGCCTCGAAATTTCGATAGCCCCAGTAGTGGCCGATGCCATTGATGATGCCGGCGGCGGTGATCGGAATCCACAGCATCTGCACCGCCCAGACAGTGGCTCCCAGGGCGCCAAACAGGGCGACGTTGAGAATCAGCATGAGGGACACGCCGAGCGCGCTGTGCCGGGTGTAGAGGTTGCGCTCGATCCAGTCGCTGGGCGTGCCATGACCGAACTTGGAGATGGTCTCTTGGTTCTTGGCTTCGGTGCGATAGAGCTCGGCGCCGCGCCAGAGCACGGTGTCAATGCCGCGGGTCTGGGGGCTGTGCGGGTCTTCTGCGGTCTCGCACTTGGCGTGGTGCTTGCGGTGGATGGCCACCCATTCCTTGGTGACCATGCCGGTTCCCAGCCAGAGCCAGAAGCGGAAGAAATGTGAGGGGATGGGCCCCAGGTCCAGCGCGCGATGGGCCTGCGCGCGGTGCAGGAAGATCGTGACGCCGGCGATGGTGAAGTGGGTGGTGATCAGCGTGTACACAATGACCTGCCAGACGCTCAGGTCCAAAAGACCATGGGCGAACAGATCGATCACTGAGTTGAGCACCGGCCAGTCGGGGAGCATCATGGGGTCGGGTATTCCGTGGAAGGGCAAACAAGCCAATTCTAGAGGCCGGGGCCTTTAGGCACCAGCGAAATGAAGACTTGGGGGCTGCGGCCCGAATAAGCGCCAACAAAATGGCGCCTGCGGGTGCCTCAGACCCGCTCCCAGACCGCAGCAAAAAAGCCATCGGTGCCATGGCGGTGCGGCCACATGCGCAGGAAGTCGCCACTGCATAGCGCCTGGGCGTCGGCCAGCTTGAGCGGGGCCAGGGCCTGGGCTGCGGGCACCAGCTTCCAGCCGGCCTCGGCCTGGGCAAAGGCTTCGGCAATGGCCTCGTTCTCCTCCCGCAACAGGCTGCAGGTGGCATAGACCAGGCGGCCACCCGACTTCACCAGCCGCGCCGCGCTGCGCAAAATGGCCAATTGCTTGGCAGTGAGCTCGGCCACCCCATCGGGCGATTGGCGCCACTTGAGGTCCGGGTTGCGTCGCAGCGTCCCCAGCCCCGAGCAGGGCGCGTCTACCAGAACCCGGTCGATCTTGCCTGCCAGGCGCTTGATGCGCTCGTCGCGCTCGTGGGCGATGGCAGCCGGGTGCACATTGGACAGGCCGCTGCGGGCCAAGCGGGGCTTGAGGGCATCGAGCCGGTGGGCCGAGGTGTCGAAGGCGTACAGGCGCCCGGTGCTGCGCATGGCCGCGCCCAGGGCCAGGGTCTTGCCGCCGGCGCCCGCACAGAAGTCGACCACCATTTCGCCGCGCTTGGGGTCGACCAGGGCAGCAAGCAGCTGCGAGCCTTCGTCTTGCACTTCGATCGCGCCGCGGGTGAAGGCGTCGAGCTTGGTCAGGGCCGGCTTGCCCGCCAGTCGAAGCCCCCAGGGCGAATAGGGCGTGGGCTGCGAGGCGATGCCTGCGGCCTTGAGCTCCTTTTGCACATCTTCGCGCTTGGCGCTCAGGCTATTGACCCGCAGGTCCAGCGACGCCGGCTGGTTCAGCGATTCGGCCAGCGCCATGAACTCGGCGCCGACCTGCTCTTTCAGGGGCTGAACCAGCCACTCGGGCAGGCTGTGGCGATGACGCTCGAGTAGGTCTTCGTCACGCACTCCGTCGCAGGCGTCGAGCCAGCTCTTTTCCTGGTCATTGAGGGCGCTCTTCAAAAAGTCACGCGGACCCGCAAAGCCCAGGATCGCCATGCGGCGCTCACGCGGGCCGCTCCCCGAGGGCGCGAAATGCTCGAAGCGCAGCTTGTTGCGCAGGACGGTGTAGGTGGTCTCGGCCAGGGTGGCACGCTCACGCGGACCGAGTTGCCGGTGGTCGCGAAAGAAGCGCGAGACCACCGAGTCGGCCGGGTGCTCCAGCCTGAGGGCCAGGCCCACCAGTTCGGCGCAGGCGTCAAGCAGGGCTTTGGGATGCATGGGGTATCCAGAAATTCGTGAGGGGGCGGGAGGGCGACAGGTCGCAAGGGCGGGGCCGCGGCTCAGGCTGCGGGAGGTTGCGGCGACCGGGCCAGCAAGCCGACCACCGCCCGGGGGTAGATCTGATGTTCCTGGGTCAGCACGCGCGCCGCCAGCGTATCTGCATTGTCGCTCTCTAGCACCGGCACCACCGCCTGCGCCAGGATAGGCCCGTGGTCCAGGTCGGCCGTGACAAGGTGCACGGTCGCCCCGGCGAACTTGCAGCCCGCCTCGATGGCGCGCTGGTGGGTGTGCAGACCCGGAAAGGCCGGCAACAGCGAGGGATGGATGTTGACCAGGCGCCCTGCGTAGCGGTTCACGAAACCGGGGGTGAGGATGCGCATGAAGCCGGCCAGCACCACCAGCTCAGGCTGTTGGGCGTCGATGGCGGTGGCCAGATCGGCTTCGAAGGCCTCGCGGCCCTCGTACTGCTTGTGGTCGACCACGGCAGTGGGCACGCCCATTTCCTGAGCCAAGGACAAGCCCCGGGCGTCGGGACGGTTGCTGATCACGGCGGCCACGCGGGCGCCCGGGCGCTGGGCCCAGTCCTCCTGGCGGGCGGCGCGGACGATGGCCACCATATTGGACCCGCCGCCGGAGATCAGGATCACGATGTTCTTCATGGAGAGCGCGATTATCCCCAGCCGCGTGAACCGCCCCGCGCGGCCCCCTTGTCGCGAGGCGGACATTCACCGACAGAATGAAAAGCACGATCGTGCTAAAAACGACCATCAATTGGAGACGTCGCCCATGGACCTGGCCTTTACCCCCGAACAACAGCGATTCCGAGAAACCATCCGCGCCTGGGTCCGCGAGAGCCTGCCCGCCGACATCGCCCACAAGGTGCACCACCACCTGCACCTGAGTCGCGAGGACATGCAGCGCTGGGCCAAGATCCTGGGCCAAAAAGGCTGGCTGGGTCACGCCTGGCCCACAGCCTTCGGTGGCCCCGGATGGGACGCCGTCGAGCGCCACCTGTTCGAAGAAGAATGCGCCCTGGCCGGCGCGCCGCGGGTGGTGCCCTTTGGTCCGGTGATGGTGGCGCCGGTGATCATGGCCTTTGGCACACCCGAGCAACAAAAGCGCTTTCTGCCCGGCATCGCCTCTGGCGAAGTGTGGTGGAGCCAGGGCTACTCCGAGCCCGGCTCGGGCTCGGACCTGGCCAGCCTCAAGACTCGGGCCGAGCGTCAGGGCGACAAGTACATCGTCAACGGTCAGAAGACCTGGACCACCCTGGGCCAGCACGGTGACTGGATCTTCTGCCTGGTGCGCACCGACAGCTCGGGCAAGCCCCAGACCGGCATCTCTTTCCTGCTGATCGACATGAAGTCGCCGGGCGTGCAGGTGCGGCCGATCATCATGCTCGACGGCGGTCACGAGGTGAACGAGGTCTGGTTCGACAACGTCGAGGTGCCGGCGGAGAACCTGGTCGGCGAGGAGAACAAGGGCTGGACCTATGCCAAGTACCTGCTGGCCCACGAGCGCACCAACATCGCCGACGTGAACCGCGCCAAGCGCGAGCTCGAGCGCTTGAAGCGCGTGGCGCGGCAAGAGGGCGTGTGGGACGACACCCGCTTTCGCGACGAAATCGCCAAGCTCGAGGTCGAGGTGGTGGCGCTGGAAATGATGGTGCTGCGGGTGCTCTCGGCCGAGACCTCAGGCAAAAGCTCGCTGGACATCGCCGGCCTCTTGAAGATCCGCGGCAGCGAGGTCCAGCAACGCTATACCGAGCTGATGATGCTCGCCGGCGGCCCTTACGCCCTGCCCTTCATGCGCGAGGCGATGCAGGCGGGCTGGCAAGGCGACTTCCCCGGTGGCGCGACGGGCCTGGCGCCCATGGCCGCCGCCTACTTCAATGTGCGCAAGACCACGATTTACGGCGGCTCCAACGAGGTGCAACGCAACATCGTGGCGCAAACCGTCCTGGGCTGAGGAACACAACATGAACTTCGATTTTTCCGACGACCAGCAGCAACTGCGCGATGCGGTGCAAAAGTGGGTGGCGCGCAGCTACACCTTTGACAAGCGCCGCGCCGCAGTCAAAGCGGGGGGCCTCGACCGCGCGGCCTACGCCGAGCTCGCCGAGTTGGGCCTCGCCGGCCTCTACGTGCCCGAGGCCCATGGCGGCATGGGCATGGGCCCGATGGAGGCCATGGTGGTGATGGAGGAACTCGGGCGCGGCATCGTGCTCGAGCCCCTGCTGCAGACCCTCGTCGCCAGCGGCGTGATCCATGGCTATGCGCCCGAGGCGGTGCAAGCGCAATGGCTGCCGCGGATCGCCTCCGGTGAGGCCCTGGTGGTGCTGGCGCACCACGAGCGCGCCGCCCGCTGGCACCTGGACCGCTGCACCACCACCGCCCAGAACGCCGGCGGGTGGACGCTCACCGGGACCAAGAGCGTGGTGCCCGGCGGCGACCGCGCCGACGCCTATCTGGTGCCGGCAATGGCCGGTGCAAAGATGGCGCTCTTCCTGGTCGAGCGCGGCGCCGCAGGCCTTACCGCCACCGGCTATGTCACCCAGGACGGCAGCCGCGCCGGGGAGCTCACGCTGACCGATGTACCCGCCACTTTGCTCACCACCGAAGGTCTCACCGCACTCGCGCACGCGGTGGACATTGGCATTGCCGCCACCTGCGCCGAGGGTGTGGGCGCGATGGATTTCACCATGGCGCTCACCGCCGACTACATGAACACCCGAAAGCAGTTCGGCGTGCCCATTGCGAGCTTCCAGGCCCTGCGTCACCGCATGGCCGACATGAAGATGCAGCTGGAGCTGGCCCGCTCCATGAGTTACTACGCCAGCCTCAAACTCAATGCACCGACCGCCGAGCGCCGCCAGGCGATGGCCAGGGCCAAGTACCAGCTGGGCGTGTCGATGCGCTTCGTCGGTCAGAACTCGGTGCAGCTGCACGGCGGCATCGGTGTGACCGACGAGTACGTGGGCAGCCACTACTTCAAGAAGCTCACCCAGATGGAAATGGTGTTCGGCGACACCCTGCATCACCTCGGCGAGGTGTCGGCTCGCATGCAGGACCAGGCGGGCGTGTTCGCCTGAGGGCTCAGGCACCTCCCAGGACAATGCCAGACTGGGCCACTTCTAGCCCCCCTTCTGGCGCTCTTCTGGCACCCGTCTGGCGCCACTAACAGGCCGCAACCACGGCCTGTCAGTGGCTGGGCTCACCGGGGGAAGAGAACCCGGGCGAACGGCTCGATCAGCAGATCGTCCAGCCCCTCAGGCCGCACGAAACGGCTGGAGACCGTGTCGGCGCCGAAGTCGTGCACCACCGCACCGAGGCGGCGCTCGCCGCCGAGTTCCTCCTGGCTCTCGCCGCAAACAAATGACGAGGCGGGGCACCAGACGTAGCTGATGCCGTCAACCGTCTGCTGGCGGTGCATGTGCAGATGCCCGCTGGCCACCAGCTTCACCCGTGCGCGCCGCATCGATGCGAACAGACGCTGCCGGGGCTGTGGCGCCACTGGCCAGTAGCCACGTGGCGCTTCGTCGGGCGCGTCGATGAACAAAGGCTTGTGCAGGAAGATCGCTACCGGGAGCTCAGTGGCCAGGGCTTCGTCAAACCAGGCGTACTGAATATCTTCTTCTTGGTGACCGGTACCGAGCAGCATGGCGTTGAGGCCAATCAAACGCCAACCCTCACGGTCCACGACCCAGCGGTCCGGTCCGATAGCGTCGCGCCAGAGCCGCAAGCGCTCGTCATTGACTGGTTGACGGGGGTTGATCTCCGATCGGTCGCCCACGTCGTGGTTGCCAGGGACGCATAAGGTCGGAGCACCCAGGCCGGCAAGCCAGTCACGCGAGGCATGAAGATCCACCTCCTGACCGGCCGCGTCCATGCCCAAGTCGCCTGTGTGGACGAAGACGGGTGCCTGCTGGGACCGCAGCCACCTCGTCGTGGCCTCCAGGTTTTCTGCAAAAAATCGGTGATTGGCCGAGACGTGGGTGTCGGAAATCTGGATCAGGCGCACTGCAACTCCATGCGTTTTGACCGGGACTACAAATCCGGTCTAGCCGCCTCCATCCTAAAGCGTCGCTGGCCGCATGCAGCTTTGGCCAGTGAAACGCCTCTGGCGAGGGTTAGCGCGCGAAAGTATCAGGGGGCCGCACAGGCACCGTCGAGCCCGGCCAGGCCCGTGACCTTCTCTGAAATTTTCTGCAGCCGCGAGCGCTGGTCCAGGCAAGCCTGGTACTGCGCCTGGGCGGCGTTTTGCCGGGCGATGCGGACCGCCTGCTCGCGCGCAGCCTGCATCTGCGCGATGCGCTCGCGGATCTGGGGCAAGGCTGCGGCCGCGGCCTTCTCGCCCTCCGCGATCGCGTGGGCACGCTGCGTGAAGTCGGTGCCGGCAATGTCCAGAACCTGAGGCCGCACGATGACATCGGCCCGCGCCAGTTCGGCCTCGCTGACCCTCTGGCCCATGATCGCGATGGCCTGACTCACCGTACCGACCAAGCTCCCAGGCGTCTGGCCGCGCGCCTTGCTCGAAATGTCCACCGCGATCACCAGGTCTGCGCCCAACTGGCGCGCCGCGTCGACCGGCACCGGGCTGACCACGCCGCCGTCGACAAAATGGTATTTGCCGATGGCCACCGGCTGGAACACGCCAG
>CANFQF010000052.1 GCA_947449025.1 Comamonadaceae bacterium
GGCCACCACCTGTCCATTGGCGCCGCGGTGCCCCTCGCAGATGCCTTCGCCGCCCTGGTGGCGCGCCGCCCGGGCCTGGCCACTTTCGCCAATCGCTTCGCCGGGCTGCCGGTGCGCAACTCCGGCACCCTGGGCGGCAATGTGGCCAATGGCTCGCCGATTGGCGACTCGATGCCGCTGCTGATGGCCCTGGACGCGCGGGTGGTTCTGGCCAGCCTGCGCGGCGAGCGGTCGCTGGCGCTGGAAGACTTTTACCTGGGCTACCGCAAAACCGCGCTGGCCGCAGACGAGGTGGTGGTGCGCATCGAGGTGCCGCATCCCGCGCCGGGCGAGTTTCTGCGCGCCTACAAGCTCTCCAAACGCTACGACGACGATATCTCGGCGGTGTGCCTGGTGGTCGCCCTGCACTTGGACGCCGGCAACAAAATCAGTGCCGCCCGCATCGGCGCCGGCGGCGTGGCGGCCACGCCGGCGCGCGCCACCCAGGCCGAGGCGGTGCTCGCCGGTCAGGCCTGGAGCGAGGCCAACGCCCGCGCTGCCGGCGCGGCGCTGCAGGCGCAGTTCCAGCCCATCTCCGACATGCGCGCCAGCGCCGCCTACCGGCGCCAGGTGCTGGCCAACCTGATGCAGCGGCTTTGGCTGGAGAGCCAGGGCCTTGCGGAGATTCATCTGGATCATCCGGGCTCGGCCCGGCGCCTGCTGGGTGAGGAGGCAAGCGCATGACGCAAGCCCGCAACCCCATGACCACCACCGCCACGACCTCCACCTCCAGCAGCGTGGGCGAGCCTCACGAGAACGCCTTGCCCCCCCTGGGTGCGCGCGCCGGCACCGGTGCAGGCGCCGCCGTCGGCCAGTCACGCATTCACGAAAGCGCCCGGGCCCAGGTGGCTGGCGCTGCCCGTTACATCGACGACCTGCCCGAGCTGCGTGGCACCCTGCACGCCGCGCCCATCCTCTCGCCGGTGGCCCACGGCCAACTGCGCGGGGTGGATGTGTCTGCGGCCCTGGCCGCGCCCGGCGTGCGCGGCGTGGTGCTGGCTGCCGACATTCCCGGCGACCCGGTGCTGGCCACCTTCTCGCACGACGAACCCATCTTCGCCCGCGACACCGTCCAGCACGTCGGCCAGGTGATCGGCCTGGTGGTGGCAGACAGCGCGATGCAGGCACGCCGCGCGGCGCGCCTGGCCAAGCCCGACATTGCGCCGCTGCCGCCGGTGCTCACACCCCGCGAGGCGCATGCGAAGCAAAGCTATGTGCTGCCGCCGGTGACGGTGCGGCGCGGCGACCCGGTGGGCGCCCTGGCCAGCGCCCCGCACCGCCTGCGTGGCAGCCTGGAAGTTGGCGGCCAGGAGCATTTCTACCTGGAAGGGCAAATTGCCTACGCCATGCCGCTGGAGCAAGACCAGTGGCGAATCCATTCGAGCACCCAGCACCCGGGCGAGGTGCAGCACTGGGTGGCGCATGCCCTGGGCATTGCCAGCCACGCCGTCGATGTGGAGTGCCGGCGCATGGGCGGCGGCTTTGGCGGCAAGGAGACCCAGGCCGGCCAGATGGCGGTGTGGGCGGCGCTGGCCGCGCGCAAGTTCGGCTGCGCGGTCAAGCTGCGGCTGGACCGCGACGACGACTTCATGGTCACCGGCAAGCGCCACCCCTTCGCCTACGACTGGGAGGTGGGCTTCGACGACACCGGCCTGGTTACCGGCTTGCACATGATCCAACTGGCCGACTGCGGCTTCAGTGCCGACCTCTCCGGCCCGGTGGCCGACCGCGCCATCTTTCACAGCGACAACGCCTACTTTCTGTCGGACGTGGTGATCGAGTCCTTCCGCTGCCGCACCAACAAGCAAAGCCAAACCGCCTTCCGCGGCTTTGGCGGGCCGCAGGGGATGATTGCCATCGAGACCATCCTGGGCGATGTGGCACGCGCGCTCGGGCTCGACCCGCTGGCGGTGCGCCAGCGCAACCTGTATGGCATTGGCGAGCGGGACGTGACCCACTACCAGATGAAGGTCGAGGACAACATCCTCGCGCCCCTGCTCGCGCGGCTCGAGGCCGATTCGCACTACACCGAACGCCGGGCCACGCTGGCCGCATGGAACGCGCAAAGCCCCATCATCAAGCGCGGCATCGCCCTCACCCCGGTGAAGTTCGGCATCAGCTTCACCGCCACCCTGTTCAACCAGGCCGGCGCACTGGTGAATGTGTTCACCGACGGCAGCGTGCAGATCAACCACGGTGGCACCGAGATGGGCCAGGGCCTGCACACCAAAATCATGCAGGTGGTCGCCGACGAACTGGGTGTGCCCTTCGAGCGGGTGCGCATCACCGCCACCGACACCGGTAAGGTGCCCAATGCCTCGGCCACCGCAGCGTCCAGCGGCACCGACCTCAATGGCCGCGCGGCCCAGTTTGCGGCGCGCAACATCCGTGACAACCTCGCCGCCTTCGTGGCGGGGCTCGACGGCTGCGGCGCGGGTGCGGTGAGCTTTCGCGGCGGGCAGATCATCTCGCCCAAGAACAGCCGGCCCTTCGACGAGGTGGTCAAGCTGGCCTACGCCAACCGCATCCAGCTGTGGAGCGACGGCTTCTACCGCACGCCGAAGATCCACTACGACAAGACCACCCTCACCGGCCGGCCCTTCTATTACTTCAGCTACGGCGCGGCCTGCACCGAGGTGGCGATCGACACCCTCACCGGAGAGAGCCGGGTGCTGGCGGTGGACATCCTGCACGACGTGGGCACCAGCATCAACCCGGCGCTGGACATCGGCCAGATCGAGGGCGGCTTCATCCAGGGCATGGGCTGGCTCACCACCGAAGAGTTGGTCTGGAACGCCGACGGCAAACTGGCCACGCATGCGCCGAGCACCTACAAGATCCCGGCCACCGGCGACCTGCCGGCCCGGCTGCGGATCGACCTGTGGCCAGAGCCCAACCGTGAAGACAACGTGGCCGGCAGCAAGGCGGTGGGCGAGCCACCCTTCATGCTGGCGCTCTCGGTCTTCGAGGCCCTGCGCGACGCGGTGGCCGCGGCCCGGCCGGGGCAGCCGGTCGCGCTGGATGCGCCGGCCACGCCAGAGCGGGTGCTGCGGGCGGTAGGCGGCCTGTCAGGCTGACGGGGCACAAGCGCCGGGGCTCTGGTCCAAGCTGGGGGGAACCGAAGGGAGGTGGGGATCACTCACCCGCCATCCTCGCGAGAACCTTGGAGTTTCTATGAGCCTCCCCTCAGCCGCTTCAGGTCGGCATTCACCCCTGCAACCCCTACTTGGCCCGCTCGGCCCGGCAGTCGGGCAACCGCCTTCCAACAAACTAGGCGCCCACTCGGCCAGCTTGCCACTGCCCAACTGCAGCGGCCCTGCAGTGCAACCCGGAGGCAGGCCCCGTGCGGACGCAGTGACCAGGGAAGGCAAACCCTTGGCACTCCGCTCGGCGGACGTGCTGATCGGCGGGGGCCAAGCGGCTGGGGACCTCGAAGCCATGGAGGGCCAGGCCGGCATGCAGCGAAATGACCGCGAGCCGCACCAGTTCGCTCACGTGAGTCCCACCTGGGCCGCCGCAAGAGCGGTCAATTTCCCCACCGAAGAGGGAGTCGCTGCGCCAGATCACGCCGAGCGTCGCGCAGCGGCGCTGGCGCTGGGCAAGTCGCTCGGCGAAGGGCTCGAGAGGCATATCCAGGCTATCCAGCTCCGGAATCTAATGCCAAGCGATGCGAGAGCGGCCATCGCGGAGGCAAAAGTACAACACGATCGCCTCCTCAAGGATTGCATGAAGATCGTGTCGCGGGGCGCCCCGCGTGGCCAAGGCCTGGGCCAAATCACGGCGCTGCGAGCGGGCGTTGCCCAGGGCAGGCAGGCGGTCCTCGGCGAGAAGCAGTTGGAGGCCACGGTCGCAAGCGCGACGCAGCGCCACGCGGACCGACACCTCGGTACCTCCACCGACTTCGGCACCTGGCATAGAGAGCGCAACAACGCCCTCGCCTCCAACCACAAGCATGAGACGCCGCATGAGTTCCGCATGAACTTCAGCATCAAGCACCATGCCTTCTGGGGCGCCAGCGACTTCAAGGGCAAGGTCGACGTCGCCCTCAAGCACCTCCATGCCAAGGAAGACAGGATCAAGACGCTGGGGGGGGACATGCGGCCCTACATGCAGGCCGGCATCGAACTGGCCCTGCGCAACGGCTCCCAGCACATCACCCCCAAGCAAGCCATCGCCCTGCTCGAGACCCTGTGCGCGCAGGCCGGCGACCCGACAAACGAGCACTGCCTCGAGCCCGACCTGCTGCGCATGGTGGTGGCCGGGATGGTGGCGGTCTGGGACCCGCAGGTCAGCGCCGAGGTCGCGCTCCATTTGCTCAATAAAAACCAGGATGGCGGTGCCAAGCCCGAGGTCGCTGAAGGGGACCAAACGCCGTTGGCCGCGCGGGACCTGGCCCTCAAGAAATGGGAAGGCGGCCAGTCGCAGAGACGCACTGTCGCCGAGGGCCTGGGCCTGGGCATGGCCTGGAAGGGGATGGCCCTGATCGAGCAGTACGCCGACGGCATGCCGAACAAAGACAGGGCCGAGAAGTTTGCTGACCTTCGCGAGGCGATGCGCCACGGACAGTCCGAGGGCAAGCACTGGCTGCTGCGCATGGAAATGGCCTTGCCGGGCCTGAGCGGCAAGAAAAACACCGATCTGGTGGCCCAGATGGAAGCGGTGGTGCTGATGCGCCGCTTCTATATCAAGCACGAGCCCTACGTGCCGTCCAGCACGAGCTCTTCGACCACATCGGCCCAGGGAACGGATTGGAAAAAGACACGCGAGCCGGGAGAAGACGAAGACACAGGTGAAGAGACCGGGACCATCGCCACCGACGCAGCGGCGCAGGCTGCCTCGGTCAGGGCGGATACCGCGGCGCTCATCGAATTTCTGGACACTGCCCAACCACTCGACACAAGCACGGACGACCGCACCAGCACCGGCGAAAACCTAGGCACGACCGCGATCGGGCCGACCGATACAGGCCTGGAACTCGGGCAGATCGAGGGCGTCCCGAACTCCACCTCTGACCCAGAGCCCCGACTCGTCAACGCGCCCCAGCGCTGAACCAGGCGCCGATGCGGGCGCGCTCGTCCTCGGTGATGCCGGTGGCGTTGTTCATCGGCATGATCCGTGTCACCACCACCTGCTGGTAGACCGCCTGCGCGTGCTGACGCAGGCCTTCGTCGGAGTCGAGCCGCACGTTCTTCATTTGCACCTGCGCGCCGTGGCACTGCAGGCAGCGCTGGTCAACGATGGCGCGCACCTCGGCGATCGTAGGTACGGCGGCTGGGGCGGCTGCAGCCGGCGCGGCGGGGGCTTTCGAGGGCGAAGGAGCCATCCAGGCAAGCAAGGCCAGAATGACCACCACCCCCACCGCGGCATAGGGCGCAGGGTGCTTGTTGCGCCCCAGCTTCCAGCCATGACGCAGCACGAAGAACTGCCGAATGGCGGCACCGGCGAACATCATGCCCACCAGCACCAACCAGTTATTCGGGTGGCTCCAGGTGAAGCTGTAGTGGTTGGACAGCATCGCAAACAGCACCGGCAGGGTGAAGTAGGTGTTGTGCACGCTACGCTGCTTGCCGATCTTGCCGTGGATCGGGTCGATCGGCTGGCCCGCCTTGATCGACGCCACCATCTTGCGCTGGCCGGGAATGATCCACATCGCCACGTTAGCGCTCATGGTGGTGGCGATCATCGCGCCCACGATCAGGAAGGCGGCGCGGCCAGCGAACCACTGGCAGGCCAGCCAAGCGGCCACGACCACCAGCACCGCAACCAGCGCCCCCACGATCGCGTCACCGTTCTTTCGCTGGCCGACGATGCGGCAGATCAGGTCATACAGGATCCAGAACACCACCAAAAAGCCCAGCGTTGCCGACACCGCAGCGGCAGGCGACCAGTCCATGCGGGCCGGGTCGATCAGGTAGGTGCGCGCATTCCACAGGTAGGACACGGTGAGCAACGCGAAGCCCGACATCCAGGTGGTGTAGCTCTCCCAGTAGAACCAGTGCAGATGGCCGGGCAGCTTGGGCGGCGCGCCAGCAAACTTCACCGGGTGGTAGAAGCCCCCGCCGTGCACCGCCCACAACTCGCCAGAGACGCCCTGGCGTTTCAGGGCTTCGTCCTCCGGCGCGGTGAGCGAAGAGTCGAGAAAGACGAAGTAAAAAGAGGAGCCGACCCAGGCGACGGCGGTGATGACATGCAGCCACCGCAACAGCAGATTGGCCCAGTCGAGAAGGTAGCTTTCCATGGACGCAGGTTGCCTTCAGGACTGCTCACCACCGCGGGCGCTCTGAGCAGAAGAAAAAGGGCCGCGAACCAAATGGCCTGCCGGACGAGCCGGACAGACCGGGCGCCGCTGCGACCCGAACTTGTCTGGCTGAGTTTAAGGGGAGCCGGGGCCGGGTGACATCAGAAAATCACGCCGGCGGTGGGGCCGAGCGGCGCATCAGGAGTTGCGCCGCCACGCTGACCGCAATCACCTCGGGCTCCTTGCCACGCAGCCCGGGCAGGCCGATCGGGCAGGTCACGCCCGCGAGCTCGGCGTCGGTAAACCCCCGGGCACTCAATCGGTGCCGGAAGGTCGCCCATTTGGTGCGGCTGCCAATCAGGCCAATGAAGTCAAGGTCTGCGCGCGCCCGCTGGCGACGCAGGCAGGCGGCGACGATGTCCAAGTCCTCGGCGTGGCTGAAGCTCATGATCAGCACCGCGCTGCCCGGCGCCAAATCGTCGACTGCCGCCTGCACCGGCTCCGACTGCTCGCAGCGCACGCCAGCGGGCAGGTCGTCCGGGAAGACCCCCTCGCGGCTGTCGATCCAACTGAGCGCGCAGGGCAGCGTGGTCAACACCCGCACCAGAGCGCGTCCCACATGGCCGCCACCAAACAGCGCGAGTGGCCAGCGCGCGGGTGTGAGCCGCTCGTGCAGGCCGGGAATGTCCTGCGGGCCCAGGGCTTCGAAGACAAGATGCACCACGCCGCCACAGCACTGGCCCAGGCTCGGGCCCAGGGGATAACGACGGGTTTCGCAAGGGGCTGGGTCGGCGGGGATCGTTTTGGCAGGCGCCGACAAAGCGACATCTCCGTGCGCCACCCCGCGCGGTGTGGCGAGCCAGCGCGATCGCGCATGGGCGATGGCGTCGAGCTCCAGGCGACCGCCGCCAATGGTGCCCACCACCTGGCCTTCGAACACCGCCATCCAGGCCCCGGCCTCGCGTGGCACCGACCCTTCGGCGGACTGCACACGGACCAACACCGCAGGAGCGTGGGCCAAACCACACGCGAGTGCGGCAATTGCATCGATCAGGGCAATCATGGAGAGCTTCGGAACGGGAGCCCAAGTATGCTCTGCAATGCAACCCGGCTGGCCGGCGTCGGCATCCATTTGCCTGCCCCGCGCTGGCCCACGCCGGACCGCCACGCCACAGGAGTTTTGATGCCCGCATCTGCCCTTTCCTCCTCCGGTCAGCGCCTGCGCCGCGCGTGCACAGGCTTGGCGCTGGCCGCCAGCGCGCTGCTTGCCGGTTGCTCTCTCTTGCGCACCCCTCTGCCCAGCCCCGGTCCGCTGCCTGTCTTCACGCCGGATCCTGCCGTCTTGACACCGGCGCCAACTGTCTTGGCGCCGACGCCGGCGTTGCCCCCTGTCACCGTCACGCAACCCGCCACGCCGGCACCCGTCATTCAAGCGACCCCCGCAGCGCCTGCGGCACCGTTTGTGCCCCCCATTGCCTCTCCCTCACTGCCCCCCTCACCGCCCCCCTCACCGCCCCCCTTCCTATCGCCCTTTCCGTCGACCTTGCCGCCCGCTTTGACGCCGCCCTTCGCGCAGCCCGTCGAACCTGCAGCGCCCTCCAGCCGGCCCAGCGAGCTCAGCGCTGCCAGGTCACCGGCACCGCTGGCAATGGCTCGGCCACGCCCCTCTCAGGCCGCCGAGCCGAAGGCTTACCGCAAGGACGCGGCCCAGCACCTGTACATCACCAACAAAGACCGGATCTTTCCTGGCAAGCTACCGCCGCTGCTCTACGCCATCGGCGTGCTCGATGTGGAAGTCGACGGCCGTGGGGAGGTGCAGGGCTTGAGCTGGCAACGCGCGCCCCGACATGCGCCAGAGGTCATCGCCGAGATCGAGCGCACCGTGCGCGCCGCTGCGCCGTATCCGGCGCCAACACGCATGGGCCGGGTGGTCTACACCGACGTCTGGCTATGGGACAGAAGCGGCCGCTTTCAGCTCGACACCTTGAGCGAGGGGCAGTACTGAGCGGGCGCGGCTCCATGCGGTTCAGGCGGGCCTGACCAAGCTGACATACCCGGGCATAGCCCTGCGAATCAGCGCTTGCGGACTCGCTTCGCCACCGCGCTGACGACAGGTGATGGGGCAAGCACCCAGTTCTCGATCAGCAAGCCAGGCACACGGTTGAATTCTCCCAAATTGTTCGTCACCAGGGTAAGGCCCTCACTGCGCGCGTGTGCCGCGATATGCAGGTCATTCACGCCAATTGGCTGGCCCAATTGCTCCAGGCGGGCCCGGATCTGGCCGTAGTGCTGCGCAGCGCGAGCGCCATAAGCCAACACTTCCAGGCGGCTGGCGAAGTCTTCGACAGCACGGAGATTTTCATCGGTGCGGCTGCTCTTCTCCGCCCCGTGCATTAGTTCGGCCAGCGTAACGGCGGACATCGCCATGTGGGCGGCGTGACGGTTGAAGGTGTCGAGAACCTCCAGCGGCCGACGCTTGATCACGTAGATGACGATGTTGGTATCCAGCAGATACCGGATCATTAGAGCGGCTCTCGGTCAGACTGTTCCTGCCCGGCGCGCTCCGCCATGAAATCCTCGCTGACCATTGGCGTTTGCTGGAAGAAGCTGTCCCATACCTGGTTGACCGGCGCGATGACCCGATCAGGGCCGACGGCGCGCACCTGTACACGCTTGACGCCCTCGGGAAGACGCAGCTCAGCTGGAAGTCGAACAGCCTGCGAGCGGTTGTTGGTGAACACAGAAGAAATGATCATGCCGCCCTCCGAAGATGCGTATATGCCAGCAGTATATGGCACCCATCTTCGGCCAGGAAAAGCACTCCGGCGCTACCCGAACGACTCAAGACCCCCGGTACGTCGAATAACTCCACGGGCTGCACAAAAGCGGCACGTGGTAGTGGGACTTTTCGTCGGCCACGCCGAAGTCCAGCGGTACCTCGTCCAGGAAGGGCGGGTCGGGCAAGTCGACACCTCGGGCGCGGAAATACGCCGCCACCTCGAACACCAGGCGGTAACGTCCGCAGCGCAGCGTGGCGTTGTCGTAGAGGGGGCCGTCCGGGTTGCGGCCGTCGGCGTTGAGCACCAGCCGCTTCACGAGCTCCGGCCCGCCGGGGCCGATGCGGTAGAGGGTGACACCCATGCCCGCAGCCGGGGTGCCGTGCATCGTGTCCAAGACGTGGGTGCTCAAGCCCATGGGGAATCTCCAGGTTCGGTGAACAATAGTGTATACACTTTGCTAGCCTGCACGGTATGATGACCCGTGCGCGATTCTCGGCGCAGGCTTGAGAACCGAGCGCCGATTACTCTGGGCCCAAGAATGCCACGGGCCCCACACCGCATGACCTACGACAGCACTGCCCCCTATCCCCGCGACCTGGCCGGCTACGGCCGCAAACCGCCCCACGCCCAGTGGCCGGGCCGGGCCCGCGTCGCCGTTCAGTTCGTCCTCAATTACGAGGAAGGTGGCGAGAACAATGTCCTGCACGGCGACCCGGGCAGCGAGCAATTTCTCTCCGAAATGTTCAACCCGGCCAGCTTCCCTGACCGGCACATGAGCATGGACGGCATCTACGAGTACGGCTCGCGCGCCGGCGTCTGGCGCATCCTGCGCGAGTTTGAAAAGCGCAAGCTGCCGCTCACCGTGTTCGGTGTGAGCACGGCGCTGCAACGCTCGCCCGAGGTCACCGCTGCCTTCCTGGAACTCGGGCATGAGATTGCCTGCCACGGTCTCAAATGGATTCACTACCAGCATGTGGACGAGGCGGTGGAGCGCGCGCACATGGCCGAGGCGATGGAGATCCTCAAAAAGCTCACCGGCCATCGGCCTCTGGGCTGGTACACCGGCCGCGACAGCCCCAACACCCACCGCCTGGTGGCCGACTACGGCGGCTTCGAATACGACAGCGACTACTACGGCGACGACCTGCCCTTCTGGATGAAGGTCAAAAAGACCGATGGCAGCGACGCCGCGCAGTTGATCGTGCCCTACACGCTCGACTGCAACGACATGCGCTTCGCCCTGCCCCAGGGCTATTCACACGCCGACCCCTTCTTCCAGTACATGAAGGACAGCTTCGACGCCCTCTACGCCGAAGGCGATGAGGCGCCCAAGATGATGTCCATCGGCATGCACTGCCGCCTGCTCGGGCGCCCGGGCCGCATCGTGGCGCTGCAAAAATTCCTGGACCATATTGAAAAGCACGACCGGGTCTGGGTCTGCCAGCGCCTGGACATCGCGCGGCACTGGAAACAGGTGCATCCGTACGCCGGTTGACGGCCTGCGTGGCAAACGATCCAGAAACACGCCCCTGCATGGCGCCCCTGAAACGCGACCCTGCATTCCCCGCTGCCTGCATTGCCCGACCCCGCGACGGACACCATGCCCCTCACTCTTGACCAACTCAATGCCGCCACGCCGGCCGAGGCCGCCACGCTGCTGGACGGCCTTTACGAGCACTCGCCCTGGGTGGTCGAGACCGCGATGGCGCAGCGCCCCTTCCGGTCACTCGCTCACCTCAAGCACGCCTGCGCCCAGGCGGTGACCGGGGGCGGATTGGACCGCCAACTGGCCCTGATTCGCGCCCACCCGGAACTTGCCGGAAAGGCCATGGTGAGCAAAAGCCTCACCGCCGAATCGACGAACGAGCAAAGCAAGGCGGGCCTGACCGACTGCAGCCCGGCGGAGTTCGTGCTGCTGCAGCAACTCAACGCCGACTACAACGCCAAGTTCGGCTTTCCCTTCATCCTCGCAGTGCGCGGGCCTCGCGGAGTCGGTCTGCCGCGCGCCGAGATCATCGCCACCTTCGAGCGGCGCCTGGCGCACCCGGTGGCCTACGAGCGCGAGGAATGCCTGCGCAACATCCACCGCATTGCCGAGATTCGTTTGAACGACAAATTCGGCATGGAGCCCACGCAGGGCAACCAAGTCTGGGACTGGCAGGAGACGCTGGCCCAGCACAGCGACCCGGGCTTTGCCGAGAAGGGCCAGCTCACCGTCACCTACCTCACCGAGGCACACCGCGCCTGCGCCCAGCGCCTGTCCAAGAACATGCGCGATGCCGGCTTTGACGAGGTGCACATCGACGCGGTGGGCAATGTGGTGGGTCGCTACCGCGCCACCCAAACCGGCGCCAAGACCCTAATGACCGGCAGCCACTACGACACCGTGCGTAACGGCGGCAAGTACGACGGACGCCTGGGTATCTATGTGCCCATCGCCTGCGTAGCCGAGCTCGCCGCACAGGGCCGGCGCCTGCCCTTCGATCTGGAACTGGTCGCCTTTGCCGAAGAAGAAGGTCAGCGGTACAAGGCCACCTTTCTCGCTTCAGGCGCGCTGGTCGGTCAGTTCGACCCGGCCTGGCTGGAGCAAAAAGACGCCGATGGCGTGACCCTGCGCGAAGCCATGCAGCAAGCTGGCCTGGGTATCGACGACATCCCTCAGCTGCGCCGCGACCCGGCCGACTACCTGGGCTTCGTCGAAGTGCATATTGAACAGGGCCCGGTGCTCAATGAGCTGAACCTGCCACTGGGCATCGTCACCTCGATCAATGGCAGCGTGCGCTACCTCGGCGAGGTGCAGGGCATGGCCAGCCACGCTGGCACCACCCCGATGAACCGCCGCCACGACGCTGCCGCCGCGGTGGCCGAGCTGGTTCTCTTCGTCGAACAGCGCGCCGCCAAAGATGGCGATTCGGTAGGCACTGCGGGCTATTTGCAGGTGCCCCATGGATCGACCAATGTGGTGCCGGGCCGCTGCCAGTTCACCCTGGACCTGCGCGCCCCCACCGACGTCCAGCGCGATGCGCTGGTGGCCGATGTGCTCGCCGAGTTGAAGGCGATTTGCGAGCGCCGCGGTGTGCGGCACTCCCTCGAGGAAACCGTGCGCGCCGCTGCCGCCCCCAGCCACCCCGCGTGGCAGGCGCGCTGGGAGCGCGCGGTCGACGCGCTGGGCGTGCCCCTGCACCGGCTGCCTTCGGGCGCCGGCCATGACGCGATGAAGCTGCACGAACTGATGCCGCAGGCCATGCTCTTCGTGCGCGGCCAAAACGCCGGCATCAGCCACAACCCGCTCGAGAGCAGCACCAGCGACGACATGCAACTGGCGGTAGAGGCCTTCCAAAGGCTGCTCGAGCAACTGGCGACAGACATGGCCTGAGGCGCAGGACGCCGAACGCCCCCACCCGATCACTCGAAAACTCGAAAAATCGATCACGCAAAGTACAAAAACAATGACCGACTACAAGCAACTCGACGCCTGGATCGACCAGCATTTCGACGAGGAAGTGCGCTTCCTGCAGGCGCTGGTGCAGGTGCCCACCGACACGCCCCCGGGCAACAACGCGCCGCATGCCGAGCGCACTGCTGAACTCCTGGCCGGCTTTGGCCTGCAGGCCGAAAAGCACGCGGTGCCCGAGGCCGAGGTCAAGGCCGCCGGCCTGCAGTCCATCACCAACCTGATCGTGCGCCGCACCTATGCAGCAGGCGGCCGCACCATCGCCCTCAACGCCCACGGCGACGTGGTGCCCCCCGGCGAGGGCTGGACGCATGATCCCTATGGCGGCGAGATCGTGGACGGCAAGATCTATGGCCGCGCCACCGCGGTGAGCAAGAGCGACTTCGCCAGCTTCACCTTCGCGGTACGCGCGCTGGAGGCGATCGGTGCGCCGCTCAAAGGCAATGTCGAACTGCACTTCACCTACGACGAAGAGTTTGGTGGTGAGATGGGCCCGGGCTGGCTCTTGAAGAACGGCCTTACAAAGCCCGACCTGATGATTGCCGCTGGCTTTAGCTACGAGGTGGTGACCGCCCACAACGGCTGCCTGCAGATGGAGGTCACAGTGCACGGCAAGATGGCCCATGCCGCCATTCCAGACACCGGCATCGACGCGCTGCAAGGCGCGGTGGTGATCCTCAACGCACTCTTTGCCCAGAACACGAAGTACAAACAGGTGACGTCCCAAGTACCGGGCATCAAGCACCCGTACCTGAACGTGGGCCGCATCGAGGGCGGCACCAACACCAACGTGGTGCCGGGCAAGGTCTCGCTCAAGCTCGATCGCCGCATGATCCCCGAGGAAGACCCGGTGGCGGTGGAGGCGGACATCCGCCGCGTCATCGCGGAGGCTGCGGCCAGCTTTGCGGGCATCACTGTCGACATCCGTCGCATCCTGCTGGCGCGCTCACTCAAGCCCCTGGCGGGCAACCAGCCCCTGGTCGACGCGATCCAGAAGCACGGAGCGGACCTGTTCGGCCAGCCGATCCCGGCCATGGGCACGCCGCTTTACACCGACGTGCGTCTGTATGGCGAGGCGGGCATCCCAGGCGTGATCTACGGCGCCGGGCCGCGTACCGTATTGGAATCACACGCCAAGCGCGCCGACGAGCGCCTGGACCTGGAAGACCTGCGCCGGGCGACGAAGGTCATCGCCCGGACGCTGCGGGATTTGCTGCAATAACTTCCTGCGGCAGGTAGCCGGGGGCAGCGCCTGATCAATATCGTATACACAATGGAATGCAGGTAGTGAGCAAGTTACCCGCCAAAAAGGCACTTGGACAGGGTTTTTCCCCTGAAATCGTGTCCTGACAGATGTATACAATTATTTGATCCCCCTCCCTGCCATGCCTGCCCGCGCCCGCCCTTCCCCCCGCCTCGGCTCTTCGGGCCAGGCCCTGCGCGCCGTTGCGGGCCAAGGCAGCAGCACCGGACGCATCGTCGACTCGATCACCACCGCCATCGTCGAGCGCAGGCTGGCGCCAGGCACCAAATTGGTGGAGCAGCAGATCGCAGACGTGTTTTCGGTCTCGCGCACCGTCGTGAGGCAGGCCCTCAATCAACTCAGTCGCGACCGGCTGGTGACGCTGGAGCCAGCCCGCGGTGCTTTCGTGGCCACGCCCAGCGTAGAAGAGGCGCGGCAGGTGTTCGAGGTGCGCCGCATGGTCGAAGGCGGGATGATCCGGCAACTGGCAGCTTGCATCACCGACGCCCAGGTGGCGCAGCTGGAGGCCCACCTGCAGAAAGAACGCAGCGCAGTGGCGCGCTCGGACGTTTCAAGCCGCACCCACCTGCTGGCTGATTTTCATGTGGTGCTGGCGCGGATGGTGGGCAACGAGGTCCTGGCCGAACTCGTGGCCGACCTGCTCTCGCGCTCGCAGCTGATCTCGCTGATGTACCAGTCTTCGCTCTCGGCCGAGCATTCACAGGGCGAGCACGATGAGATCGTGGCCGCCCTGTCCCGGCGCGACGCCCGGGCCGCCGCCCGTCTGCTGGAGCAGCACCTGTCCAGCGTGGAGCGCAACCTGCGGCTGGACCCGCGCGCGCCCGACCTGGCGGCCATCCTCAAGCCCAAGGACTGAAGATGACCCTGCCAAGCACCCGGCTTCAGCGCACGCGTCCGCGGCGAAACAGGTTGACCACACCCAGCAGGAGCACAGCGCCGAGCAGGGACACCAGGATCGATCCGATGCTGATGCCGTCGTTGATGGTGCCGACGCCCACCATGGGCGAGACCACCCAGCCACCAATCAAGGCGCCGATGATGCCCACCACTACGTTGAGCAGGATGCCCTGCTGCGCGTCGGTGCGCATGATGAGACTCGCCAGCCAACCGACGATGCCGCCGACGATGAGCCAAATCAGGATGTTCATGGGGCGCTCCTTGGCCACGGGGGCCAGTGGTTGGGACAGGACAAAAAAACAGCAAAAGTCGAAGTGCTCACTATCGGCAAAAGCCACACCACAACGGGTAATCAGGCGCGGGGTCCGCGTGTCGGCGGAAACCACGGCAGCCTGTCAGAGGGTGCCGGCACGGGCCTGGGGCAAGCGCCCAGGCGCGCCAGATGCACCACACCGGGGCTTTTCCGGATGCAACAAGGCATCCTTCTTGCTAACTTTCAGTGCTAATTTCCACCCGCTTTACCGTCCAACCAGGAGTCGACCATGAACAAACGTTTCTTTCTTCGCAGCACCGCCGCACTGGCGCTTGCCGCCACCGCCCTGGGCGCCTCCGCCCAGGCCCTGACCCCGATCAAGTTCCAGTTGGACTGGCGCTTCGAAGGCCCGGCCGCCCTCTTCGTGCTGCCGGCCGCCAAGGGTTACTTCAAGGACGCCAAGCTCGATGTGACGGTCGACGCCGGCAACGGCTCGGGCGGCGCGGTCACCCGCGTGGCTTCTGGCACCTATGACCTGGGCTTTGCCGACATGTCGGCGCTGATGGAATTCCACGCCAACAACCCCGATGCGCCGAACAAGCCGGTCGCCATCATGGTGGTCTACAACAACACGCCGGCCTCGGTGATGTCGATGAAGAAGACCGGCATCAAGACCCCGGCCGACCTGGCGGGCAAGAAGCTGGGCGCACCGGTGTTTGACGCCGGCCGCCGCTCCTTCCCCATCTTCCAGAAGGCCAATGGCGTGGGCGCCGTCAACTGGATTTCGATGGACCCGCCCCTGCGCGAGACCATGCTGGCCCGCGGTGACGTCGACGCCATCACCGGCTTCACCTTCACCTCGCTCCTCAACCTGGAAGCGCGCGGTGTGAAGGCCGAGGACGTGGCCATCCTCCCCTACTCCGACTACGGGGTGAAGATGTACGGCAACGTGATCATCGCCACGCCCAAGATCCTCAAAGAGAATCCGGCTGCTGTGAAAGCCTTCCTGTCGGCCTTCACCAAGGGCGCCAAGGACGTGATGACCAACCCGGCCGCCTCGATCGAGTTCGTCAAGCAGCGTGACGGCATCATCAACGTCGAACTCGAAACCCGCCGCCTGCAACTGGCCATCGACACCGTGATCAACAGCCCGGACGCCCGCGCTGAAGGCTTCGGTGCCCTGAACCCGGGCCGTCTGGCACTCATGGCCTCGGAGGTCTCTGACGCCTTCGGCACCAAGACCCGCGTCAACCCCGACGCAGTCTGGAACGGCGGCTTCCTGCCTTCGAAGGCGGAGCTCAATATCCTGGTCGCACCCAAGGCTCCCGCCAAGAAGTGATGAGTTCCACGAACTTCGTCGACTTCAAGGACGTCTGGCTCGCCTACAACGACGAGCTGCTCGCCGAGGGCAACTTTGCGGTCGAGGCCATCGACCTGCAGGTGCGCCAAGGCGAGTTCATCGCCATCGTCGGGCCTTCGGGCTGCGGCAAGTCCACCTTCATGAAGCTGGCCACGGGCCTGCGCATGCCCTCCAAGGGCACGGTGAATATCGCCGGTGCGCCGGTCACAGGCCCGCTGAAGATCTCGGGCATGGCTTTCCAGGCGCCCTCGCTGCTGCCCTGGCGCACCACGGTGGACAACGTGCTCCTGCCTCTGGAAATCGTGGAGCCCTATCGGTCCAACTACAAGCAAAAGCGTGCCGAGTATGAAGAGCGTGCCCGTGCCCTGCTGCGCAAGGTGGGGCTGGGCGGCTACGAAGACAAGTTCCCCTGGCAGCTCTCGGGCGGCATGCAGCAGCGCGCGAGCATCTGCCGTGCGCTGGTCCACGAGCCGCAAATGTTGCTGCTCGACGAGCCCTTCGGCGCGCTCGACGCGTTCACCCGCGAAGAGCTGTGGTGCATCTTGCGTGACCTGTGGACCGAGCAGCGCTTCAACGTCATTTTGGTGACGCACGACCTGCGCGAGTCGGTCTTCCTGGCCGACACCGTGTACGTCATGAGCAAGAGCCCCGGGCGCTTCGTGGTCCGCCGCGAGATCGACCTGCCGCGCCCGCGCGACTTGGAGATCACCTACACGCCCAAGTTCACCGACATCGTCCACGAGCTGCGCGGGCATATCGGTGCGATGCGCAAATCCGGCGCGGAGGTGGCCCAATGAGCAAGTCCAAGCACATCGAAAGCTGGTCCCCCTGGATCCTGCTGGTCCTGACGATCGCCCTGTGGCAGGCGATTTGCAGCGCCTTCAATGTCTCTGAGTTCATCTTCCCCAGCCCGGCTCGGATCTGGTCGCAGATGGTGGAGTTTCGCGGCGTGATCGCCGGCCATGCCTGGCGCACCTTCTGGGTGACGATGGCCGGCTTTGGCATTGCCATCGTGGTGGGCGTGCTTCTGGGCTTTCTCATTGGCAGCTCGCGCCTGGCCTACACCGCGGTCTACCCGCTGATGACAGGCTTCAACGCCCTGCCCAAGGCGGCCTTCGTGCCGATCCTGGTGGTCTGGTTCGGCATTGGCGTCGGGCCCGCCATCCTCACCGCCTTCCTGATCTCCTTTTTTCCCATCATGGTCAACATCGCCACCGGGCTGGCCACGTTGGAGCCGGAGCTGGAAGACGTGCTGCGGGTCTTGGGCGCCAAGCGATGGGACGTGCTGATCAAGGTCGGCCTGCCCCGCTCCATGCCCTACTTCTACGGTTCGCTCAAGGTGGCTATCACTCTGGCCTTCGTGGGCACCACCGTGTCGGAGATGACCGCCTCCAACGAGGGCATCGGCTACCTGCTGATTTCTGCTGGCTCGGCCATGCAGATGGGCCTGGCCTTTGCCGGCCTGGTGGTGGTGGGCGCAATGGCGATGGTGATGTATGAGCTCTTTTCCTACGTGGAGAAGCACACCACCGCCTGGGCCCACCGCGGCTCGCAAAACCACTGAGCAAAGGCGGTCCGCCCATGGCCTGGCACGCGCGCCTGGCGCTGCACTATGAGCGCCAGGCCGAGCGGACGAACGCCCGCTTTGAGCACGAGGGACCGCTGCGCATCTTGCAGAGCCTGCACCCGGAAGGGCCGGGCATCTGCCACAACGTGCTGGTGCATCCGCCCTCAGGCCTGGTGGCAGGTGACCGGCTGGACATCTCGGTGCAGGTCGATGCAGGTGCGCACGGCCTGGTGACGACACCGGGCGCGACACGCTTTTATCGCAGCGAGGGTGAGCCTGCTGTCCAGGACGCGCGCCTGGTGCTGGCCGAGAACGCGCGGCTCGAGTGGTTGCCGATGGAGGCCCTGTGCTACAGCGGCTGCCAGGCGGAGAACCGGTTGCAACTGCGGCTCGGGCTTGGCGCGCAGGCAATGGGCTGGGACGTCACCGCCCTGGGCCTGCCCGCCGCGAACCAACCCTTCGTGGCAGGCCACCTGCAGCAACACCTGGAACTCGAAGGCGTGTGGCTCGAGCGCGGACGCATGGCCGCCACCGACACCCGCCTGATGGACGGCCCGCTGGGCCTGGCTGGCCATCGCTGCATGGCCACGCTGTTCCTGCTGGCCGGTACCGACCTGCCCCGCGACACGCGCGAAGCCGCCCTCACCCTGGCGCGCGAGCAGATCGAGGCCCATCCCTTGCGCGCCCAGGCCGGGGTCACCAGCCCGCACCCGCAGGTGGTGGTGCTGCGGGTACTGGCGCCGGTGGTGGAGCCGGCCATGGACCTGCTCAAGGCCGTACGCAACGCCTGGCGGCCGGCGCTCTGGGGCCTGCCAGCCAACCCGCCCAGGACCTGGGCCCTTTAGAGCCCGGCGACAAAGTACTCGAACGGCCTCCATTCCAGCCGGAATTCGGCTGGCGGGTATGGAAGATACCGAGTTGAAATGGGGGGCCAATGCCCGAGACTCTCACCCACTTGAGTCATGGACCGAATGGGTAGGCAAATGAAGCGTTTTGAAAACAAGGTGGCGATCGTCACCGGGGCAGGCTGCGTGGGCGAGGGCTGGGGCAACGGGCGTGCGATGGCGGTGCGCCTCGCACAAGAAGGCGCC
>CANFQF010000053.1 GCA_947449025.1 Comamonadaceae bacterium
ACGCAGCGGCTGGTGGCAACTGATCGTTTGGGTTCCCGTGGTGGGTATCTTTGTGGCGCTGTACTGGTATGTGCAGCCCAGCGAGCCGATGGAAAACAAGTGGGGCCTGGCACCGGGCAGGGCGCAGGAATTTCCCTTCGACTCGGATTGAATACAGGAAGCCAAGAGAGCTTCGCAAACAAAAAGCGGCGCCCAAGCGCCGCCCCTCTGGAAGTGGCGCAGCAACGCGCAGCCACTTTCCCAAAAGCAAAAGGCCGGGTTTCCCGGCCTTTTGCTTCGATCTGGCAGTAAAAGCCGAGGGGGAAACGCGAAGCGTTTTCCCCTCGCAACAATTACATTCCCATATCGCCCATACCGCCCATGCCACCAGGCATGCCGCCGCCGGCAGGCGCCTCGTCCTTGGGGGACTCGGAGACCATGCACTCCGTGGTCAGCATCAGCGACGCGACGGACGCGGCGTTTTGCAGCGCGGTGCGGGTGACCTTGGTGGGATCCAGAATGCCCATCTCGATCATGTCGCCGTAGGTGTCGTTGGCGGCGTTGAAGCCGTAGTTGCCCTTGCCAGCCAGCACGGCGTTCACGACGACGGAGGCTTCGCCACCGGCGTTGTAGACGATCTCGCGCAGGGGCGCTTCGATGGCCTTGAGCACCAGCTTGATGCCGGCGTCTTGGTCGGCGTTGTCACCCTTGATGGCGCCAGCAGCTTGCTTGGCGCGCAGCAGGGCCACGCCGCCGCCGGCGACGATGCCTTCTTCCACGGCAGCGCGGGTGGCGTGCAGGGCGTCTTCCACGCGGGCCTTCTTTTCCTTCATCTCGACTTCGGTGGCAGCACCGACCTTGATGACGGCCACGCCGCCAGCCAGCTTGGCCACGCGCTCTTGCAGCTTCTCGCGGTCGTAGTCGGAGGTGGCTTCCTCGATCTGCACGCGGATTTGCTTCACGCGCGCTTCGATGTCGCCAGCGGCGCCAGCGCCGTCGATGATGGTGGTGTTTTCCTTGCCCACTTCGATGCGCTTGGCTTGGCCCAGGTCGGCCAGGGTCACCTTCTCGAGGGTCAGGCCCACTTCTTCAGCGATCACCTTGCCGCCGGTCAGGATGGCGATGTCTTCCAGCATGGCCTTGCGGCGGTCGCCGAAGCCAGGTGCCTTGACAGCCACGACCTTGAGGATGCCGCGGATGGTGTTGACCACCAGGGTCGCCAGGGCTTCGCCTTCGACTTCCTCAGCGATGATCAGCAGCGGACGGCCCGACTTGGCCACTTGCTCCAGGGCAGGCAGCAGGTCGCGGATGTTGCTGATCTTCTTGTCGTAGAGCAGCACGAAGGGGTTGTCCAGCAGGGCGGACTGCTTCTCCGGGTTGTTGATGAAGTAGGGCGACAGGTAGCCGCGGTCGAACTGCATGCCCTCGACGACGTCGAGTTCGTTTTGCAGGGACTTGCCGTCTTCCACGGTGATCACGCCTTCTTTGCCAACTTTGTCCATCGCGTTGGCGATGATGTCGCCGATGGAGACGTCGCTGTTGGCGGAGATCGAGCCGACCTGGGCGATTTCCTTGGAGGTCGTGGTGGGCTTGGAGGCATTCTTCAGCTGAACGATCAGGGCTTCAACAGCCTTGTCGATGCCGCGCTTGAGGTCCATCGGGTTCATGCCGGCGGCCACGTACTTCATGCCTTCGCGGACGATGGCCTGAGCCAGCACGGTGGCCGTGGTGGTGCCGTCGCCGGCGTTGTCGGAGGTCTTGGAAGCGACTTCCTTGACCATCTGCGCGCCCATGTTCTGGAGCTTGTCTTTCAGCTCGATTTCCTTGGCCACGGACACACCGTCCTTGGTCACGGTGGGGGCGCCGAAGGAGCGCTCGAGCACCACGTTACGGCCCTTGGGGCCCAGGGTGACCTTGACCGCGTTGGCCAGGATGTTCACGCCTTCAACCATGCGGGCGCGAGCGTCACCGCCGAAAACTACGTCTTTAGCTGCCATTTGTATGACTCCGAAATTCTTTAAATAGGGGGATTGGGGTGAAAGTAATCGCTGACTTGATTACTTCTGGACCACGGCGAAGACGTCTTCTTCCTTCATGACCAGCAGTTCCTTGCCGTCGACCTTGACGGTCTGACCGCTGTACTTGCCGAACAGGACGAGGTCGCCGACCTTGAGTTCCATCGGGATGCGGTCGCCCTTTTCATTGCGGCGGCCGGGGCCCACAGCGGTGACCTTGCCCTGATCGGGCTTCTCGGCGGCGTTGTCGGGGATGACGATGCCAGAGGCGGTCTTGGTTTCGTTTTCGAGGCGCTCGACGATCACGCGATCGTTCTGAGGAATCAGTGCCATGTGTTCTCCTTGACGGGGTTTTTGCTTGTTTGCCAACAGTGGGGCCGCGCAGGCGGCTCCGGTCACGGCGGGGGGAGGGCGTTGTTAGCACTCATCCCCGGCGAGTGCTAATGATAGGGCCATTCGGCGCCATTTCAAGGCCATCCGGGTCTTCCCGGTGATTTCGGAGGTGTTTCCAGCCCGGCGAGACGGAGGCGAAGGCGATACCTGGCATAGGGGTCGACCAATTGACCCGGCGAATGTGCCACGGGGAGATGCACCGCAGCACAGGGGCAAGGACACGGTGGGCCGGAGCCGTTGTCGCTTCCGGCAACCCGGCCCAGGCTCGGGCCACCTATAGTCGAAAGCCTGCCTATGCCCCTGTTCCCGATCCATCTGCCCCGCCGCATCGCCTTGCTGCGTTCCCGCTTCGAGCGACTCGACCCGGTCCCTCGCGGCATGTTGTGGGCCGCGCTGGCCGGGCTGCAGTTCACCATCCTCAACGCGGCGCTGCGAGAGTTGACTCGCAAGATTGGCCCCTTCGAAACCCAGTTTTTGCGCTACCTGGCCGGCTTGCTCATTTTGCTGCCCTGGGTTTTGCACACCGGCCTGGGCCACTGGCGTCCGCTTAGCATCCCGGGCCAGTTCTTGCGCGGGGCCGTCCATGCAGCGGGTCTGGTTCTGTGGTTTCTGGCGGTCGCCCATGTCTCACTGGCCGACACGACCGCGATCAGTTTTACCGGACCGCTTCTCATCATGGTGGGGGCTTCCCTGTTTCTCGGCGAGCAGATGCGCTGGGCGCGCTGGGTAGCCGTTTGTGCGGGCCTCGGCGGGGTTCTTCTGGTGGTCGGGCCACGTCTGTCCGGACAGGGCGGCGGCTACACCCTGCTGATGCTGGCTGCCACCACAGTTTTCGCCGGCTCCTACCTTCTGAGCAAGGCGATCGCGCGCCACGAGCGGCCCGAGGTGATCGTGGCCTGGCAGACCCTCACTGTGGCCTGCCTCAGCTTACCGCTGGCGCTGATGGGGCCGTGGATCTGGCCGAGCCCGAGTCATTGGGCGCTCCTGCTGCTGTGCGGCTCGCTGGGCTCCTCCGGGCACTACTGCATGACGCGCGCCTTCAAGGCCGCTGATATCTCGGCCACCCAGCCAGTCAAGTTCCTCGAGCTGGTGTGGGCGTCACTTCTGGGGTGGATTCTGTTCGGCGACCTGCCCACGGCCTGGACGCTGGCGGGCGGTGCCGTCATTGCCACAGCCACCATCTGGCTGGCCCGGCGGGAGGCCAAGGAAGCGGCAATGGCCCGCACTTTGCCCTTGTCTTCGGCTCCAGACTAAGGGCCGGCCGCCGATCCGCAGCGCGCCAGGGGCGGCTCAAGCCTCGTTGGACACGCCGCCGGCGACATGGCCGGCCGGCACATGGCGGGCGGCATGATTGACATGGCCCGTCTGGTCGTCAAAGAAGAAGTCCGGCTCAAACTCACGCAGGAACTCCCCCTTGGGCAGGCCGCCGAGGAACATGGCCTCATCGACCTGAATGTCCCAGTCCATCAGCGTGCGGATGGCGCGCTCGTGCGCCGGCGCACTGCGTGCCGTCACCAGGGCGGTGCGGATACGCATGGTGGGCCCACCCGACTGCTGCAGCCGGTGCAGGGCGGCGAGCAGGGGCTTGAAGGGGCCTTCGGGCAGCGGCACCCGGGCCTTGGACTGCTCGTGCCGGACGAAGGCGTCCAGGCCTTCAGCCTGATAGACCCGCTCGGCTTCGTCGGAAAACAGCACCGCATCGCCGTCGAAGGCAATGCGCACTTCATCGGGGTAGGCATCGCTGGCCTGGACCGACTCGGTGAGCACCCGTGCAGCCGGAAAGCCGGCGTTGAGCGCCTCACGCACATCCTCGTGGTTGGCCGAGAGGAACAGGTGCGCGCCCAGCGGCTTGAGATAGCGAAAGGGGGGCCGGCCTTGGGTGAACACGCCACGCTGCAGCGCGATCTCATTGGCCTTGACCGAACGGAAGATCCGCATGCCCGAGACCGGATCGTTGCGCGAGAGGATGACCACCTCTACCCGCTGCAGGTCTGGCTCGTTGAAGGCCAGCAATTTCTTGATCAAGGAAAAGGCGATGCCCGGGCGCGCCGGCAGGTCCAGCCGGTCCAGTTGCAGCGCCATGTAGGCGCCGGGGTCGCCGCCTTCGAAGAAGCGGTTCTCCTCTTCGAAGTTGAACAGCGCTCGCGAGGAGATCGCGACCACCAGCTTGTCTTGCAGGCTCACGGCCATGGTGTGCCCTTCATTCAGTGAACCCACTGATTGAGCTGGATGATGGGAAGCAGCACCGCCAGCACGATCACCATCACCACGCCGCCCATCGCGACGATGAGCAGGGGCTCCAAAATCGTTGCCAGATGCATGGCGCGCCTTTGCACTTCGGCCGACAGTTGGTCGGCGGCGCGTTGCAACATGGCCGGCAGCTGGCCTGTTTGCTCGCCGAGGCGGGCGAACATCGACAGCAGGCCGGGAAAGCGCGGCTTTTGCGCCAGGGCGGAGGCCAGCGGCGCGCCCTCGCGCACCAGCACCAATGCATCCATCGCGTCGGCGCGCAGGGAGCGGTTGCCCAGTGTCTCACCGGCGGCCTGCAAGGCCTTCAATATGGGCACGCCACCGGCCACCAGCATGGCCAGGGTGCTGGCAAAGCGCGCTGCGTTGTAGCCGCGCGCCAGCCGTCCCACCAGGGGCAGCCGCAGCCAGGCGGCGTCGAAACGCTCGCGCAGCACGGGGTTGCGCAGGGCCAGTGCCAGGCCAGCGCCGGCCGCAGTCAGCGCGGCCAGGGCCCACCATCCCCAATCGCGCACCGCGGCGCTGATACCCAGCATCATGCTTGTGAGCATCGGCAGGCTGCGTTTGGTGCCGATGAACACGCTGGCCACCTGGGGCACGACATAGGTCACCAAGAAGATGACGATCACGATGGCGACTATCGTCACGATGGCAGGGTAGAGCGCTGCGCCCATCAGGCGCGCGCGCAGGGCCTGCTGCGTCTCGAGGTCGTCGGCCAGGCGCTCGAGCACCGTGCCCAGCTGGCCGCTTTGCTCGCCGGCGCCGACAACGCCCACATAGACCTCGGCAAAGTCACGGGGGAACTGCGCCAGTGCCCGGGCAAAGGGGGCGCCTGCGTTGACCTCGGATCGCAGCGCCGCCAGCATGGCGCGCTGGCGCTCATCGTCGGCCTCTTCGGCCAAGGCGGTCAGCGCGCGCTCGAGCGGCAAGCCGGCGGAGACCAGTCCAGCGAGCTGGCGCGTCCACACCGCCAGCCCGGTGGCGCTGAAAACCGGACGGCTCATCCAGCGAAGATTGGCCGTTGTTGCGCCGGCAAGCGGACGAACATCGAGCGGCACCAAGGCCTGTGCTCGCAGCAGCGTGCGCACCGCGCGTGCGGTGTCGGCTTCCATCACACCCTGGCGGGTGGCGCCCTGGGCGTCCAGGGCTTCGAAGGCATAGGCCGGCATACAGCTCATTATGGCGGGCCGATCGTGCGGGGCCCGTTCGTCGCAGGAATGCGCCCTTGTCCTACAGCCCAGTGGCTTGCGGAGGTCGAGCCTGATGCACAGAATTTCCCATGGATTCCCTGGTTCGCAAAATGGCACCCCAACTCGCCACGGCGCCGGTCGACTTGGCCGTGGTGTTGCCCGGCGGGCGCCGCCTCGGTCCAGACCGGGCGCAGGTGAACCTGTGCTTTTCCAATTGGCCGGGGGTGGTCGCCCTGGCCGCAGGCCGCGTTGGCCAGGTGGCCGAGGACATCGTCGAGGGGCGCACCGAACTCCAGGGCAGCATGCGGGCGGTCATGGCCGCAGCGGTTCACCTGTTGCCGGGCTCGCCCGTGCATGAGGGGCCATGTGGGGGCCTCTGGGGGCGTCTGCGCTCCTGGCTTGCGCACACGCGATCCCGCGATGCGCAGCAGATTCGCTTTCACTACGACATCGGTGACGACTTCTTTGCGCTCTGGCTCGACCCTCTGCGCGTCTACTCCTGCGCCTACTTCGAGTGCCCGGGGGTGGGCCTGGCCCAGGCCCAGGAGGCCAAGCTGGACCTGATCTGCCGCAAGCTGATGCTGCGGCCTGGTGAGCGCTTCCTCGACGTCGGTGCCGGATGGGGCGGCCTGCTGCTTTGGGCCGCCGAGCATTACGGGGTTCATGCCCACGGCATTACCCTCTCACGCCACCAGCATGCCCATGTCACCCGCCTCATCGCCGAGCGGGGACTGCAGGGGCGCGTGCGCATCGAGCTGCGCGACTACCGCGACCTGGACAGCGCGCAGGGCTACGACCGCATTGCTTCAGTCGGCATGTTCGAGCATGTGGGCCTGACCCGGCTGCCGGGCTATTTCGCGAAGCTCCGTCACCTGCTGCGCCCTGGCGGACTGGTGATGAACCACGGCATTACCGCAGGCGGTGTGGACAACACCGAGCTGGGCAGTGGAATCGGCGCCTTCATCGACCACTACATCTTCCCCGGGGGTGAGCTGGTGCACGGCAGCCGGGTGCTGCGCGCCATGGCCCAGGGCGGGCTAGAGATGCTCGATACCGAGAACCTGCGGCCGCATTACGCGCGCACGCTCTGGGCTTGGTCGGACGCGCTGGAGGCGCGCCTGGCCGAAGCGCGGGCTGTACTGGCCCGCGCGCATGGGGCGGGGCAGGGTGAAAAAATCCTTCGGGCCTACCGCCTTTACCTGGCGGGCTGCGCCATGGGCTTCGAGCAAGGCTGGCTGGCCTTGCACCAAGTGTTGGCCAGCCGGGCAGACGGCGAAGTGCGCACCGGTGCGTTGCCCGGCGCACAATCCGACTATCCCTTCCACCGGGGCTACATGTACCCCGCACGCTGAATGCTCTACAAGTTCAAAACCAAGGCGGCCGGCGACCTGATCATGCTGGAGTCCGATGGCCGCCGGCTGCTGGAAATCGTGGGCAAGGAGCCCGGGCCCACCGGCATCATCCTGCCTGAGCAGATGGCGGCGGCCCTGGCGGCTTTGGATCAGGCCATTGCCCTCGAAGAGGCGCGTCAGCGCGAGGCGGACGAGGCCGCCCGGGCCGAGGGGCGGGCGCCTGTGCGGCCACCCGTGAGCCTGCGCCAGCGCGCCGTGCCCATGATGGACATGCTGCGCCGCGCGGCCAAAGAGCAGCACGAAATCACCTGGGGTGTGTGAGGAGCGCCAGGCCGCCCGGAAATGCACAAGGCCGCCCGCAGGCGGCGCAGGACAGTAAAAAGGCCACCCTCTGGGGTGGCCCGGGAAAGTGAAATGGGCACCCCAGGGCGGCCCGGGAAAGAAAAAAGGCCACCCTGGGGGGCCCGGAAAACTAAAAAGGCCACCCTGGGGTGGCCTTTGTGCATGTACCGAGTCGTGCTCAGTCGGCGTAGACGCCAGCGGCCTTGATGATGGGGCTCCACTTGGCGATTTCAGACAAGACGAACTTCTTGTGCTCAGCAGGCTCGACGCGGCTGTCGGTCACGACCACAGCGCCCAGGGCTTCCTGCTTCTTGACGAACTCGGGGTCCTTCAGGGCAACCTTCAGGGCGTCGTTCAGGCGCTTCTGGATGGCAGCCGGCGTGCCCTTGGGTGCGTACAGGCCGTGGAAGACGGTGACCTGCACGCCCTTGAGGCCAGCCTCATCGAGCGTGGGCAGGTCCTTCAGGGCGGCGGTGGTCAGGCGCTTGGGCGTCGTGACAGCGTAGCCCTTGACCTTCTTGCCTTCGATCTGCGACGAGGTGTTGGTGGTCTGGTCGCACAGCAGGTCGATCTGGCCGCCAATCAGCGAGACCAGCGCGGGGGCAGTGCCCGAGAACGGCACCGTGGTCATGTCGACCTGGAGCGCGTTTTGCAGCAGCAGGCCGCACAGGTGCGAGGCCGAACCGATGCCGGCGTTGCCGATGTTGATCTTGCCCTTGTTCTGGTTGACCCAGGTGACCAGTTCCTTGAAGTTGTTGGCCTCCATGTTCGGACGGCTGATGATGGTCATCGGCACGTCGTTGATCATGCCCAGGTACTCGAAGTCGCTTTCGACTTTGAAGGGCATGTTGCGCACCAGGGTCGGCATGGTCGCCATGCTGATGTGGTGCAGCATCAGGGTATAGCCGTCGGGCTGGGCGCGCGTCACTTTGGCTGCACCGATGGAGCCACCCGCGCCCACCGCGTTTTCGATCACGATGGTGGCGCCGCCCAGGGGCTTGCGGATTGCCTCAGCCAGGTCGCGCGCCACGCGGTCGGTCGGGCCGCCAGCGACGAAGGGCACGATGATGGTGATGGTTTTGTCGGGGATCGGGTAGCTGGCGGTCTGCGCCCAAGCGCCAGTGGCGGCCACGGCCAAGGTGGCCAGGGACATGACACGTTTGATGAATTGCATGAGAACTCCTCGCTTTGTAACCTCGGGATGGTAGTGCTGCCGGCGACCGTGGTCTTGCTTTTCATCAAGAAATTCCCTAGGGCTTATGCGGATACAGGGGGCTGCGGACGCTCCGGCGGGGTGGTGAGCAGTCGCCGGAAGGTCCAGCCGGCGCAGGCCAAGCCGGTGCCCGCCAGCCCGCTCCAGCGCGGGGCGGTCCGACCGGCGGTGGCCAGGCAAGCCGGCACCTGAAGCCAAAGCACCAGCGGCAGCAGGCTGAGCGCACGCCCCATGCCCTTGTGCAGGGCGGGCGTAGGCGGCGTGCCGGGCGGCGCCGGGTCGGCCTGCGACCGGGCCTCGGACAGGGCGCCCCCGCCCAACGAACCGAGCACCGAGATGGCCACCGTGGCCGCCAGCCCGGCGGCCGACGCGGCGGGTGGGCGCGCGGGGCCGGGCAGCCGCTGCCAGGCCAGGTTGGCCAAGAAAAGCGCCAGCCCGGGAATGGCGTCATGGGCCAGCGTGGGCTGTGCTGGCAGCGTGGCCTCGGACCCCAACTGGGCTCGCATTGCCTGCTCCCCCGGCGCGGTCGCCAGGGCCGCAACCAGTGGCAGGAAGCCCGCCAGCACCTTGACATGGGGTTGGCCCTGGGCGCGGGCCAGCGCGCAGAGCGCGAAGGACAGGCCCAGCGGCCCGCCTTGCGCCAGCCCCGCCACCAGCGCGGCATGGCCGATGCGCCCCATGGCCAAGGGAGGGCGTCCTTGCTGCGCCCCGGGTGGATCGGCCGCGCCCGCAGGAGCCTGCGGCATCGCAGAGACGGCTGTCGGGGGGGAGGATTCAGGCGGGTCAGCCGCGATCCGCCCGTCCGTGAATGGCGGACGCGAGACCAGATGGGTACCGACGCAGACGCGTCGGCTGGAGGGAAAGGGCGGTAGGCGGTGCATGGTGCGCTCCAATCAGCCCTGCGGCGCAGGCCCGCCATTGGACGCCCGGTAGGCCCGTCGGGAGGCCGCCCCGCGGGAAAACGATAATCCCCCGACTGTCATGAATCACAGCCCCGAACCCACCACCCGACTCAACAAGCGCTTGGCTGAGCTTGGCTTGTGCTCCCGCCGCGAGGCCGATGAATGGATCGCCCGCGGTTGGGTGCGGGTCGACGGTCAGGTCGCGGCCATGGGTTTGCAGGTGGGGCCGCAGGCGCGCATTGAGGTGGACCCGGCCGCCCGCGGCCAGCAGGAGCAGCGCGTGACGGTGCTGCTGCACAAGCCTGTGGGCTATGTGAGCGGCCAGGCCGAGGACGGGCACCAGCCGGCGGTCACCCTGGTCCAGGGGCGCAGCCACTGGCGCGGTGACCCTTCGCATCTGCGTTTCACGCCGGCCCAATTGCGCGGCCTGGCGCCCGCGGGCCGGCTGGACATCGACTCGACCGGTTTGCTGGTCCTGACCCAGGACGGCCGTGTCGCGCGCCACCTGATCGGCGAGGACTCCGAGGTCGAGAAGGAGTACCTGGTGCGGGTGAACTTCGGCGCTGTGACAGTCGATGTGCAGCGCGCCTTCCCGCGCGAGTCGCTGGCCCGGCTTCGCCACGGACTGTCTCTGGACGGCAAGCAGCTCAAGCCCGCGCGGGTCGACTGGCAGAACCCGGAGCAGTTGCGCTTCGTGCTCCAGGAGGGCCGCAAGCGCCAGATCCGCCGCATGTGTGAGGCGGTCGGGCTGCAGGTGGTGGGCCTCAAGCGGGTCCGTATCGGACGGGTGGTGCTGGGCCAGCTGCCCATGGGGCAGTGGCGTTACCTGGGGCCGGGCGAGCGGTTCTGAGGCCCCCGGGCTTGAAATTCGCCGGACCCGTCCCTACCTCAGGCGGTACGCCTGGGAGCGCCGTCACCTGGCGCCCGGCAACCCACGAATGAAGAGAGCCATGACCCAAAAACAGACCCTTTCCTTCCAGGCCGAAGTGGCGCAGCTGCTCCACCTGGTCACGCACTCCCTCTACTCCAACAAGGAAATTTTCCTGCGGGAACTGGTGTCCAACGCCTCGGACGCCTGCGACAAGCTGCGCTTTGAGGCGCTGGACAACTCGGCCCTGTATGAAGACCAGCCCGAGCTGGCGGTGCGCGTCGCCTTCGACAAGCAAGCCGGCACGCTCACCATCACCGACAACGGCATCGGTCTGTCACGCCAGGAGGCGATCGACAACCTGGGCACGATTGCCAAATCTGGCACCCGCGACTTCGTCTCGCGCCTGTCGGACGCGCAAAAGTCCAATGCCAGCGAGCAGGGCCAGCTCATTGGCCAGTTCGGGGTGGGCTTTTACTCCGGTTTCATCGTGGCCGACCGCATCTCCGTCGAGTCGCGCCGCGCCGGTCTCCCGCCTGAAGCGGGCGTGCGCTGGGTCAGCGGGGGCAGTGGCGACTTCGAGGTCGATGACATCACCCGCGCCGCGCGGGGCACCGCCATCACCTTGCACCTGCGCGAGGACGCGTCCGAGTACCTTTCCACCTGGCGCCTCAAGGACATCATCGGCAAGTACTCCGACCACATCGCCCTGCCCATTCGCATGCGCAAGGAGGAGTGGAAAGAGGGCGAGAACGAGCAGCCCGGCGAGATGGTGACCACCGACGAGTGGGAAACCGTCAACCAGGCGAGTGCGCTGTGGACCCGGGCCAAAAAGGACATCACGCCCGAGCAGTACGCCGATTTTTATAAGGCGATCAGCCACGACCACGAAGCCCCGCTGTCCTGGGCCCACAACAAGGTGGAGGGATCGACCGAATACACGCAGCTCCTGTTCATCCCGCAGCGTGCCCCCTTCGACCTGTGGAACCGTGACAAGAAGGCCGGGGTCAAGCTCTATGTCAAGCGCGTCTTCATCATGGATGACGCCGAAGCGCTGATGCCTGTGTACCTGCGCTTCGTCAAGGGCGTGATCGACTCGGCCGACCTGCCCCTCAATGTTTCGCGCGAGCTGCTCCAGGAAAGCCGTGACGTGCGCGCCATTCGCGAGGGTTCGACCAAGCGGGTGCTTTCGATGCTGGAGGACCTCGCCAAGCACGAGAAGGACGAGGCCGCCTCCGAGGAGGACAAAGCCAAGTACGGCAAGTTCTACGCCGAGTTCGGCGCGGTGCTCAAGGAAGGACTGGGCGAGGATTACGCCAACCGCGAGCGCATTGCCAAGCTGCTGCGGTTTGCCTCCACCACTTTCGACACGGCCAGCGTGTCCCTGGCCGACTACAAGGCGCGCATGAAGGAAGGCCAGGAGGCCATCTACTACATCACCGCCGACACCCTGGCCGCAGCCAAGAACAGCCCGCAGCTGGAGGTGTTCCGCAAAAAGGGTATCGAGGTGCTGCTCCTGGCTGACCGGGTCGACGAGTGGGCCCTGGGCCACCTGCCCGAGTTCGATGGCACGCCGTTGCAGTCCGTGGCCAAGGGTGCGGTCGATCTCGGCACGCTGCAGGACGAGGCCGAGAAAAAGGCCGCCGAGGAAGCCGCCGAGGCCTTCAAGCCGGTGCTGGCCAAGCTGAAGGAAGCGCTCAAGGACCGCGCCGAGGATGTGCGCGTGACCGCACGCCTGGTTGATTCGCCCGCCTGCCTGGTGGTACAGGACGACGGCATGAGCCTGCAGCTGTCACGAATGCTCAAACAGGCGGGCCAGAAGGCGCCCGAGACCAAGCCGGTGCTGGAGGTCAATCCCGATCACGCACTGGTCAAAAAGCTGGACGGCTCGGTGCACTTTCATGACCTTGCGCACATCCTGTTCGACCAAGCGGTGCTGGCCGAGGGCGGCCTGCCAGAGGACCCGGCGGCGTATGTGAAGCGGGTCAACGCCCTGCTGGTCTGAGGTCGGCCCTGCAGCGGGCAACTAGCCCGCTGCCGTTTCGAGCGCAGCGCGGAGGCAGCGCGGAGGCCGTGCTTGGTGGCGCGGGCGTACGTGGCCGCATCACACCACCAGCGGCTCCTCGGCCATCGCCTCGAGCTGGTCCTCGAGCATCTGGCACTGGCCCTTCCAGTAGTCGCTACTGCCAAACCAGGGGAAGGCGCGGGGGAAGGCCGGGTCGTCCCAGCGGCGGGCCAGCCAGGCGCTGTAGTGAATCAGGCGCAGGGTGCGCAGCGGCTCAATGAGGGCCAGCTCGCGCCGGTCGAACTCGCGAAACTGCTCATAGCCATCGACCAGCGCGCCCAGCTGGCGCTGGCGCTGCGCGCGATCGCCCGACTGCAGCATCCACAGGTCTTGGACTGCCGGGCCCATGCGGGCGTCGTCCAGGTCGACGAAATGCGGGCCCTGGTCTGGCGTCCACAGGATGTTGCCGGGGTGGCAGTCGCCGTGCAGGCGCAGGTGTTGGGGCGACAGGGCTGACAGCGCGGCGCCCGCTGCTGCGATCGCCTCGTTGCACAGGCGCTCCCAGGTCGAGCCAACGTCGAGAGGAATGGCGTCGTGGGCCAGCAGCCAGTCGCGCGGCTCGATGGCGAAGCTCGCCAGGTCGAGCGTCGGCCGATGTTTGAAAGGCTGGGCTTCTCCCACCACGTGGATGCGTGCAAGAAAGCGGCCGATCCACTCCAGCACCTCGGTGTCGTCGAGTTCAGGCGTGCGCCCGCCGCGACGCGGACTCACGCTGAAGGCAAAGCCCGCGTGGTGGTGAAGCGTGCGCCCCTGCACCACCAGCGGCGCCACGGCCGGTACCTCGGCAGCTGCCAGCTCGGCGGCGAAGGCATGCTCCTCGAGGATGGAGTCCTCGCTCCAGCGGCCGGGCCGGTAGAACTTGGCGACCACTTGCGCGTGGTCGTCGACGGGCTGGTCCAGACCGATCTGGTAGACCCGGTTTTCATAGGAAGACAGGGCTGTCAGACGGCCGTCGCCCCACAGACCGATGGAAGACAGCGCGTCCATCACCGCGTCAGGGGTGAGGGCGGCGTAGGGGTGGAGCGCATCGGACATGGCGCGGATTGTCCCCCTTTGACACGCGTACTGGCGCGGGACTGGCCCGTTCAGGGGCTTCGGGTCTGCCCAGGGTCAGGCCTGGAAGCGCTTGCGGGTCAAACCCAAGGCCAGCCAGAAGCCCCCGACCGCGTACACGCCCAGCACCAGCAGGTGGCGCAGCGGCTGGCTGGGCCAGTGGTCCAGGAACATGGGGCGCACCAACTCCACCGCCGCGGTCAGCGGCAACCAGCCGGCGACCCAGCGCACCCCCTCGGGCAACTGCTCGAGCGGGAAGAACACACCCGAGAGGAACATCATCGGCGTGAGGCCCAGGGTGAAGTAGTAGGTGAAGAAGTCGTAGCCCTTGGCCATGGCGTTGAAGATGAGCGCGATGCAGGAGAAGGTGATGCCCGCCCCCAGCAGCACGACCCAGGCCACTAGCAGCTTGGGGCTGGTGCTGATGCCCAGCGCCACCATCACCAGCAGGATCGCCGTCACGGTGAAGACCGACTTCCAGGCTGCCCAGAGCATCTCGGCCATAAGCACGTTATCCAGGGTGACCGGCGCGTTCATGATGCCGTCCCAGGTCTTTTGCACATGCATGCGGGAGAAGGCCGAGTAGAGCGCCTCGAAGGAGGCGGCGTTCATCGCGCTCATGCAGACCGAGCCGCTGGCCAGGAAGACCAGGTAAGGCACCTGCTCATTGCCGATGCGAACCTGGCCGACCAGGGCGCCCATGCCGTAGCCGAAGGCCACCAGCCACATCAGCGGCTCGGCGATGTTGCCGATCAGGCTGGGCACAGCCAGCTTGCGCCAAACCAGCAGGTTGCGCATGAAGACGGGCCACCAGCGGGCCGACAGGTCGGGCCGTCGCCACAGGCTCGGAGCGGAAGTGGGGGCGGACATGTCAACCTTCCTCGCGGATCTGGCGGCCGGTGAGCTTGAGGAACAAGTCCTCAAGATTGGCCGGGCGGTGCAGGGTACGCAGGCCAGGGTAGGCGCCCAGCGCCTCCAGCAGGGCTCTTGCGTCCTGTGTGTAGAAAAACACGGTCTCGCCGCTCACCTCCACCCGCTGCGCCATCTGTCGCAAGGGGGAATTGACCAAGGCCAGGGCGCCGTTGCCAAAGGCCTCGACCACGTCGGGCTCCAGGTGCTCGGCGATCAGTGCGCGCGGCGCGCCCTCGGCGATCTTGCGGCCATGGTCCATCACCAGCAGCCGGGTGCACAGGCGCTCGGCCTCGTCCATGAAGTGAGTGGTCAGCAAGATGGACTTGCCCTGTTGCAGCAGCAGTTGCAGCCGCTCCCACATCAGGTGACGGGCCTGCGGGTCGAGGCCGGTGGTGGGCTCGTCCAGCATCAGGAGGCGAGGGTCATTGACAAGGGCCCGCGCCAGCGAAAGCCGCCGCCGCATGCCGCCAGAGAGTTGGCTGGGCTTGGCGTCGGCCTTGTGCGAGAGGGCGGCGAACTCCAGCAGCTCCGGGATGCGGCTGCGGACGTCGGCGGCGCGCAATCCGAAGTAGCGGCCGTAGACCAGCAGGTTCTCGGCGCAGGTGAAGTCCGGGTCCAGGGTGTCGAACTGGGCGACCACTCCGAGTTGCTGCTTGATCGCCAGGGCGTCGCGCGGCATGGACAGGCCCAAGGCGCGTATCTCTCCGCTGCCGGGTGCGGTCAGGCCCAGGCACATGCGGATGGTGGTGGTCTTGCCGGCGCCATTGGGGCCGATCACACCCAGGCACTCGCCAGGCGCGATGTCGAAGGAGAGGTCGTCAACCACCGTGGTATCGCCGAAGCGCTTGGTCAGGTGGCGGACCTCGAACAGGGGGGTCATATCAGGCATGCGGGCACCATTGTGGCCCAGCGCGGCAGGCACCTGCCCGGCACTTAGAATTTCCACGTGCCACCTTTTTCCATCACCTTGCAGCACCTGCTGCCCAAACGCCTCCTGACCCGCCTCATGGGCGCCTTCGCCGATTGGCGCGGCGGTCCGGTGACGCGGGCGGCTATCGGGCGATTTGTCGTCCGCTACCGGGTCGACATGAGCGAGGCAGCCGACCCCCGCATCGACGCCTACCCGACTTTCAACGAGTTCTTTACCCGCGCGCTGCGCCCGGGTGCAAGGCCGATGGTGGCTGCGCCCTTCATCTGCCCGGTCGACGGCGCGATCAGCCAGTTCGGGCCCATCGAGCAGGGACAGATCTTCCAGGCCAAGGGCCACAGCTACAGCGCGCAGGCCCTGCTCGCTGGCGACGAGGCGCTGGCCCGGCGTTTTGACGGTGGGGAGTTCGCCACCCTGTACTTGTCGCCGCGCGACTATCACCGCATTCACATGCCCTGCGAAGGCACGCTCACCCGCATGATTTACGTGCCGGGCGATCTGTACTCGGTCAATCCGCTCACGGCCCTTCATGTGCCCGGCCTGTTCGCCCGTAACGAACGTGTGGTCTGCCTGTTCGAGACGGCGCAGGGGCCGATGGTTCTGGTGCTGGTCGGCGCCACCATCGTGGGCAGCATGGCCACCGTCTGGCACGGGGTGGTCAACCCGCCTCGCACCGGTCATGTGCGCCAATGGCGCTACGAGCCGGGCAGCGTGGTGCTGCGCCAGGGGCAGGAGATGGGGCGGTTTCTGCTTGGCTCCACCGTGGTGATGTTGTTCCCGAAGGGCGTGGCGAGCTTCCAACCCGACTGGGCACCTGCGCGCCCAGTGCGTCTGGGCGAGGCCATGGCCTCGCGCGCAACGCCGGCCCCGGCCGTGGCGGTGGGCGCCGACAGGGCCTGAGTTCGCCCGGGTTCCATGCGGGTGCGAGTCCCGCAGACCACCTGGGCGCCTCAGCCCCCGGGGCCTACTGGAACGCCACCTCGTCAAAGGCGCGCAGCTTGCGACTGTGCAGCCGCTGGCTGCCGCCCTCGCGCAGGATCTCCACCGCCCGCATGCCGATGCGCAGGTGCTGGTCGACTCGCTCGCGGTAGAAGTGGTCGGCCATGCCGGGTAGCTTGATCTCGCCGTGCAGGGGCTTGTCGCTCACGCACAGCAAGGTGCCATAAGGGACCCGGAAGCGAAAGCCGTTGGCGGCGATGGTGGCGCTTTCCATGTCCAGTGCCACTGCCCGGCTCTGGCTGAAGCGGCGCTGGGCGGTGTTGCCCCCAAGCAGTTCCCAATTACGGTTGTCGGTGCTGGCCACGGTGCCGGTGCGCATGATGTGCTTGAGTGCTTCGCCCTGACTGCCGCTCACATCGGCTACCGCCCGTTCGAGCGCGAGCTGGATCTCCGAGAGCGCCGGAATCGGCACCCAGGGTGGCAGGTCTTCGTCGAGGACATGGTCCTCGCGCACATAAGCGTGGGCCAGCACGTAGTCGCCCAGTTGCTGGCTCTGACGCAGGCCGGCGCAGTGCCCCAGCATCAGCCAGGCATGGGGTCGCAGCACCGCCACATGGTCGGTGATGGTTTTGGCATTGGCCGGACCGACGCCGATGTTGATCATGGTGATGCCACCATGGCCGGGCCGCAGCAGGTGGTAGGCCGGCATCTGCGGCAGCCGGGGCGGCGCCACGCCCGGCATTCCTGGGCCCTGCAGCCGCTCGGACTCGGGCAGGCCCTGGCGGTGGGTGACCACATTGCCCGGCTCGACGAAGGCGACATAGGGGCTGCTCGGGTCGGCCATGGCCTGGCGCCCGAGGCGGACGAACTCGTCGATGTAGAACTGGTAATTGGTGAACAGGACGAAGTTCTGGAACCAGTCCGGGGCGGTGCCGGTGTAGTGCCGCAGGCGCTGCAAGGAGTAGTCGATGCGGGGCGCCGAAAAAAGAGACAGCGGCCGGGCCTCGCCCGGTCTGGGCTCGCGCGTGCCGTTGGCAATGCCGTCGTCCATCGCAGTCAGGTCAGGCAGGTCGAACAGGTCCCGCATCAGCGCTCGCCGGTCGGCGCCGAGCTGACCCTCGACATGGTCACCCTCCGCGAAGGAAAAGTGGACCGGAATCGGCTCATGGCTGGTGCCGACCTCCAACTGCACGCCATGGTTTTGGCGAATGAGCCGGAACTGTTCCAGCAGGTAGTTGCCGTACAGGTCGGGCCGCGTCAGCGTGGTTTCGTAACGGCCCGCACTGGCGGCAAAGCCGTAGGACAGGCCCTGGCCTTCGGCTTGGCCTTGGACGGCCTGCGGTCGCAGGCTGCTGGCAACCTCGATGCGCACATAGGGGTAGCAGGCGCGCACCCGGCTGGCCAGCGTCTCGCCAGCGGCGAAGCGTGCAACCGCCTCGCGCAGGTGACTCACCTGCTGGCTGTAGATCTGTCGGACCTGCGCCAACGCTTGCGCGGGATCGTCATGGAGGGTGGGGGCGATGAAGGCGGGTGTCGCGGGCATGGGCTCATTGTGCCCGGCAGTTCTCACAGGGGTGACGCGTGCGGGAGGCCTTCTGCCCTTCAGACTGCGTCGCAGACAGCCGCCGGCTCCCGCTCCGTCTTGTCGGGCTGTGTCCTACGGCTCCTCACGCCCATGCCCGACGTTACAGAAAACGGCCCATCTGCCAAAGTCCGACCGCCGTCCTCAAGGGCGGCGACCTTGATTTCTCCTTGGCCCATAGAAAGAGGAGCGCTCGCTCATGCGATCTGACACCCCGGCAGACAACCCCTTCGCTCTCATGACCGACCCCGATGGCGTCTGGCAAGAGATATCCCGCTCCGAGCAACTGAGCAAGCTGAGTCAGCGCCGCTGCCATCCGCTGGACCGCGCGGTCATCCGCAGCGCCAGCGCGGAGCTGGCGGCCTTCGACGCCAAGATCGATCGCACCACCGTTTATCTGCCGCCTGAAGAAGACAAGAGCAAGGGCCTGGGGCGGCCCTGGCGAACGGCAGTGAACTGAGGCCTGGTCCTGGCTCTCAAGTCAAAGCCCTCCCTAGCCTTGCGGTGCCGGGCTCGCCAATGAAGCCCCCCGACACCTTGCGGCGCCGGGCTCGCTAATGAAAAAAGCCCGACACCTTGCGGTGCCGGGCTTTCGTGGCGACGCGGAAAAATCCGCGCTGTCGCTCAGGGCTTGCTGGCCGTCGGGAAAGGCCAGGCGGCCTGGGGGCTCAGCGTAGTCTGGGCAGCAGGAGCCGGGGCTGCAGCAGGGGCGGCAGCGGCAGGCTTCGCTTTCTTCGCAGCGGGCTTTTTCGCAGCTTTCTTCGCAGCGGGCTTTTTCGCGGCAGGCTTCTTGGCAGCAGCCTTTTTCGCAGGCTTCTTAGCCGCAGCCTTCTTCGCAGCAG
>CANFQF010000054.1 GCA_947449025.1 Comamonadaceae bacterium
CCGATCACTTTCATCCGCCAGTTGCGGTTCGATCGCGCCGTCCTCTCCGTGCTGCGCTGGGCCTTTTTGGGCAAGGGCCCGTTTGCCGACCAGATCTGCAGTGCCACCATCCTGCTCAAGACCCGGCCCGAGCTCGAGCGGCCCGATATCCAGCTTTTGTGCAACCCGGTGCGCTTTGACGCCGGCCTGTGGTTTCCGGGGCTGGTCCAGCCTAAGGAGCACAGCTTCTACATCACCGTTTGCCTGCTGCGGCAAAAAAGCCGGGGCCGCCTGAGTCTGCGCTCGGCCGACCCGAAGGCGCCGCCAAAAATCGAGCTCAAGCTCTTTTCCGACTCTCGGGACGTGGAGAGCCTGCGTGAGGGCTTGCGGGCCGCCCGGCGCATCTATGCCTCAGAGCCACAGGCCTCGCTGATCGAATCAGAGACGATTCCTGGCGGCCAGATTCAAAGCGATGCACAGATTGACGCTGCCATCCGCGACCTCGGCGGCATCACCCATCACCCGGTGGGCACCTGCGCGATGGGCGTGGGCCCGGACGCGGTGGTCGACCCGACGCTTCGGGTGCGCGGCATCCGCGGCCTGCGGGTGGTCGACGCCTCAGTGATGCCCACCATTCCCGGGGCCAATACGAATGCGGCGACGGTCATGATTGCCGAGAAGGCCTCAGACCTGATTCTTCAGGCTGCCGACGCATCGGTTTGACGCAGCGACCCGACACAGCGACATGATCGAGCGAACCCCGAAATGACCCCATCCCCCTTCACGCCACCGGCCATCCTGTCGGCACCGCTTCGCATGCTGGTCGACGGCCAGTGGATCTTGGCACGTGACGGCCAGACGCAGGCGGTGATCAATCCCTCGACCGGTGGCGACATCGCCACCGAGTCTCTGGGAGGCGCCTACGAGGTCGACCTTGCGGTTCAAGCCGCACGCCGTGCCTTCGAGTCCGGTCCTTGGGCCCGCATGCGGCCTGCCGAACGCAGTCGCCTGCTGCATCGTTTGGCCGACCTGGTGGAACGCCACGCAGACGAATTGGCCCTGCTCGAGGTGCTCAACACCGGCAAGCCGCTGATGGTGGCGCGCCAGTTTGAGGTGGCCGCCGCCATCGAATGCCTTCGCTACAACGCCGGCTGGGCGACCAAGCTCCATGGCGAGACCCGGCAGGTCTCCCTGCCTGGCGAGTGGCACACCTACACCCTGCGCGAGCCGGTGGGTGTGGTTGGCCTCATCGTGCCCTGGAACGTCCCCCTGCCGATGGCGGTGAGCAAGCTCGCACCCGCCCTGGCCGCCGGTTGCACCGCGATCCTCAAGCCCGCGGAGCTCACGCCCCTGACCGCCTTGCGTCTGGGCGAGCTGGTGCTGGAAGCGGGCTTTCCGCCCGGCGTGGTGAATATCGTCACCGGCCTGGGTCCGGTAGCCGGCCAGGCATTGGTGGAGCACGCTGGCGTCGACAAAATTTCCTTCACGGGGTCGACGGCGGTGGGCAAGTCGCTGCTGTCCGCGGCCGCAGGCAACCTCAAGCGGGTTTCCCTGGAACTAGGCGGCAAATCGCCCGTCTTCATCTTTCCCGATGCCGACCTGGCACGCGCCATCCCGGCGGCGGCCCGCGGCATCTTCGCCAACAGCGGTCAGGTCTGCGCTGCCGGCTCGCGCCTGTTTGTGCACAAGCGGGTGGCCGATCAGGTCATCGCGGGCATTTCCGACGCGGCCAGCCGGCTCCAGGTGGGCCCGGGCCTGGTGACCGGGATGGAAATGGGACCGCTGATTTCCGAGCGGCAGCGCCAGCGCGTGCTGTCCTATGTGGCCTCGGGCCTCGCTGAAGGCGCACGCATCGTGGCCGGCGGCGAAGCGGCAGCGGGCGAAGGTTTTTTCATGCGGCCGACGGTGCTGGTGGACACCACGCCGACGATGCGCCCAGTGCGCGAGGAAATCTTCGGGCCGGTGCTGTGCACCCAGGTCTTCGACGAGGACAGCCTGGAGCAACTGGCTGCGCGCGGCAACGACACCGACTACGGCCTGTCGGCCAGCATCTGGACGCGGGACCTGCAAACCGCCCACCGTATGGCACGCGGATTACGCGCCGGCAATGTGCGGGTGAATGCGCCGGTGGCCCTGGACTTTGCGATGCCCTTTGGCGGCTACAAGCAATCGGGCTGGGGCCGCGAGAACGGCCGCGAGGGCGTCGAGGCCTATACCGAGCTCAAGTCCGTGGCCGTGTGCCTGGACTGAGCACTATTTCAATTGTGAGGACCTGATTCCCATGAGTCTCAACGGCAAGGCCTGCATCGTCGGCGCCTACGAACATCCCACCCGCTTGGCCGAGGGCCTGTCGGTCATGCGCCTGCACGCCGACGTCGCCCGTGGCGCGCTGGCCGATGCGGGCCTGACCAAGGACGACATCGATGGCTACTTCTGCGCGGGCGATGCCCCCGGCCTGGGCGCGACCAGCATGGCCGAGTACCTGGGCCTGAAGCTGCGTCATGTCGATTCCACCGAATGCGGCGGATCCGCCCCTATCCTGCATGTGGCGCATGCCGCTGAGGCCATTGCTGCCGGTCGCTGCAATATTGCCCTCATCACCCTGGCCGGGCGGCCGCGCGCCGCCATGGCCGAAGCCAAGGCCAGCGCAGAGGCTGCCGTGGCTGCTGGCCGCAAGCTGCCGCCTCGCACCGCCCTCAAGCCGCCAGACCCGGATGCCCCGGACCTGCCTTTCGAGTTGCCCTATGGCCCGGCCACCCAGAACCTGTACGCCGTCGTGGCAAAGCGCCACATGCACGAGTTCGGCACGACCTCAGAGCAGCTGGCCTGGATCAAGGTGGCCGCATCCCACCACGCCCAGCACAACCCACACGCCATGCTGCGCAAGGTGGTCACCGTGGAGGACGTGGTCAACTCGCCCATGGTGAGCGACCCGCTGCACCGGCTCGATTGCTGCGTCATGAGTGACGGCGGCGGCGCCCTCATCGTGACCCGACCGGAGATTGCCCGTACGCTCAAGAGGCCCCTGGTCATGGTGCGCGGTACGGGCGAAGCGCCAAAGCACGCCATGGGTGGCCAGATCGACCTGACCTGGTCGGCCGCGGCCCTGTCGGGCCCCCAAGCGTTCGCAGAAGCCGGGGTGACGCCGACCGACATTCAGTACGCCAGCCTCTACGACAGCTTCACCATCACCGTGCTGATGCAGCTGGAGGACCTGGGCTTTTGCGCCAAAGGGGAGGGCGGCCGCTTCGTCGCCGACGGCAACCTGATTTCCGGCGTGGGCAAGCTGCCGTTCAACACCGACGGCGGCGGGCTGTGCAGCAATCACCCCGCCAACCGCGGCGGAATCACCAAGGTCATCGAGGCGGTGCGCCAGCTGCGCGGCGAGGCCCACCCCTCGGTGCAGGTGCCCGGTTGCACCTGGGCCCTGGCCAACGGCATCGGCGGTGCGCTGGCCTCGCGCCATACCGCGGCCACCCTCATCATGGAAAGGCTCTGACATGCGCAAGATCGCCGCCCCCCGGGTCATGCCCGAAGCCAAGCCCTATTGGGATGCAGCCAGCGCCGGTCATTTGCTGGTCAAACGCTGCACCGACTGCGGCCAGGCCCATCACTACCCGCGCGACGTCTGCCCCTTCTGCCTCAGCCTGGCCACCGAGTGGGTGCAGGCCAGTGGTGGCGGCACGCTGTACTCCTTCAGCACCATGGGGCAGGGCGAGGACGCCTATACGCTGGCCTATGTCACCCTGGACGAAGGCGTCACCCTCATGACCAATCTGGTGGGCTGCGACCCTGCGCGTGCGCGTATCGGCGACCGGGTCAAGGTCAAGTTTGAAGCGACAGAAGGCGGGCCCGCGGTGCCGGTTTTCACCCTGGAACAAGGAGCTGACGCATGACGCTCGCACAAGCCCGGGCCATCGCGGCCGCACGCACAGGAGACACGGCGCCGCGCAAGGGTCCTCTGTCACAGTTCACCGTCCTGGACGCATCGCGCGTACGCGCCGGCCCGACGGCGGTGCGTACCTTCGCGGACCTGGGCGCTCGCATCATCAAGCTCGAGATTCCTCCGGGCGCACCGGGCGGCGACGACATGATCGGCAGCCGCGACCACAACCGGGCCGACTACGAAAACCTCCACCGCAACAAGGAAAGCCTCACCCTCAACATGAAGGAGCCAGAGGGACTGGAGATTCTCCATGCGCTGGTCAAAAAGGCCGATGTCTTCATCGAGAACTACCGGCCAGATGTGAAATTCCGCCTGGGCATCGACTACGAGTCGCTGCGCCAGATCAACCCGCGCCTCGTGTACGCCAGCATCTCCGGCTTCGGCCAGGACGGGCCGTATGCCAACTGGCCTGGCTTCGACTCGATCGCCCAGGGCATGGGTGGCCTCATGAGCGTGACAGGCAAGCCAGGCGACGGCCCGATGCGTGCGGGCATTCCGCTGGCCGACCTGTGCGCCGGACACTTCTGCGCCCAAGCGGTCATGGCGGCCCTGCTCGAGCGGGGCGCCACGGGCGAGGGGCAATGGGTTCACACCTCCTTGCTGGAGGCCCAGATCGCCATGCTGGATTTCCAGGCCGCCCAGTGGTTGATTGACGGCAAGGTGCCCCAGTCCACGGGGAACGAACATCCGCTGACTGTGCCCACCGGGGTCTTCGCCACGGCCGACGGCTACATCAACGTCGCCGCCATCGGCCAGACCATGTGGAAACGCTTGTGCGCGGCGGTCGGCGCGCCGCAACTCGTGGACGAGCCTGGTTTTGGCTCCGACCCGGAGCGGGTCGCTAACCGGTCCCGTGTCAATGAGGCGGTGGGGGCGATTTTCCGCACCCGTCCGACGGCCGACTGGACCCAAATCCTGCTGGACGCCGGCGTGCCTTGCGGCCCGATCCATACGATCGACCGAGTCTTTGCCGACGAGCAGGTCCGGCACCTGGGCATCGCCCGCCACATGGCCCACCCGGAGTTAGGGGACATCCAGGTGGTGGGCCTGCCGATGCAGTTCTCGGCCCACCCGCGGGAGCAGGGGCCCATGAACCCAGCGCCCAGCCAGGGCGACCAGACCGATGCCATTTTGGCCACGCTGGGCTACGCGCCCGATCGAATCGAGGCGCTGCGCGCCCGCCACATCGTCTGACACGCAAGGAACACCATGGCCCGACTCGTCGCCGCCTTCGGCAGCTCCCACAGCATCATGCTGGTCTCGCAGCGCGAGGACTGGCAGCACCGCTTCCGGGAGATTGACACCAAGAACCCTCACTACTTCGACAAAGCCGGTAACAAAACCGACTACGAGGCACTGCTGGCGGCAGCCCCCTCGGGCGCGGCCGCCATGGCTTCACCGGAGAAAATGGGCGAGCGCTATGACGCGGCCGAGGCCGCGATGGACGAAGTAGGCCGGCGTATTCGCGAAGCCCGCTTGGACGTCCTGCTGATCGTCGGCGACGACCAGACCGAGCTGTTTCGAACCACCAACAACCCGCCGATTGCCATCTTCTACGGACCGACCATCCGCAACACCGCCCGTGAGCCGGCCTCTCCGAGCGACAGCTGGCTGAAGTCTGCGCGCATGTGGCGCCACGAGCCGGAGGTGGACCGCGAGTACCCGGTCAAGGCCGACCTGGCCGAGTGGCTGATCCGCCAGCTGTGCGACCGCGACTTCGACATCACCGCCATGGACGGCCTCGAGCGCGGCCAATTTGAGGGCCATGCTTTCCAGTTCGTCCATCGCCGCCTGCTCCAGGGCCACGCCCTGCCGGTGATCCCAGTCATCCTCAACACCTTCGATCCCCCCAACCAGCCCACGCCGCGCCGCTGCGTGGCCCTGGGCCGGGCGCTGCGCGAGCTGGTGGCGCAGTGGCCGCAGGACCTGCGGGTGGGGGTGATCGCATCGGGTGGCCTGAGCCACTTTGTGGTCGATGAAGAACTGGACCAGCGCGTCATCCGGGCCATCCGGGAAAAGGACAGCGCGACTCTGGCATCCTTGGACCCTAAGCAGTTGCAGGCCGGTAGCTCCGAGATACGCAACTGGCTGGTGGTCGGTGAAATGGTGCGGGACCTGGATATGGAGTGGCTGGAGTACATCCCCGGCTATCGCAGCGACGCCCTGACTGGCACTGGCCTGGCCTTCGCAGCCTGGAAGACCCTGGATTGATCGGTCCACCCCATGACCGTGTGAGTGATCGAATGAAAGTGAAACGACCATGAGCGACCCCCATGTAAAACGCCTGCGCCGGCTCGACGCCTGCGCCGTCTCCGACGCCCTGGACAAGCTGGGCTTGCCCGGCGCCGTCACCGGCCTGCCGCAACGCAGCGGCGAAGGCCGGATCGCTGGGCGGGCCGTCACCATGAAGGTAGGCCCGGGCCAGCCGCCGCCCGGCCCCCCGAAGCACCTGGGCTGCACCGCGATCGAGCAGGCCGGCGCAGACGACGTGATCGTCGTCGAGCAACGCAGTGGTGTGGAGGCTGGCTGCTGGGGCGGTTTGCTCACGCTGGGCGCCAAGATGCGCGGCGTGGCCGGGGTGGTGGCCGACGGGCCGCTGCGTGACGTGGACGAGGCCATCGCCTATGGCTTTCCGGTTTGGAGCCGCAGCCTCACCTCGCGCACCGCGCGCGGCCGGGTGGTGGAGTTGGGCACCCAGGTGCCGGTGATGCTAGGCGCTGGCCCGCAGGCAGGCGGCGAGGTCACGGTGCACCCGGGTGACTTTCTGCTGGCCGACCGCAGCGCGGTCATCATCATCGCCGCCGCCGACATCGAGCGCGTGCTCGAGACCGCCGAGATGATCGTCGCCCGCGAGGCGGCCATGGCCAAGGCCATCCTGGCCGGCACGCCCATTGGCCAGGTCATGGGCGGCAACTACGAACACATGCTGGAGAACCACTGAAATGACAAGCCCTCAGGACGCCAACGTCGCGCGCGCGGCCAAGCTCGACACCGCCACCCTCAGCGATGCGCTGGACAAGCTGGGCATCGCCGGCCAGTGCTACAAGATCAAGCCCCGTGATGGTGGCTTTCGCATGGCCGGCCGGGCCTGGACACTGCTCTATGGACCCTCGGGCAAGCCCTCGGGCACCGTGGGCGACTACATCGACGACGTGCCCCCGGGCAGCGTGATCGTGCTGGACAACGGGGGGCGGGAAAACGCCACCGTCTGGGGCGACATCCTCACCGAGATTGCCCACCGCCGCGGAATCGCGGGCACCGTCATCGACGGCATCTGCCGCGACACCCACCTGTGCACCTCTCTGGGCTACCCCGTGTTCAGCAAGGACCACTGGATGCGCACCGGCAAGGACCGGGTGCAGGTCGAGGCTACCGGCGTGCCGGTCAATATCGGTGACGCGCGCGTGGCCCCTGGAGACATCCTCAAAGGCGATGCCGACGGTGTGATCGTGATTCCCAAGGAGCATGAGGAGGAAGTCTTGAAAGTGGCGGAGTCCATCGAGGAGGCCGAAGAGCGCATTCGACAGGCCGTCCGCGGCGGCATGCGACTGGACGAGGCCCGCAAACAGATGAAGTACCACCAGTTGCAGACTCGGGAGGGCGCATGAAGCCAGACCGTGTGGACCCCGCATTGACCACCCGGGCCGACTTCGCCCGCCTGCCGGCCGATGTGGTCGCGGCCGCTGCGAAGCTGCCGACCGCCACCTTGCACGAGGCCGGCGGCAAGATTGGCGCGCTCCCCTCGGCCATCAAGCCGGTGGACCCGGGCATGCGCTGCGCTGGCAGCGCGCTCACGGTGCACAGCCCGCCGGGCGACAACCTCTGGCTGCACCGGGCCCTGGAAGTGGCCCGGCCCGGCGATGTGATGGTGGTGTTCGCCCAGGGCGCTTACGAGCATGGTTACTGGGGCGAAATCATGGGCACGATGGCCCAGGTACGAGGCCTGGGCGGTCTGGTGATCGATGGCGGCGTACGCGACGGGGTGCTGCTGGCGGAGATGGGCTTTCCGGTGTTCTCCCGCGAGCTTTGCATCCGCGGAACGGGCAAGGACTACGGCGCCACCGGCTGGATCGGGCATCCGATCCTGATCGGCGAGATTGCGATTCAGGCCGGCGATCTGGTGGTAGGCGATCGTGACGGCGTCGTCGTCGTCCCGCAGGCCCGCGCCGCCGAAGTGGTAGCGGCCAGCGAGCGGCGGGAAGCGGAAGAGGCTGCGATTCTCACGCGCTTGCGCGCAGGCGAGACCACGATGGCCGTTTACGGCTTTCGATAGGCGCTCGGCGCCCGAAGCGGGACCCCGAACCCCGAAGAACTTGGGGCAGAGCCCGCTTTTTTAGGCATCTTCTGCCTGGCGTCGGTTGCCCAGCACCTATTGCCCGGCATCTTTTCCCCGGCATGGTTGGGGATCGGCAGTTCCTGCTCAGCCCGCCAGGCTGCCCGAGCGGTCTGTTCGGCGGGCGAGCCAGATCAGAAGCGGCATCGCAATGGCCCAGGCTGTTGCGAGCGCCATGAAGTTTTGTGGCGTTGGCGCCAGGCTTGCCGCGCCTAGCTTCGCTCCCGCCAGATAGCTCAAGGGGCCGAAGATGCCCCCGAGCAGGGCCGAAAGCATCCAGTGGCGGCGTTGCAAAAACGACATGGAGGCGTCTAGCGTCAGGCCGAAAAGTGCCCAAAGCGCCCAGAGCCAAATGGGGCTCAGCGGGCCCATGGAGATGCCGCGAAAAGTGATGATGCCGCCTGCCTGAAGCAAGGTATCGACGCAAACCCCAAGCAGCCAGGCCGCCGCAGCAAGCCCCAGTTCCCGTCTGGGTCGCGGGCTGAAGTAACGCAGGTGGGCGGCAGCAAGCAATGCGGACAGCCCCAGCGCTGCTCCCTCGTAGCCTGGCGCAACCCCGGCGACGAGCGCCCACCAGGCCAGCTGAAAACCGATGGCGTTGATCACGAGGTTCATAGGCCCTGAGTATCCGGCAGGGCGCCTGCAGCAGTTCGGGCGAGGGGCATCAGGTGTCGAGCCCCTGGCTCAGGGCACTGAACGCGGTCATTGCGTTGGCAAACTCCTGCGCGTCTGCCAGCGCGCGCAAGCGATCCAGATGGCTGTCGACGCCTTCTGCGCTGTTGTCCTGCGCAGACAGCAGGACTCCCCGGCCTTCCACAGAAGCGGCACGCTGGAATCGACCGCCGCCGGCGACGAAGCACTCGCCGCTGATCGCTGTGTTGGCTTCGCTCGCCAGCCAGGCGACCAGAGGCGCGACGGCTTCGGGAGGAAAGCGGCCTGCGAGCTCGGGCGGCATTTGCGCTGAAGTCATGGGGGTGAAGGCATAGGGGGCTACCGCGTTGACCAGAACCCCGCGCGAGCGCCCCTCGGCTGCCAGGGAGCGGGTGAGCCCAATCAGGGCTGCTTTGGCTGCGGCATAGGAGGAAAGCCCATGGCCGCCATGTAGACCCGCCGACGATGTGCTCATCACGATACGGCCGTAACCTGCATCGCGCATCGGTCCCCAGGCAGCGTGTGCCAGATAAAGCGAGCCGTGGAAGTTGATCTCGAAGGCAGCCAGGTAGTCCCCCAGGGTCATCTTGGCGAAGCTCGCGGTGCGGTCTACGCCAGCGTTGTTCACCACCACGTCCAGCCGTCCCCACTGGTCCAGGGCCTGTGCCACCATCCGCTGCCCGGAGGTCGGGTCCTCAACGCTGTCGGTATTGACCATGGCCTCGCCACCGTTGTGGCGAATCTCCGTGGCCAGATGATCCACAGCTGCCAAGCCCTGGTCATCGACTTCCCGGCGCCGGTTGTTCAGGACAAGGCGGGCGCCACGGCGGGCCAATTCCAGCGCATAGGCCCGGCCCAGGCCCTTGCCCGCGCCGGTGATGATGGCCACCCGGCCATCGAAGCGAATCGTGCTCAAGATGACTCCTCCTGCGCGCCTCGCAGCGCGCCCGCGCCAGCGTGAACGCACAGGCCCGCGGCCACAATCACACAGGTGACATGGGTAGCAGGCCGCCGCGAAATGACTCAGACCCATCGATGAAAAGTGGGGGCAATTGCTCCAGATCAAGCTGCGCTGCCGCAATCCGCGATAATGAGAAAAGTTCTCAATTGGAAGCGGGCGCCCTGGCGACCCAACAACACCCCCATGCATCCCCCTGTTGCTGCGACGCAGGTCGCATTGAGTGATCTGCCCCTGAAGGAAATCGCGACGGTCGATTCCGTCGGCGCGCCTGCGGCCGCTCCAGAGTGGGGCCCCTGGCTGGAGGAGATTGGTTTTCTGCACGGGGAGCGGGTCGAACTGCTGGCGCGCGCAGAACCCGGTGGCGACCCGCTGGTCGTGCGAATCGGAGACTCCACCTTCGCGCTGCGCCGGGCCGAGGCTGCCTGCGTCCGCGTGCTACCCAGGCCGATGCTCGCGCGATGAACGAGGCGGTCGTCCATGTGCACCGTGGCGGTCCTCTGGTCGCCCTGGTCGGCAACCCCAACTGCGGCAAGACGGCGCTGTTCAACCGCCTCACCGGCAGCCAGCAGAAGGTCGCCAACTACGCCGGCGTGACCGTCGAGCGCAAGGAGGGTCGCTTCGTCACCCGCCGGGGTACGCCGTTGCGACTGCTGGACCTGCCCGGCGTCTACAGCCTGAATTCGCGCTCGCCCGATGAGAAGGTCACGGTCGATGTGCTGTATGGCCAGGCCCGGGGAGAAAAGCGCCCGGACCTGGTGGTCTGCGTGGTCGACGCCACGCGCCTGCGCCGCAACCTGCGTCTGGTGCTGGCCATCAAGCGGCTGGGCCTACCCTGTGTCGTCGCATTGAATATGGCCGATCTTGCCGAGGCAGACGGTCTGCGCATCGACATCGAAGCCCTCAGCCAGGCGCTCGGACTGCCGGTTGTGAGAACGGTGGCGGTAGAGGCCGAGGGGGCCGACCCTTTGCGCCTGCTGCTCGATGACCGCACGCTTTGGCAGACAGCGCCCGCGAGCGCAGATTCCGCGGTGAACCCCCACGACCCGCGCGGTGACCATGAGGCGGTCGCGGACCTGCTCCAAGGCCTGGGCCTCGACCAGGAGGTGCCCCACCTTCTCAGTGACCGCATCGACCGGGTGGTGCTGCACCCGGTGATAGGCCCCGCCTTGCTGGCGGTCCTGCTTTTTCTGGTGTTTCAGGCGGTTTTCGCCTGGGCAGAGGCGCCCAAGGCGTGGATTGAGGCTGCCACTGTCCTGGCCGGTGAGGCCATCGGCCCCTGGCTGCCAGCCGGCTGGCCGCGTAGCCTGGTGATCGACGGTCTTATCGCCGGCGTCGGGGGCGTGCTGGCCTTTCTGCCGCAGATCGTCATCCTGTTTTTCTTCATCCTGGTGTTGGAGGAGTGGGGATACCTGCCGCGTGCGGCCTTCCTGCTCGATCGGATCATGGGCAGCGTGGGGCTCTCGGGCCGCAGCTTCATTCCGCTGCTCTCGAGCTTTGCCTGCGCCATCCCGGGAATCATGGCGGCCCGCACCATCAGCAACCCGCGGGATCGGCTGGTGACCATCCTGATCGCCCCGCTCATGACCTGCTCGGCCCGTCTGCCGGTCTACGCGCTTTTGATCGGCGCCTTCGTGCCTGCGCGGCTTGTCGGTGGATGGATCGAGCTGCAGGGTCTGGTCCTGTTCGCCTTGTACGCCGCTGGCATCCTGGGTGCCATGGCCGTGGCATGGGTGCTCAAAACCTTCACCGCGCGCGGCCAAGTGCGCACCCTGATGATGGAGCTGCCCCGCTACCACTGGCCCCAACCCCGCAGCATCGCGCTGGGCCTGTGGCTGCGGATCCGCATCTTCATGCAGCGGGTGGGAGGGATCATCCTGGTGCTCACCTTGCTGCTGTGGTTTCTGGCGAGTTTTCCCGCGCCACCGGCAGGTGCCACCGAACCGGCGATTCACTACAGCCTGGCCGGCATCATCGGGCGGGCTCTGGCGGTGTTGTTCGAGCCAGTCGGCTTTAACTGGCAAATTTGCATCGCCCTGGTGCCGGGCCTGGCCGCGCGTGAAGTGGCGGTGAGCGCATTGGGCACGGTCTACGCGCTGTCTGCGCATGGCGAGGACACGGCCCAGGCCCTGGCGCCGCTCATTGCGCGCGACTGGTCGCTGCCCACAGCCTTGTCCCTTCTGGCCTGGTACGTGTTTGCGCCCATGTGTCTGAGCACCCTGGCTACCATTCGCCGCGAGACGGGCGGATGGCGGGTGCCGGCCCTGACCGCTGGCTACCTCACCGCGCTGGCTTATCTGGCCTCGTTTGCCACCTACCGTCTGGCCCTGCTGTTTGCCTGATTTCCGACCGCCCAACGCAGGTCACTTGCATAAACGAACTCAGGGGCTAAGATCGTCCCGAAGGCAGGGAGAGGCATCAAGTCGATCGATGGCCCGTTGAACCTGTTTGGAGGAGACACCATGCAAGTCGAGCAATTGCCACCGATCGTCACCACCCTGAGTGACCTCGAGCACCCCTACATGAAGGGGGCCTGGACCCCGATGTACGGTGAGGTCAATGCCACCGGCCTGGCGGTTATCGAGGGAAAGATCCCGACGGATATCGACGGCGTCTATGTGCGAAACACCGAGATTCCGGTGCACGACCCGATCGGCCGCTACCACCCCTTCGACGGCGATGGCATGCTGCACCTGATCAGCCTGCGCAATGGGCAGGCTGATTACCGTAATCGTTTTGTACGCACCCGCGGCTTCGAGGCCGAACAGGAGGCGGGACGCTCGCTCTGGGGTGGTCTGATGGCGCCGCCGGGCGCGTCGCTGCGTCCCGGTTGGGGTGCGCATGAGGGCCTGAAGGACTCGTCGTCCACCGATGTGGTGGTGCATGCGGGCAAGGTCGTCTCGACCTTCTACCAATGCGGCGAGGCCTACCTGCTCGACCCCGATACCCTGGAAAACCAGGGCCTGGCCGGCTGGGCGCCGATTGACGGAGTGTCGGCGCATACCAAGGTGGACGAGTCGACCGGGGAGATGCTGTTCTTCAACTACTCCAAGCATGCGCCCTACATGCACTACGGGGTGGTCGACCGCCACGGCAAGCTGGTGCATTACGTTCCGGTGCCCGTCCCCGGGCCGCGTCTGCCGCACGACATGGCGTTCACACGCCATTACGCCATCCTCAACGACCTGCCCCTCCACTGGGACCTGGAAGCACTGAAGGGGGGCTTTCACGCCACCCGGATGCATGACCGGCCCTCGCGCTTTGGCATCATCCCGCGCCGGGGCAGTGGGCACGACATCCGCTGGTTTGAGGCCGAGCCCACCTACATCCTTCACTTCCTCAATGCCTACGAGGAGGGCGACGAGGTGGTGATGGACGGCTATTTCCAGGAAAACCCCGAGCCTGGCCCCATGCGTGATGCGCCGCGCGGCTTCGCCCACCTCATGGGATTTCTAGACCAGCACATGACCCGCCCGAAGCTGCACCGCTGGCGCTTCAATATGAAAACTGGCCAGACCACCGAGCAGCACCTCGACGAGCGGGTGTTGGAGTTCGGCATGTACAACCAGCGCTATGCAGGCCGGCCCTACCGCTACGCCTATTCGGCGGTAGCCAAACCGGGCTGGTTTCTTTTCGACGGTTTCGTCAAACACGATCTGGTGAGCGGCCAGTCCTGGTCGCATCAGCTGCCCGAAGGCCGCTACGCCAGTGAGGCGCCCTTCGTGCCCCGTATAGCCGCGAAGGACGAAGACGACGGCTACTTGGTGAGCTTCGTCGTTGACGAGAACACTCAGACTTCGGAGTGCGTGTTGATCGACTGCAAGCGCTTTGAGGCGGGGCCCGTGGTGCGCATCGCACTGCCGCACAAGATCAGCAGCGGTACACACAGTTGCTGGGCCGACCGGCGCTTCATACGGGACGGCGTGCTCCCGCCAGCCTGAGACGGTCGCGGGCAGACGTGACAAGGGGCAGCCGAGGCTGCCCCTTTGTCTTGGGCGATCAGCGCCGGCGGCGGGCCGGCGCCAGAAGGCTTACTTGATGATGCCGCTCATGGGCTCGGAGACCTTGGTCCACTTGCCGCCCTTGACCTGGTCGATCGAGACCAGCTCCGGGTTGACGTGGTTGGCCTTGAAGCTCTGGCGTGCGTAGGTGGTGAAGTCCTGGTGGCTGCTGGCCTGCAGCGCCTTGACTGCGCCGTCCGTGGTCAGATTGCGCCCTACCGATTGCAATGCGCCCAAGAACCAGGCGGTGTACGAATAGGCGTTGGCTGCGTTCTCGTCGGCATCCGCGTTGAACTTCTGCTTGAAGGCGGCCAGGAATTTGGCGACCTCGGGCTCCTTGGAGGCGGCGTCGTGCAGGCGCCAGCCGCCAATGCCGTAGAGGCCATCGACGGCGTCCTTGCCTACCCCGATCACGATGCTGCTGCGGCCCGGCAAGGTGGTTAGCACCTTCACATTCCAACCCAGCTTTTTGGTCTCGGCCATGACCGCCACGGTCTCGCGGGTGATGGTGCCGGCCACGATGACGTCCACGTTGGCCGCCTTCATTCTGGCGACCTGGGAGGAGAAGTCGATGTCGCCGGCTTTCCAGGAGGCCTCGGCCGCGACGGTGAAGCCGCCGACCTCTTTTTGCGCCTGTGCGACGCCGGCCTTGACCATGTCGCCAAACGCCCCTTCCTGGTAGATCACGCCCACGCGTTGGGGCTTCCAGTTCTTGGCCGCCCAGGACATGCCGGTGGCGGTGGTGCTGTCGTAGTTCTGGACGGTGGTGAAGACCAGGGGGCTGCCGTTGGCGGTCTTCTGGATGAAGTTGGAAGCGCCCCAGGGTGCCCACAGGATGACGTTGGCGTCGATCACCATCTTCAGCGTGGCCAGGTTGGCGCCCGAGCCGAAGGGGTTGATGATGGCGAACACGTTGTCACTCTTGGTGAGCTTTTGCACCGCCCGCACCGCCTGCTGCGGCTGGCCGGCGTTGTCCTCGATGACCAGCCGCACTTTGCGGCCATTGATGCCGCCTGCGGCATTGACTTCTTCAATGCGCAGTTGCATGGCGTTGCGCAAGGAGGGCATGCCAGCGGCAACCGGGCCGGAGAGGTCCAGGTGCGTACCCAGCACGATTTCGGTGTCGGTCACGCCCTGGGTCTGGGCCTGGGCCAGGCTGCTGGCGCCCAGGCTGGCCGCCAGGACGGCGCCGGCCAAAAGAGTGCGTCGTTGAAATGTCATGGTGTTGTCTCCTCCAGTGATGGGGTGGTCTTTTTGGCCGTTTTGGTCAGAACTATCACGACTGAGCGGCCGTCTCAGCGGGATACATGGTATCTATCAGGCTCGCGTATTTGCGCGCGATCACTTTTCGTTTGAGTTTCATCGTCGGCGTCAGCTCCTCGTCTTCGGCGGTGAGCAATTCGGCAATGATCCGAAACTCCTTGATCTGTTCGACCCGCGCCAGTTGCCCATTGATACGCTCGATTTCAGATCGCACCAGGTCGACGATCGCCGGAGCCCGGGTCAGGCTGGCAAAGTCGGTGTAGGGCACCTGCTGCTCCTGGGCGTGACGGGCTACATGCTCCTGGTCGATCATCACCAGGCAGGACAGGAACTTGCGTCCGTCGCCAATGACGACGGCGTCGGTGATGTAGGGGCTGAACTTGAGCAGGTTCTCGATGTGGCTGGGGGTGATGTTCTTGCCCCCCGAGGTGATGATGATGTCCTTGATCCGGTCGCGAATCGCCAGGAAGCCGTCTTCGGCCACCTCACCACAGTCGCCCGTGTGCAGCCAGCCCTCGGTGTCCAAGGCTTCGGCAGTCCTCTCTGGCAGATTCCAGTAACCGCCGAACACGTTGGGGCCGCGCACCAGCAGTTCGGCATCGGCACCGAGGCGCACCTCGGTGCCAGGCAGGCGCTCGCCGGCCCAGCCCAAGCGGATCCGGCCGCGCGGGGTGATGGAGGCGCCGCCCGAGGTCTCGGTCATGCCGAAAGATTCACGCAGCTCGATTCCGCAGGCGAGGAACCAGCGAATCAGGTCCGGCGGAACCGGCGCCGCGCCAGTGAGCGCGGTGCGCACGTTCTGCAAACCGAGGAAGGCCTTCACATTGCGCAGAGCCAGCCACTGGAGCAGGCGCGCCCAGGGGGAGAGCGGCAGCGCCGGCCGGCCCTCGGCCTGCGCCTGAACCGATACCTCCAGGGCCTGACGTGCCTGGCGGTAAGCCCAGCGGGCTGGCGCTACGGCGTCGCGCATGAACAGCTCCACCTGGGAGTACATCTTTTCCCAGAAGCGCGGCGGGGCAAACACCAGATGCGGAGCGACCTCGCGGATGTCGTTCATCACCGTCCCCGCGTTCTCCGGAAAGTGCACGATCAGTCCGACCGACAAGGGGCTGAAGACGGTGGCCATGCGCTCGGCGATGTGACACAGCGGCAGAAAGGACAGCGACTTGTCGCCCGGGCCCACCTCGAAGTAGCGGGCGGCCGTGTGCATCTGGAACATCAAGCTCCAGTTCATGATCATGGCGCCCTTGGGTGCGCCCGTTGTGCCCGAGGTGTAGACCAGAAAGGCCAGGTCCTCGCGGCGGCTGGCGTCGATCGAGGCTTCGAAGGCAGCGGCCCGCTCCGCCCCCATCGCCAAGCCTCGGGCGATGAGGTCGTCGAAGAACATGACGGCTGGATCCTGGAAGCCGCGCAGCCCCTCGCGGTCCATCACCACCACTGCGCGCAGTGCCGGACACTCGCCACGCACCTGCAAAACCTTGTCAAGTTGCTCCTGGTTCTCAACGAACAGGACCACCGTGCCCGAGTCGGCCAGCACATGGCGCACCTGGTCAGGCGACGAGGTGGGGTAGATGCCATTGCCCACAAACCCCATGCACTGACCCCCGAGGTCGGCATACAGCCACTCGGGCCGGTTCTCTGCGAGGACGCAGATCCGGTCGCCACGGGCCAGCCCGAGATCGGCCAAGGCCAGTCCGACAGCGCGTGCGCGTTCGTAGTACTGACCCCAGGTGCTTGTTTGCCACAGGCCGTGCACCTTGTGGCGCAGGGCAGGGCGGTCCGCCCACTCCCGGCAGCGGGCCCGGAACAGACGGGCGGGGGTCTCATGCCCGAGAAACTCGCCCCACTCGCCCGCCTGCGCTGCGCGGGCGGCAAAGTCCATCGGGTTCCAGGGTCCGGATGCGGTCATGGGCGTCGCGCTCATCGCCAGGTCCTCCGGCGCTTCCAGCGCGCGGCGGTGCCGCTGGCTGTCTGAACCGCATGGCCTCCGAGGTAGGCCTCGCGCACATCGGCCTTCTGGCTCAGGGCGGCGCAGCTGTCGGCGGCGACGATGCGCCCCAACTCCATGATGTAGCCGTCGTCGGCATGCGCCAGGGCGATGGCTGCGTTTTGCTCCACCACCAGGATGGCGGTGCCGGTCTCGGACCGGATGCGGCTCACGATGGCGAAGATTTCTTTGGTGAGCAGCGGCGACAGACCCAGCGAGGGCTCGTCCAGCATCAGCAGCTGCGGCCTTGCGAGATAGGCACGGCCGATGGCCAGCATCTGCTGCTCGCCGCCCGAGAGCAGACCCGCATGCTGTTGCTCGCGCTCACGCAGGCGAGGAAACCAGCCCAGGACGCGGGCCAGATCCTCGCGCACGCCGGCTTCGTCCTTGCGGGTGAAAGCGCCCATGGCGAGGTTGTCGCGGACGCTGAGGAAGGGATAGACCTGCCGACCCTCGGGCACCAGCACCAGGCCGCGTCGGCAGACCGCGTCGGCGTCGAGGCCATGAATGCGTTCACCCTGCCAGAGCACCTCGCCCTTGAAGGGGTCGACCACGCCGGCCAGGGTGTTGAGCAAGGTCGTCTTGCCGGCGCCGTTGGCCCCCAGCACTGCCACCATCTGGCCCGAGCGCACGCTGAGGTTGACGCCTTGCATCGCCGCGATCGGCCCGTACCAAGTCTCGAGGTTGCGCACCTCCAGCAGCGGTGCCTGGTCGGCGCTGGGCATATTGGTGTTCATCGTCATGCCCCCAGGTAGGCTGCTACCACGGCGGGGTCGGACTGCACCTGGGCGGGCGTGCCTTCAGCCAGCAGCAGGCCCTGCGACATGCAGATCACCCGGTCGGCAACCGCGCTGACCAGGGACATGTCGTGTTCGACCATCACCACGGTGATACCCAGGTCGCTGCGAATGTCGTCGATCCAGAAGGCCAGGTCCCGGGTTTCCTCCGGATTCAGGCCCGAGGCGGGCTCGTCCAGGAACAACAATTCGGGCTTGCAGCACAGCGCGCGCCCAAGCTCCACCACCTTGCGCACCCCATAGGGCAGGCCCGAAATCGGCGCGTTTCGCCAGGGCGAGAGATCCAGGAAGTCAATGACCTGCTCCACCTCGGCGTAGGCCTCTTC
>CANFQF010000055.1 GCA_947449025.1 Comamonadaceae bacterium
ACGGCACGGGCCAATTTGGGAGACAAGCCGAGGTTGGAAAAGGAAGCGGTCATGTAACTTCGTATTGTCTCACCCTTGGCCGGCCGATCGGCGCAAACCAAAGTAGGCGCTCACAAGAGCGCCCAGAACGGCTGGTTGGCGGCCACTTATTGGCCACTTATTGGCCACTTATTGGCCACTTATTGGCCACTTATTGGCCACATGGCAGACCCTTGGCAGACCCTTGGCGGCCCCAAGAAGCCCGTTCGCGTTTGGGTCGCCCTCTAGAATCGGGGGTGTGACCTTCCTCAATGCAGACCTCCACTGCCACTCGGTGGTGTCCGATGGCACCCTCACCCCCGAGGCCCTGGCCGCGCGCGCCGCAGCCAACGGCGTCGACCTCTGGGCCCTCACCGACCACGACGAAATCGGCGGCCAGCACCGGGCCCTGGCAGCGGCTAAGGCGCAGGGCCTGCGCTACCTCACAGGCGCCGAGATATCGGTCACCTTTGCCGGTGTCACCGTGCACATCGTTGGCCTGGGCTTCGACCCGGACAACGCTGCCTTGGTGCAGGGCCTGTCGGCCACCCGTGGCGGACGGGGCGCCCGCGCGATGGAGATGGCCGAGCAATTAGCCAAGGTCGGCATCCCCGGCGCCTACGAAGGCGCGCTGCGCTATGTGGGCAACCCGGAACTGATTTCCCGCACCCATTTCGCCCGCTTCCTGGTCGAGGTCGGCGCCTGCCGCGACACCTCGGACGTGTTCCGCAAGTACCTCGTCGAGGGCAAGCCGGGCTTTGTGCCGCACCGCTGGGCCCAGCTGGGGGACGCGGTGCGCTGGATCACTCAGGCCGGTGGCTTGGCGATCATTGCCCACCCGGCGCGCTACGCCTTCTCGGCCAACGAAGAGTGGGCCCTGTTCTCCGAGTTCAAGGCCCATGGCGGCCAGGGCGTAGAAGTGGTCACCGGCAGCCATACCACTGCCGAGGCCATCCGCTATGCCGAGACCGCGCAAGAGTTTGGTCTGGCCGCCTCGCGCGGCAGCGACTTTCACAGCCCCGAGGAAAGCCACACAGATCTGGGCAAATTGCCCTTGCTGCCCGGCCAGTTGACGCCGGTTTGGGAACTGCTCGCGGAACGGGTGCAGTGAACCGGCCGGAGCACAGGCCCGCAACGTGAGTCAGCGACGCCAACGGGCCGGTTTGGCGCTGGCGATCTTCGGCGTGGCCGTGTTCGCCACTTCCGACACCCTCTCCCAGGTGGTGCTGCGCGCCGGCGCACCGCTGTTGGCCGTGGTCTTCGTCCGATTCGCGGTGCAGGCTGTCGCCACCGGTCTGCTGGCGGTGCCGCTCCGAGGGCGAGCCATGTTCCAGACCGAGCAGCGGGGGCTGCAGATCTTGCGCGGCATGGCTCTGATCATGGGCACATCCTGCCTGTTCGCCAGCCTGCGCTTCATCACCGTTGGCGAAATGACCGCCATCATGATGATCACCCCCATGGCCGTGACCGCAATGGCGGGCCTGCTGTTTAAAGAGATGGTCCCGCCGCTGCGCTGGCTTCTCCTCCTCGGTGGCTTCGCGGGCACCCTGATCATCATCCGGCCGGGCACAGAGGACTTCCGCTGGGCCATGCTGCTGCCATTCAGCCAGGTGGTCTTCAACACCGCCTTCCAACTGCTCACCAGCCGGCTTTCGCGAACCGAGCATCCGGTCACGACGAACCTGTACACCAGCCTCACCTGCACCGCCCTGGCACTGCCTGCCCTGGTGCTGGTCGACATGTCACACCTCCCCGGTTGGGTCTGGGGACTGGCGGTGGTGCTCGGTTTGACGGCGACCTTGGGGCACATGCTGTGGGTGATGGCCTTCCAGCGGGTACCGGCCACCCAGGTCATGCCCTTCACCTATTCGCAGATCGCCTTTGCGGTGCTGGCCGGCTGGGTCGCGACCGGAGCGGTCCCAGACGCCTGGGCCGTCGTGGGGATGGGCATCGTCGCCCTGTGCGGCATCGGCAGCGCGCTGCTCACGCTCTACCAGCAGCGCCGCTGAGCGCTTGCCCCGCCTCGCAAGGCAGGCCGGCCCGAACGCGTCGCCAGCCCTGCACCGGGCCTGCCCGATACTCGCGCTATGGCGCAATACTTCGAGGTGCATCCCGACAACCCGCAGCCCCGGCTGCTCAAGCAGGCAGTCGCACTGCTCGCCTCCGGCGGCGTGCTGGCCGTGCCCACCGACTCATCCTATGCCCTGGTCTGCCACCTCGACGACAAAGCGGCGGTCGAGCGCTTGCGCCAGGTGCGGCAGGTGGATGACAAACACCACCTCACCCTGCTGTGCCGCGACCTCAGTGAGCTGGCCAACTACGCCCGGGTCGACAACCGACAGTACCGGCTGCTCAAGGCCGCCACTCCGGGCGCGTTTACCTTCATCCTCGAAGCCACCAAGGAAGTCCCGCGTCGGGTCAGCCACCCACAGCGCAAGACCATCGGCCTGCGGGTACCCGGGCATGCGGCGCTGCAGGCGCTGCTGGCCCTGCACGACGGCCCGCTGCTGGCCGCCACCCTGATCCCGCCGGGCGAGACCGACCCGCTCAATGACGCGCATGAGATCCGCGACCGCTTCGAGCACGCCCTGGCCGCCGTCATCGATGCCGGCGCCTGCCCTCACCTGCCGACCACCGTGGTAGACCTCACGCCGATGGGGAACGGCGGGGAGGCGGTGGTGATGCGGGAAGGTGGCGGGGACGTCGGTCTGCTCGGCCTTTGACGCCAAAGGGCCAGCGCTCCCACCCGGGCCTGCCCGGCCACTCAGCCGGGAGGCTGGCCGTCATCCCGACGCAATGATTCGCGTGCCCTTTGCCACAGACTGCCCCCGCCCCTTAAGGGCGAGCCATGAAGGGGCGTCGGTGCATGGAGACCCAAACAGAAATCAACACCCTGCTGCGGGCCGCACTGTGGGAATGCGGCCCAGCGACAGTCACAAGAACGCTCGAAGACAGCCCGCTCCTGCGCTGGGTCACCGGGCAGGTTGAGGAGGACGCCCAGGCGTATGCGGGAAAAGACCCCGCGTGCCACGGCTCGGTCGCCACCGTCCTTCGCGGCTACACCTCTTTCCGTGCGGTCCTGCACTACCGACTTGCCCATGCACTCACCGAGTTGGCACGGGCATCCAACTCGACGGGCGCGAGCACGGAGGACCTGCAAACACTGGCTCTGCTTCTGTCCAGCCGGGGGAAGCTACTTTCGGGAATCGAAATACATCCCCACTGCCGCATCGGGCGCCGGCTGGTCATCGACCATGGTCTGGGGACTGTCGTTGGCGAAACGGTCGACATCGGCGACGACGCCTACCTCCTGGGGGGTGTAACCCTCGGTGCCACTGGAATCGCCACCAACCCGGACGGCAAGCGCCACCCCACGCTGGGTCACCGCGTGCAGGTCGGCGCCTTTGCCGGCATCTACGGGCCGGTGTGCATCGGCGACGACGTCTTCATTGGTGCGGGCTGCCGGGTTACGCAACCTGTTCCCGCGGGTGCACGCGTCACTCTGCGTTGCAGTATGCAGGTCGAGCAACGCGCCACATCCGACCAAACAACCGACGCGGGTTCTGACACCGCATCCGGCACTCGTGCAACCACCTCAAACCTGGCCGAAAGGGCCTGGGGAGCCCATCGATGACGCGTATCGACCGACATACCCGGCGCCTGTACCAGGAAGACCCTTTCCTCTGCCAGGCCGAGACCCGGATCGTGCGGGTTGGCGCAGACCACATCGAGCTTGACGCCACCTGCGCCTATCCCGAGGGCGGCGGCCAGGAGTCCGACGTGGGCGTGCTGGCACTTGATAACGGCAGCCGGCTGCGCTTTGTTTCAGCGCAGCGCATGTACGGTCACCCTTGTGGCTTGCCCGACTTTCCAGACATCCTCGTCGGCGGCGTGATCTGGCACACCATCCTCCCCGAGGACAGGCCAGGCCTCCTGGAGGCTCGCCAAGGCATGGGCGCGCGGGTCATCATCGACGTCGCACGGCGCGCCCGCCTCACGGTGAGCCACACAGCGTCGCATCTGCTGTACCTGGGAATCGAGCGCCACCGGCCCGACGCCATCGGGCGCACCCTGGGCTGCCACATCCGGGAGGACGGAGCCCGCTTTGACTTTGCAGTCGAGGAGCGCTTCACACCCGAAGAAATCGCTGCCATTGCGTCCACGGCCAACGAGCTGGTGACCCGAGATCTGGCTGTCACCACTGACGCAGACACCGCCATGAAAGATGCGCGGCGCTGGCACTGCGCCAGCCACGTCATCCCCTGCGGCGGCACGCACTGGGACCACACCGGCGCAGTCGGACCGATGGAGGTGCGGCGCAAGCGACTGGGCACGGGCAAAGAGCGCCTGTCCTGCCACCTGTCCGACATGCAGATCGACCTCGGTCGCTACCACCCGCAGCCATGAATACCCGCCGCCAGCCGCGCGCGCGGATCTCATCGGGTACGGCCTTGCTCGCGCTCGGACAGGCCCTCAACCTCACCGTCGCCGTCATGATGGTGACCGTCGCAGCCCTGGCTGGTGGGCAGTTGGCCCCCGACGCCGCTTGGGCGACGGTGCCCTATGGGGTGCAGTTCGCCGCCGTTCTCGCCTGCACTTATCCGGTGTCGGCACTGATGCGGAAGTGGGGCCGCCGGCCGGTCTTTCTCGGCTCAGCGATGCTGCTCATGGTGGCAGGGTGTGCAGGCCTGATGGCCCTCCAAGGGCACAGCTTTGCCGGGCTGGTTCTCGCCCACGCACTGGTCGGCGGCTACGTGGCCTGTGCGAACTATTTCCGCTTCGCCGCAGTCGATGGTCTGCAAGAGCCGGCACGGGCACAGGCGCTGTCCTGGGTGGTCGCAGGAGGCGTGCTGGCGGCGCTGGCCGGACCGCTGATGGCCAGCAGTCTTCGACAGGTCCCAGGGTTCTCAGAGTTCGCCTGGGTCTACGGCGGACTGATGGGGTTAGGCCTCGCCCAGTTGGCCCTGATGATGGTCTGGCAACCCTCTGGGCGGGCCCATGAAGCCGCGACCGCGGTGCAAACCGCGCCGGCCGCTGCCGGCCCCGCCCCAACGATCTCGGATCACAGCCGCAGGGACGGACCACGCCTCGCACTGGCCATCACGACCGCCGCGGGTGGCTATCTGGTCATGAACCTCCTGATGGTCCAGACCTCGCTCGTCCTGCAGGACTTGTGCAGCTTCGAAATGTCCGCGCGGGCCATTCAGTTGCATGTCCTGGCCATGTTCGCCCCCTCCTTCGTGACTGGCTGGCTGATCGGCAAATGGGGCCTGAGGGTCGTGATCAGTGCCGGGCTGCTTCTATTGGCGCTTGCCGCCGCGGTCGGTGTGATCCTCGCGCCAAGCTATGAGGCGGCACTTGGCGGGCTGTTCCTTCTGGGCTTGGGCTGGAACCTCAGCTATGTGGGTGGCAGCGCGCTGCTCGCGCAGGCAGCGCCGGATCGGGAACGACACCGGTGGCAGGGCATTCACGAGACTGTGACCGCTGCCGCCGCCACAGCAGGCGCCTTCCTGCCCGCACCACTCCTGACGCACGCCGGATGGTCGACAACGAATGGCCTTGCCCTTGGGCTGTGCGTCGCCGGACTCGTGGCCTGCCAACGCATCTTGCTCCCCACGGGGCGCTATCGGCGGCTGCATGTCTGAGGCCTACTCATCGACAAACAGGAACGCCAGCACACCACTCCGCGGCGAGAAACTACAGCTGCCCAACAGCCCGGACGGCGCGACCGCCTTGCGCCAGATCGCCACCCGACTCCTGATGAAGTTCGAGATGGACCAGGCCGGCGGCAGCCACAAAGCACGCGCCGCACGCCGCGTCGTTCGCCTGGGAATCGCGCGGGGGCTGATCGTGCCTGGGGTCAGCACTGTGATCGAGAAGACAGGCGGCAACTTCGGCCTCGGTCTGGCACTGGCCTGCCAGGAAGTCGGCGTTCCCCTGGAGCTGGCCATGGGCCTCTCTTTCAGCCTGGCCCGGCGGGAGCACCTGCGCTGGCTGGGGGTGAACATGATTGGCGAGGACGAAATGCGCCAAGGCAAGACGCCTCGCGAAGTGCTCGAAAAGCGGCTGTCGCAGGCCGGGGCCTTGGGGCGCAGCTATTACTACCCCGACCAGTTCAACAATCACGACTGTGTCGATGCCCACGAACTCGACACCGGGGCCGAACTTGTGGCCCAACTCGCTGATCGGCCAGAAGTCCAGCGTGTGCACCTGGTGGCCTGCGCTGGCACAGGCGCTCACGTGACCGGAATCAGCCGCGCTTTGCGGCGAGCAGGCTATCCGCTGGCGGTCACCCTGGTGGAACCAGAGGGCTGTCGCACCCGTGAAGGCATCTTTCTGGACCATCCGCTCGAGGGAATGTCCGTCGGCGTCAAGCCTCCCCTTCTCGACTGGTCCCTGGTCCATGCGACGGCATCGGTGAACCCATCAGAGGCGCGCGAGGCGCAGGCTTGGTTGGCCAGGGAACGGGGCTATTGGGTGGGCCGGACCACCTCGGCCTGCCTGGCGGTCGGGTTCAAACTGGCGCAGCGGCTTCCTCCGGGAACTTCGGCCGTACTGATGGCCTACGACCATGGGGGCTGGTACACCCCCTGATTGCAGTGGCGTCCCCCCTCGAACGCCGCCCGGCCGTCTGAGACAATCCCTACCGTGGATGCCAACGCCCTGATCCAGACCGTCGCGGTCTACGCCCTGCCTGTCCTCTTCGCCATCACCCTGCACGAGGCGGCGCACGGCTATGCGGCGCGCCGGTTCGGCGACATGACCGCTACCGTCATGGGCCGGGTGACGCTCAACCCGCTGGCCCATATCGACCTCATGGGCACGGTGCTGATGCCGCTGCTGCTGTACTTCGCCACTGCCGGCAGCTTCCTCTTCGGCTACGCCAAGCCGGTGCCGGTGGACTTCAGCCGGTTGCGGCACCCCAAGCGTGACATGGTCTGGGTGGCGCTGGCCGGCCCGGCAGCCAACTTCATTCAGGCCGTCTTCTGGGGTGTGGCCCTGGTCGTGATCGCCGGCAGCGGAGTGGACGAGCGCTTCTTCCTCGAACTGTGCAAGGCCGGCGTGCGGGTCAACCTGGTGATGTGGGCCTTCAACCTCTTTCCCTTGCCGCCGCTGGACGGTGGCCGGATTTTGGTGGGCCTGCTGCCGCTGCCTGCCGCCCGGGCACTGGCCCGCATCGAGCCTTGGGGGTTTTTCATCGTGTTGGGCCTGGTGGTCGCCGGCGTGGTCGGCAAGCTCTGGCTCAACCCCCTCCTGAACCTGGGCTACGAGGCCTTGGGGCTGTTGCTGTCGCCGCTCGACCATTTTTTCCGCTGATACTTTATCGCTCATCCCACGCCCTCAGCGCCGCACCGCCCGCAAGCTCACCCTCTGACCCTATCGCCCCGACCTTTTGCACCTCACGGATGACCTGCCTTCCATGAACCGCCCCGCCTCCGACGCCGTGCGCTACCTCACCGGCATCACCACCACTGGCACCCCGCACCTGGGCAATTACGTCGGCGCGATCCGGCCCGCCGTGCAGGCCAGTCGCACCCCCGGTACGCAAAACTTCTATTTTCTGGCCGACTACCACGCGCTCATCAAGTGCGACGACCCGGCCCGCATCCAGCGCTCCACGCTGGAAATTGCCGCCTGCTGGCTGGCCGCCGGGCTGGACCCGGAGCAGGTGTTCTTCTATCGCCAGTCCGACATTCCCGAGATCCCGGAGCTGACCTGGTTCCTCACCTGCGTCTGCGGCAAGGGGCTCCTCAACCGCGCTCATGCCTACAAGGCTGCGGTCGACAAGAACCATGGGGCGGGCACCGACCCCGATACCGATGTGACCGCGGGCCTGTTCATGTACCCCGTCCTGATGGCCGCGGACATCATCATGTTCAACGCGCACAAGGTGCCGGTCGGGCGCGACCAGATCCAGCACATCGAGATGGCGCGCGACATGGCTGCCAGCTTCAACCACCTGTACGGCCCGCATTTCACCCTGCCGGAGGCGGCGGTGGACGAATCGGTGGCCACCTTGCCGGGCCTGGACGGCCGCAAGATGTCCAAAAGCTACGACAACACCATCGGTTTGTTCACGCCGGCGGCCCAGATTCGCAAACAAATCGCCGGCATCGTGACCGACTCGCGCGCGCCGGGTGAGCCCAAGGACACCGAGGGCTCGGCCCTGTTCCAAATCTATCAGGCCTTCGCCACCCCGGAAGAGACCGAGAGCCTGCGCCGCGCCTATGCCGAAGGTATTGCCTGGGGCGAGGCCAAGCAGCTATTGTTTGAGCGGATCGACCGCGAAATCGCGCCCATGCGCGCGCGCTACCAGTCCCTGGTGGAGAACCCGGCCGAGCTCGAGCGCATCCTTCGGCGCGGCGCCGAGCGGGCCCGGTCTGTCGCCAGCCCGTTCATGGCCCAGCTGCGCCAGGCGGTCGGCCTGCGCGATCTGGCCAGCCAAACCACCTCAAAAGACGCGAAAAAGACCGAAAAAGCCGCCTTGCCCGCCTTCAAGCAGTATCGGGAGACCGACGGGCTGCACTACTTCAAGCTCGTCGAGCCGGGGGGGCGGGTTTTGCTGCAAAGCCAAGGTTTTGCGTCCCCCAGGGAGGCCGGCCAGGCCGTGGCCGCCCTTCGAGCCCAGGGACCTGCAGGCCTCGGTGCCCTGGCAGACCAGATCCAACGACCCCACGAAGTCTCCGAGAACGAACTGGGGAATGCCCTGTCCTTGCTGATGCAGGCGGATTAAGCCTGCTCTGCTATAAAGTGGGACAACGAAACCTTTTATTACGTTCGAGACCATCATGCAGGCCCCCAAAACCACTCCACCCATGAATCTTTATGTCATCGACGACCATCCGCTGATGCGTGAAGCAGTCGTCATGCTCATGCGTCGACTGCGTCCTGGTGCGAACGTTGTTGAACTTGAGCGCATGGGTGGTTTGGATGCAGCGGTGCGCCAACACGGCGCGCCTGACCTCATCTGTCTTGACCTGAAGTTGCCCGATACCACCGGCACTTCTGGCGTGCATGAGATCAAGAACCTCTTTCCGAACACACCCCTGGCGGTGCTGTCCGCATCGCCTGCTTCTGACTGTGAAGAACTGTGCGTGGATGCGGGCGCTGACATCTATGTGGAGAAGTCGGCCGGTGCCGGCGAGATCGGCAACGCACTGCGCGCACTGCTGGCAGCAGATGGCCAGTTCGAAGAGCTCGCGCCCACTGACAACAAGTTGTCCAAGCGGCAGAAGCAGCTGATCGTGATGCTCGACCGGGGACTGTCCAACCGCGAGATCGCCGACGAGCTGGGCATCTCTGAGCACACAGTGAAAGTGCACCTGTGGCGCCTGTTCCGCCGTCTGGGCGTGAAGAGCCGGACGCAGACCATTCACTATGCACGCGTGCACGGTTTGCTGGGCAGCTGAGAGCGGCAAGCCCGAACTGAAAACCGGCCCGCGTGGCCGGTTTTTTTACGCCTGTGTGTGACACGCCAACGCATAAGAGCAGAGGCAAGAGGGCCATGCCAATCGCCCGTATCGATCGCTTTATGAGCTATCGAAGATAGGTCATTTAGTGAGCGACTTGATCATGGATCGCTCATTGGAAGACACGAGCGTAGATCGCTTCGTGAGCCATCGAAGATGGTTCTCTTTTTTTTGACTACTGAATACTGGCCGCACGCGCCGCCGCATGTGCAGGGTCGGTCGGTGTGATGGCGAGGCGAAACACGCTGCCGCGTCCCGGACGCGAAGCCAGGCTCACCTCATGACCCAGGATGTGGCACAGACGCGAGACGATGTAGAGACCCAGACCAAAGCCATCTTCGGTGCCTTGGTGCAGGTGCACCTTGTAGAACTCGCGGAAGATTTCCTTTTGATGCGCGGGCGCGATGCCCACACCGGTATCCCAGACCTCCAGCACCGGCCCTCTGTCGCCAGCGACGCCCGGGCGAACCGCAACCAGCACGCCGCCGCGCTCGGTGTACTTGACCGCGTTGGCCACCAGGTTCCCTGCGATTCGACGTAAGAGCAAGGGATCGGAGTGCGCGCTGCCCCCGGCCAACGGCCCAGCCCGACGCACCCGCAGCGTCAGGCCCTTGGCCTGCGCCAGAGGCTGGTACTGCAGCTCCAACTCGGAGAGCAAGGCGTCCAGAGACAGGTCCTCGACCTGCAGCCGGATATGGCCCGAGTCCAGTCGCACCAGATCAAACAGCGAATCGAACAGCGTGTTCACCGCCTGGGTCGACTGGACGATCTTGGGCGCGATCTCACGCACCATCTCCGGCTCAGACGCCAGCCAGTCCGCGTACAGCTGCAACGCATGCACCGGCTGGCGGATGTCGTGTGCAGCACTGGCCAGAAAGCGGTTCTTGGTCTCGACCGCATTGAGCGCCGCCTGCGTTTGGCGGGTCAAAGAGTTGATCAGTTGTGTGTTGCGAAACTGGAGTTCGAAATTGCGTCGGTGAGTCAGGTGCTGTCGCCGAGCAGCCTGCAGCAGCAACAGCCAAAACAGCAGCAGGAACAGCACCAGCCAGTAGTCCACCAGCGGCGCGTCCAGCGCCAGATCCAGGCTCACTCGCCACACGACCGCCGCCAGGGCGCCTCCCAGCAGCGGGTGGATGAAATGTCGGGCCGTGCGCAGATGCGGCGACAACAGGCTCACCGTCACCATGGCCATGACAGACAAGGTAAGCCAAGCGCCAAACTGGTAGGCCAGCGGTGTGCGCTCGAAGAACAGAATGGGCGCCAGCCCCCAGGTGAGGCCGGTCGCTGGCCAGAGCCATTCGGTGCGCCGGTGGAAGTCCAGCACGGTGGACGAATCGGCTGCAGACAGCCGCCGCTCGAACCGCAGCAAGACCGCAGACCGCAGCGCGCTCAAAGCCACCGCGGCCGCGCCCCAGAGCAACAGGGTCACAACGCTGCCACTGGTGGCCAGCAGCGCCAGATAGACGGGAATGAACACCCAGGCCGCGAACTGCGACTGGTGGGCTGCCCGCATCAGCGTGCGGACCAGTTCAGCCTCGACCCACTCGGACTCGGTGGGTGCGGCGCGGGGGGTGGGCTGGGGCGACATGGGAACGATCACCGGCACCAGGGCCGGCACGCCCGAGTCTAGCGAATGGATGGGCCGCGCCGAAGCGCGGGCTCGATCCGCAGTTGTTGCCGGTACTTGGTGACGGTGCGGCGGGCCACTCGAAGCCCTTGGGCGGCCAGCATGCGGGCCAGGTCCACATCGGACAGCGGCGCCTGACTCGGCTCGCTTTCGACCAGCGCGCGGATCAAGCCGCGCACCGCGGTGGGCGAGCAGTGACCGCCGCTGTCGGTGGCCAGGCCACGGGAGAAAAAGAAACGCAGCTCGAACAGGCCACAGGGCGTGGCCATGTACTTCTGGTGCGTGACCCGCGACACGGTGGACTCGTGCACGCCGACCGCCTGCGCGATCTCACGCAGGGCCAGGGGCCGCAAGGCCAGCGGGCCCAGAGAGAGGAACCGGTGCTGTCGCTGCAAGATTGCACGGGCCACGGCGAGGATGGTGGCAAAGCGCTGCTCCGCGTTGCGCAGCGTCCAGCGCGCCTCCTGCAGATGCCGACCCAAAACTGCGCCGCCCTGTTCGCGGTGGCCGGTGTACCAATCGGCATAGGTCTGTTGCAACTGCAGTCGCGGCAGGGCCGCCGGGTTGAGATGGGCCACCCATTGCGTCTGCTGCCGTCGTACCACCACGTCGGGAATGATCGCGCCCTCTGCCACCGCGCCGATGCGTGATCCGGGTCGGGGGTCGAGCCGGCGTATGCGCTCGCAGGCGGCCTGTACCAGTGCCGCCGGCTGCGCCAGCCGCCGGGCCAAGCCAGACAGGTCGCGCGCGGCCAGGGCAGGCAAGTGATCGCGCGCGATAGCCAATGCGAGGGTCAGAGCACGCGGCGCGGCGTCATCGCTGTCCTGCGCGATGGAGACGCCCCGCCCGGTAGCGTCAGCCCGCGCGTCCCGGCCAGACTGCAGTTGCAGCACCAGGCATTCGCCCAGGCTGCGTGCGCCCACGCCTGCGGGCTCGAGCGCCTGCACGCGGGCCAGTGCCAGCACCAGCTCGTGGGGCCGGGGCCCCGGCCGCAGATGGGGCAGCGCCACAGCCAACTCGGGCAAGGGCATGCGCAGGTAACCATCCTCGTCCAGGCAATCGACCAAGGCCAGCGCCAGCAGCCGTTCGCGCGCGGGCAGACGCAGCAGGCGCACCTGACTGGCCAGGTGCTCGGCCAAGGTCACCGAACAGGCCATGCGGTACTCGAGCGCTTCGCCCGTAGCGCCGGACCCGCGGCTCTCCGCCGACGGGGAAGGCCAGACTTCAGCGGCGGCATCAGCAGCGGCATCAGCGGCGGCATCAGCGGCGGCATCAGCGAGCTCGCTCCCCTCGGCGGCGCCTGCTTCGGCCGCACCGTCACCGTCATCTTCACGCGCGGACTCCTCGGTGTCCGACCCAGCGCCGGGCTCAGTGGCATCGCAGCCTTCGTCGGTCCATTCAAGAAATGGGTTGTCGCAGACGGCCTGACGCAGCAGCTGCACATAGTCGGTGGAGGGCAGCTGCAACAGGCGCACCGCCTGTTGCAGGCGTGGTGACAGCGCCTGCTGCGGATTGGCGGCCTGACCCGCACCGGCAGCCAGTCGGAAGGAAGGAATCATCGCGGTCATACCTCGCCCGGGGCTTTCCCTGCCCGGCGACCGCCGACGCAAACGAAACGCACCTCAGGGTCTGCCGCAAGCCCCGTGCCGCAAGCCGCGTGTTGACACAGGTCCAGATGTTTGAAACCCCTGGTTACCCGGCGCAGAGGCGCGGGTGTGGTGTGTGCCACGGCGCCAGCGGATTGCCCCCGCTGCCTGCGCCGAGCTTGCGGCAAGGCTTACCGCAACTCTTGCTGCACCTCTTACCGCAAGCGTTACCGGAAATATTGCCGCAAGCCCGGGTTCGCCAGCGGTTACCGCAGGTTGCAGCCCGAACGCAGCGGCCGCCGTTGCCGCTAAGGTGGGGCCCCTTTATCGCAGGGCCAGCCGGCCATGACCCATGCATTGATCGTCGAAGACGACGCCGACGCGGCCCGAATGGTGGCCGCGGTCGCTTCAGCCCAGGGGCTGAGCGCTGCCTGCGCGGGCACGCTGCTGGACGCGCGCCGGCAACTGGCGCTTCACGCGCCCGACCTGCTGCTGCTGGACCTTCAATTGCCCGATGGCAATGGGCTGGCCTTGCTGGACGAGCCCGACCTGCTGGGGCACCCCAGGCTGGTGGTGATGAGCGCCAGCCCGCACCTGCCCGCGACGCTGCGAGACTGGCCCGGTGGCGCGCCACGCCATCTGGTCAAGCCCTTCAGCCAGCAACAGCTGCGAGAGGCCTTGACGGGTCGCCTGCCAGAGGGCGGATCCGAAGACGCGGCGCAGGGTCTTTCCCAGGTCTCACCCGCCTCACCCGTATCTCCCGTCTCCCGCTTCGGGCTGCTGGTAGGCGCCAGCGCGCCGATGCAGGCGGTCTACCACCAGATCACGCAAGTGGCACCGACACAGTTCACCGTCTTGATCACCGGCGAGAGCGGCACCGGCAAGGAGCTGGTAGCGCGCACGCTCCATGACCGCAGCCCTCGTCGCGCGCGGCCCTTCGTGGCCATCAACTGCGGTGCGCTGTCGCCGCAGCTGGCCGAAAGCGAACTGTTCGGGCACGAACGCGGCAGCTTCACGGGCGCCGAACGGCAGCACCCGGGCTTTTTCGAGCAGGCGGCGGGCGGCACACTGTTCCTGGACGAAATCACCGAGATGCCACCGCCGATGCAGGTCAAGCTGCTCAGGGTTCTCGAATCGGGCAGCTTTATGCGGGTGGGTGCCACCAGCACGATGACGGCCGATGTGCGGGTGATCGCCGCGAGCAACCGCGACCTGGCCCAGGCCGTGGCCCAAGGCCTGCTGCGGGAAGACCTGTTCTGGCGCCTGGACGTCTTCCCGATCACCCTGCCGCCGCTGCGCGAGCGCCGCGACGACATCGGGCTGATCGCGTCTCACCTGCTGGAGCAGATCGGCCATCAGGAGGGCCAGCACCGCGAACTCCCCGCGGCGGCCCTGTCGGCCTTGGCCGCACAGGACTGGCCAGGCAATGTGCGGGAGCTGCGCAACCTGCTCAAACGCGCGTGGGTGCTGAGCGCTGGGCCCCAGCTGGATCCGATCTTGCTGGCAAGCCTGCTGCGACGAACAGCGCCGGATGGCGAACAGACCAAGGGCAGGGCCATCAGCGGCCTCGGTGGCCTCATTGACCTCGCTGTGCGGCCGATGGCCATGGCAGAACCGCCGGTTGCAGGAGCAGGCACAAACACCGGCACAAGCACGGGCAGAAGCACAGGCGTTGGCGAGTGCGCTGAGGCCGACAGGCACAGGCCCGTGCGAGTCAGCCCGGTCGGCTGGCTCTCCTTGCCCCTGGGCATCTCACTGGCCGAGGCCGAGCGGCGGCTGGTCGAGGCCACGCTGCTTCACCTGGGCCAGCATCGCGAGCAAGCCGCCGCGACCTTGGGCATCAGCCTCAAGACCCTCTACAACCGACTGCGCAGCTACGGCGCAGCCTGAACATCCAAGCCATCGGCCCAAGCAGGCAGGCGCACGGACACGCAGGCTCGTCGGTGTCCCACAACGACCGCGCCCGCCCTTGGTGACACTCGGCTGTGAGCCTTCCACTCTCTCTCCTGCTGGCATCGCTGCTGGGCCTGCTGCTGGCAGCCGTCACCAGTGCGCTGCTCATTCGCCACCAGCAACGGCAAGGCCAGGCCTTGGCGCAGCAGAAGGCCTTCCAAGCCACGCTGGCGCGCTACGCGGTCTGGGTGGCGGCGCTGCGCAGCGCCCTGGGCGCTGGCGACACCTCCACGGACATGACCGAGGAAGCCGCTCAGGGCGCACAAGAAGCCTTGCTCGGACTGCAGTCTTTGCAGGAGCGCCACTTCCCCTGGATCGAACCCGACATGGCGCGGCTGCGCCAGTCGGACGCAGCCTTGCGCGAATTCCTCACCCTCCAGGAGACCTTGCGGCTTCGCCATGCCGAGGCATGGCTCGCGTCCGATCACGAGGCCCGGCTGGCCTATCTGGCGCAAAGGCTGGAAGCCGCATTGGAGGCGCTCGAAGAGGCCAACCGGCAGCCAAGCCTGGCTGCCAGCAGGGCCGCCTGATAATGAAGGCACTCTGACCAGCGACGCACCATGACGGACACTGCCTTCCCCGACCTGCCAGCTTTGCTGGCCACCCAGCGCGCCGCCTGCCGCACCGAGCCGATGCCCTCTGAGGCCCTTCGGCGACAGTGGCTGGGAGCCCTGCAGCGTTTTCTGCATGACCACCGGGATGCGCTGTGCGAGGCCATCGCCCGCGACTACGGCCATCGCTCGCGCCACGAGACCATGCTCACCGAAGTGATGCCTGCACTCAAGGAAATCGAGCACGCACTGTCCCACCTGCGCAGCTGGATGAAGCCGCGCCGCCGCGCAGTGGACCGCATGGCCTTCGGCCTCGCCCGCAACCAGGTGATCCCCCAGCCGCTTGGCGTGGTCGGCGTCATCGTGCCCTGGAACTTCCCCGTTAACCTCAGCTTCGCGCCGCTGGCGGTCATCTTGGCTGCGGGCAACCGGGCCATGGTCAAGATGAGTGAGAACTCGCGCGCCCTGGCGGCCCTGCTGGTAAAGGAAATGCCTGCCTATCTGCCCACCGATGTCGTCGCTTTTGTCGACGAAACCGGCGGTGTGGGGCCGGCCTTCTCCCAGCTTCCCTTCAACCACCTGCTGTTCACAGGCTCGGCCAACACGGGCCGCTCGGTCATGGCCTCGGCCGCGCGCAATCTGTGCCCGGTGACGCTGGAGCTCGGCGGCCGCTCGCCGGCGCTGGTCTGCCCCGACTTCGACCTGCGGCTGGCAGCCGAGCGCATCCTCTATACCAAGTGCCTCAACGCGGGGCAGATCTGCACCACCGTCGACCATGTCTTCGTGCCGCGTGACCGGGTGCAGGACTTCGTCGCGATGGCGCGCGAGATCGTGCCCGCCCGCTATGCCTCGCTCGAAAGCCGCGACTACACCTCCATCATTTCACCGACGGCCTGGCGCCGTCTGGTCGACGCCCTCGATGAGGCCCAAGCACGCGGCGCCACGGTCATCCCGCTGCTGCCCGGGGCGGCGCGCGACGAAGCCGGTCACCGAATCGCGCCCCACCTGGTGGTGGACGCGCCGGCCGACTGCGCGCTGATGCAGCGGGAGATCTTCGGGCCCATCTTGCCTGTGATCGGCTACGACGCGATCGACACGGTGGTCAACACGATCAACGCGGGCCCGCACCCGCTGGCCTTCTACCCCTTCACCCACGACCAGACCTTGCTGCGCTCGCTCCTGGAGCGAGTGATGTCGGGCGGAGTGAGCGTGAACGACGCGCTGTTTCACGTCGCCCAGGCCGACCTGCCGTTCGGCGGCGTGGGCGAGTCGGGCATGGGCCACTACCACGGCCGCGAAGGCTTCGAGACCTTCTCCAAGCTGCGGCCGGTGTTTCATCAGGCGCGCTGGGCAACCACCGGCCTGCTGGTACCGCCCTACGGCCGGCGGGTGGAGCAACTGATCGAATTCATCCTGCCGCGGCGCAAGCGAATGTAATTTCAGGCGGACTGAGCCCGGCCTGGCAACACCTTCTACGTGTCGGTGACACCCGGATACCTGCGCAAGCATTCGCCTACAGCACCCTAGGACAAGGCCTACACCATCGCCCCCTGTTGCCGAAACCTCGGCTCACAGGGACGCGGTGGGATGTTGAGACGGACTTTTTTGCGGGCCGGTGCGCTGGCCGTCACGGCCACGACGGTCCTGGAGGCCTGCGGCGGTGGTAGTGGGGGCTCCGCAGGGAGCTCTGTGGCTGCGGGCGGCGCCAGTCCCGGGGCACCCGCTGTCGATGCAGGCGCAGGGCCCCTCGCGGACGCAAGCCCCGATGCGTCGCCGGACGGCGCCATGCAGCCGAACTTTCCCTTCGGCGAACGCCGCGCCTTGGTCGGCGGTCGCTACCCCTTTGGCATCGCACCCACCCTCGCCGGCAACCCCCTTGGCAGGACCGCGATGGACGACGCCATCCGTGCGAACTACGGCGCGTGGAAGGCCGCCAACCTGCAGCCCTCGCCCGCCTTCACCGCCTCCGCTGGCTCACTGGCCGGCCTGCGCATCGCCGACGGACTGCATGTGCGTTTCACCAACCCCGCCTATGCCACCGTCTCCGAGGGCATGGGCTACGGGCTGCTGATCACGGTGGTGATGGCCGGCCACGACCCCGAGGCGCAAACCCTGTTCAACGGCCTGCTGCGCACTGCGCGCGGCCGCCCGGCCCATGCCTGGATTTCGAACGGCCATCCCGAAGCGGCCTACCTGATGGAATGGCGTTTGGCGTCCGACATGGGCAGCGCCGGCGACGGCTGGAACGCCACCGACGGTGACCTGGACATGGCCCTGGCGCTGCTCATGGCCGACCGCCAATGGGGGTCCGCAGGCGAGGTGGATTACCGGCGCGAGGCGCTGGCCAGCATCGACGCGCTGAAGTCCATCAACTTCGCCGCCAGCGGCGAGCCGCGCGGACCGCAGCGGGCCAACTCGCGCACCTCGGACCACATGGTCGGCCACTTCCGCAGCTTTCGCGCTGCCACCGGCGACGCCTTCTGGGGTCGGGCGGTCGACCGCTGCCTGACCCTGATCGAGGCCATCGTCGCCGACTACTCGCCCCTGATCGGCCTGCAACCGGGTTTTATCGTCGACTGCGACACCCCCGCGCCCTCCCCCTCGCCAGGCTGGCTGATCGAAAGCGCCTGGGAGGGCGACTACGACGCCAACGCCACGCGCAACCCCTGGCGCTGGGGCACGGACTGCGTTTTCTCGGGCGACCCGCGCTGGACCCAGGTGGTCGACCGCACGGTGCGATTCCTCAAGACCGACTGCGGCGGCGACCCTTTCTCGTTGGCCGGGATGTACCGCTTGAACGGCACCGCCATCGGCGGTCGCTACTTCGCCGAAAGCGTGGCCGGACCGCTGATGGTCGGCTGCCTGCTCCACGCCGACCACCAGGGCCTGCTCGACACGCTGTGGGCTGCCCACGCGTCCCACTTCACGACCGACTACTACGACAGCGAGCTGCAGCTGCTGCCGATGCTGGTCGCGGCGGGGCATTGGTGGGTGCCGTGAGGAAGGGGCATTGCCCATCCCAGGTAACCGCC
>CANFQF010000056.1 GCA_947449025.1 Comamonadaceae bacterium
GGAGGACATACCCGAACCCCTGCTTTCGCTGGCCCTGGGCAGTCTTGCCAATCTTGAATATCTGTTGCGCAAGCAGGTACCTGTCAACGCCATCAACGGCTTTGGGAAATCGACGCTCTTCTATGCCATTGGCACCGGCAATCACGATGCCGTGAACCTGCTGCTCCAGCACAAGGCCAACGCGCGCCAAACGTACAAGTCAGCCGAGGAACTGAGGCCCCCTGGCAGCATGTGCGTGTTCATCAAACTGGAGCACACCCGCCGGACCACGCTGATGCATGCGGCGCAGAACAGTGATGTACGCATGATCAAGATCTTGTTGGAATCTGGCGCGTCGCTGCAGGCGCAGGACGATCTAGGCTTCAATGCTCACGACTATGCGCTCATGGGCAAGAACCGGGACAACGCGCTTTATCTGGGCTCGTTGGGGCTGGAACCCGCAGCGCCACGCTAGGGGGGCCGGGGGGCGCGCAAAAGGGCAAAAAGGGAAGGTAAGCTTTACCCATGTCCTCTGCCCTCACCCCTTTTCACCTGGCCTTTCCCGTTCACGACCTGGAGGCGGCGCGCCGCTTTTATGGCGGGGTGCTGGGTTGCGCCGAGGGGCGCAGCTCGCCCGACTGGATTGATTTCAACCTGTTCGGCCACCAGATCGTGGCGCACCTGTGCCCCGGCGCCTCCGGCGCGGCGTTGGTGAGCAAGGTCGATGGGGCGGGGGTGCCGGTGCCGCACTTCGGTGTGGTCTTGCCCATGCCCGCCTGGGAGCAGTTGGCCGAGCGCGTGCGCGCGGCGGGGGTGCCGTTTGGCGTGGAGCCGCACGTGCGCTTCAAGGGCCAGGTGGGCGAGCAAGCCACCATGTTCTTCAAGGACCCCTCAGGCAACGCGCTGGAGTTCAAGGCCTTCCACGATCTGGGGCAGTTGTTCGCGAAGTAGGCGAGACCTCAGAGCACGAACGGCCGGCCCGTGACCGGGAGATGCTGCTGCCTCAGTGTGGGGTGGCAAGCGGGAGCGCCACCAGGCGAACGCCTAGGGCTTGGCAGACCCGGTGAATGGTGTCGAAGCGAGGTTGGGATGAGGGCCTGAGTGCTTTGTAGAGCGCTTCGCGTGTGAGTCCCGAGCGCTCTGCCACTGCGCTCATGCCGCGAACCCGTGCGACGACGCCCAGCGCATGGGTGAACTCGGCGGCGTCACCGTCTTCCAACACAAGTGAGAGGTAGAGGGCCACATCCTCTTCCGACTGCAGCGACTCTGCCATGTCGAAGTCGGGCAGCTCTGAGATTCGGGTCTTGCGGGTCATATCGAGCTAATCCTCCAGGGTGCGGGCCAATTCGATGGCCGTTGCGATGTCAGCCGCCTGGCTTCTTTTGTCACCGCCCCCCAGCATCACCACCAAAATGTCCCGGTGCCACAGGTAGTACATGCGCCAGCCGGGTCCGAAATGTTCGCGCATTTCCCAGACGCCCTCGCCTACGGGAACCACATCGCCCAGCAGTCCACGTTGCGCCTTGTCCAGCCGCCGCGCCAAGCGGATGCGGGTCAGGGGGTCACGAAGACTGCCGAGCCATTCGTCGAACTCGGGGGTTCGTTTGAGGGTGCGCACTTGTCACTGTAATCACTTGTTCACATGCGTGCAAGTGTGGGCGACAAGGCCCTTCGGTGAACTGACGAAGTCGCTGGGGCTCACCCGGCCTCAAGAGCAGCTTCAGAGCACGAACGGCCGGCCCGTCACGGGCGTGCTCGGCACGGCCATGTCCTGCCGGGCCATGATGCCGGCCTCCCAGGCCAGGCGGCCGGACTCGACGGCCAGCTTGAAGGCCAGGGCCATGGCCACCGGGTCGCGGGCTTGCGAGACAGCGCTGTTCAGAAGCACGGCGTCGTAGCCCAGCTCCATCGCCTGCACCGCGTCCTTGGGTGAGCCGATGCCGGCGTCAACCACCAGAGGCACATCGGGGAAGCGCGCGCGCAGGGTGCGCAGTGCCGTCGGGTTGAGGAGGCCCTGGCCCGAGCCGATAGGGGCACCCCAGGGCATGAGGATGCGGCAGCCCGCGTCCAACAGGCGCTGGCAGGAGACGATGTCGTCCATGCAATAGGGGAAGACTTCGAAGCCGTCTTTGGCCAGGGTGCGCGCGGCCTCGACCAGTTCGTAGGGGTCGGGCTGCAGGGTGTGCTCGTCGCCCACCACTTCGAGCTTGATCCAGTGCGTGCCATAGAGCTCACGCGCCATGCGTGCCAGCGTTACCGCCTCGCTGGCCGTGCGGCAACCGGCGGTGTTGGGCAAGAGGTGAGCGCCGGTGGCGCGCACCAGGGCCATGAAGTCGTTGGGCTTGCCGTCACCGGCGAGTTGCCGCTTGAGGCCTACCGTCACCACCTGGCTGCCGGAGACGGCCACGGCCTGCTGCAAGACCGCAGGCGAGGGGTAGCCGGCAGTGCCCAGGAAAAAACGGCTCTGAAGGGTGACGCCGCCAATCGTGAGCAGCGAGGTGGCGGGAGAAGAAGCAGCGGACATCGCTCAGCCTCCGGTAATAGGTTGGAAGGTGAAGACCTGGTCGCCGGCGTGGAGCAGGTGGGCGGCACGGACGTCACGGGGGACGAAGTCGCCGTTGACGGCGGTGGCCAGGGCCTGGGGGGATGCGGCCAGTTGCGCGACGAGGTCGGCCAGGGTGCTGCCTTCGGCCACTTCGCGGGCCTGGCCGTTGACGGTGATGGCAATCATGCAGAGGTCTCCGAGGGGGCCTCGGGCGCGGGGGCCGGGCTGGCTGGAGTCGATGGAGTGGGTGCCTGGCCGAGCGCATGGCCAGGCACGCCGCCGAGGGCGAGGCCAGTCACGCCGCCGAGGGCGAGGCCAGTCACGCCGCCGAGGGCGGCGAGGGCCTGCTCCACCAGCGCGGGGCCAATGAGCCAGCCATGCCGGAACAGGCCGTTGACCTGTGTGAGCCCGGGCTGGGTGTGCAACACGGGCAGGTTGTCGGGCAATGCCGGCCGCAGGTTGGTGTCGGTGAACACCACCCGCGCCTCGGCGAGGGCCGGCAGCACGCTGTGCGCGGCGGCCATCAGCTCGACGCTGGTGCGCAGGGAAATGGGCGAGCGGTCTTCGCTCTCGATCTCGCTGGCGCCGACCAGCACCCGGTCGCCCGCGCGCGGCACGATGTAGACGCGGTGGCGCGGGTGCAGCAGGCGCAGCGGCCGGTTCAGGCGCAGGCCGGGCGCGTGCAGGTGCACGATTTCGCCGCGCACCCCGCGCACCGCCAGTTGCGGCCGGGCGCCCGTGCCACGGACATCGAACACCCAGTCGGCCCGAACCACGCCCTGGTCGGTATGAAGCGCGCCGGGCTCGGCCCGCTCCACCGTCCGGCCCCAGTGAAAGCGCGCGCCAGCAGCCTGGGCGCCCAAGGCCAGCGCCGCCATCGCCTGCCAGGTGTCGATCTGGCCCTCGCCTTCGAGCAGCCAGGCATGGGCCGGGCCGCGGATGTCGGGTTCGAGCGCGGTGAGCTCCTGCAAGTCGACGCGGCGCGGCGCATGGCCCGCGGGTGCCTTGTCGGCCAGCAGGTCCACCACCCGCGCGGCGGCGCCTTCGTCACCGCGATGGGCCAGCAGCAGGGAGCCCTGCGCGCGCAGGTCCACGGGCCGCAACGGGCCGCCGTCTTCACCGGCGAAGGGAGCGGCGGGCACCGCCGGCAGGCCGGCGAGCAGCTCGGGCCACAGTTGCAGGGAGCGCAGGCCGAGCTGGTAAACATTGGCGTCGGCGCATTCGAGTTCAGAGACCGGAGAGAGCATGCCCGCTGCGGTCCAGCCGGTGGCGCCGCGCACCTGGGGGCCAGGGGCCAGGTCAAAAACCTCGACCGTATGGCCCGCGCGCGCCAACTGCCAGGCGAGCAGCCGACCCAGTAGGCCAGCGCCGGCTATAGCGATATTCAGGGGTGGCCGTGGGGTGGCCGGATGGGACTGCGCAGACATCTCTTCTTTCGCCGGTACGAACCGGATCAAGTTCGCGGGTTTGGACTTGCCATCTCAGCGAGGACCGCGACTTGCGCCAGCCTCCCGCACCCCGGAGCGTGGCCGCATTGTAGGCGGGCCGAGCGCGACGCCTGGACGCGCGACAACGGGACGCGAGGTGGCTGGAGGGCGGGGCGGCCGGGCGGCAAGGCCAGCCCGAGCTCGTGCGACAATCCGGCTCGCTCCGGGGTGCACGCCTGATTCGCAGGCCGTGCTGAGAAACACACCCGAGAACTTGATCCGGTTCGCACCGGCGTAAGGAGAGCCTGCATGCACAACGCCTCGTCTCCGGGCCTCATCGCCCGCCCCCTGCGCTACCCGCGCGTCCTCACCATCGCCGGCTCCGACAGCGGGGGTGGCGCTGGCATCCAAGCCGACCTCAAAACCTTCGCTGCCCTGGGCTGTTTCGGCATGAGCGCGATCACCGCCCTCACCGCCCAGAACACGATGGGCGTGCGCGCCATCCATGCGGTGCCGCTGGACATGCTCGAAGCGCAGATCGCAGCGGTGGTGGAAGACATCGGCGTCGACGCGGTCAAAATCGGCATGCTGCATTCATCGGCCACGGTGCGCAGCGTGGCTGCCGCCCTGGACCGGCATGCCCTGACACAGGTGGTTTTCGACCCGGTGATGGTGGCCACCAGCGGCGCCACGCTGATCGACCGCGAGGCGATCACGGTGCTGGTGGACATGATGTTCCCCCGGTCTCTGCTCATCACCCCCAATCTCGACGAAGCCGCCCTGCTGGTAGGCCGCCCCCTGGCCAGCGAGGCCGACATGGAGGCCGCCGCCCGCCAGATGCTGGCCATGGGCGCGCGCGCAGTGTTGCTCAAGGGCGGGCACTTGGCAGGCAATCAGGTGAGCGACCTGCTGCTGGCTGCGGGCGTCGCGCCCCTGTGGATGCGGGCGCCGCGCATTCCCAGCGCCAACACCCACGGCACCGGCTGCACGCTCTCGAGCGCCATCGCCTCGCACCTGGCTCTGGGCGCGGCGCTGCCCGACGCGGTGCAGAAGGCCCGCGACTATGTGCGCGGCGCGCTCGAAGCCGGCGCCGCGGTACGCACGGGCGAAGGCAGCGGCCCGCTCAATCACGGCTGGCAGCCGGTGGCGACCCGGACCTTCGCGCTGTGATGAAGGCAGAGGCATCCACCCAGGCGCTGGTGCCTGCGCTCTTGGACTTCATTGCCCAGCCCGCGTGCAGCGACGCCGAGTTCGACGCTATGGCGCTGAGGCTTTTCGAGCACCAGTACGCAAACAACGCTCCGCTGCGGCGCTTCTGCCAGGGGCGCGGCGTGACGCCCAGGCGCATCCGCCATTGGCATGAAATTCCGGCGGTACCGATCAACGCCTTCAAGGAACTCAGCTTGAGTTGCGAGCCGCCCGAGGCTTGCGCGCGGGTGTTCATGACCAGCGGCACCACCCAGGCCGAAGTGAAGGGTAGGCACCACCACCCCACCATCGCGGTGTGGGACTTGTCTATGCGGCGCGGCTTCGAGCACTTTTTCATGCGGGCGAAGATGGGCAGTCAAGCGGGTGGCACAGCGGGTGCCCCAGCGCAGGGAGCGAGCGCTGCGACCGGAATGCCAGCCTGGCCCACCCAGGTACCGATGGCCCTGCTGTTCCCGCCCGAAGAAGAACTGGGCAACTCCTCGCTGGCCCGCTACCTCTCGCAGGCGCTACGCCTGTTTGGCGCGCCGGGCAGCGGGCACTACGTGAGCACCCAGGGCATGGACCTGCCGGGGCTGATGGATTTTTTGCGCCGCGCAGAAGCGGGTAGCGAGCCGGTCGCCCTGCTGGGCGCCAGCTACGCCTTCGTGCATTTGCTCGACGCCCTGGCCGCCGAAGGCCGGCAGGTGAAGCTGCCTGCCGGCAGCCGGCTGCTGGACACCGGCGGCTACAAGCGCCAATCGCGCGAACTCGCGCTCGATGATTTCTACGACCAGCTCGCGCAAGCGCTGGGCCTGCCCCGCACGCAGTGCATCAACATGTATGGCATGACCGAGCTGAGCTCGCAGTTCTACGACGCGGGCAACGACACCGTGCCTTCGGTCAAGCGCGGCATGCACTGGATCCGCTCCCGGGTGGTGGACCCGCTCACCGGCGCGGAAATGCCGCGCGGCCAGGTAGGCGTGCTGGTGCACTGCGACCTGGCCAGCTTCAATTCGACCACCACCATCCTCACCGAAGACCTCGGGCGTGCGGTGGACGGCGGCTTTGAGCTCCTGGGCCGGGCCGAGGGCGCGCAAGCGCGCGGCTGCTCGCTGGCGGTGCAGGAATTTTTGCAGGGGGCGCGGGGATGAACCCAAGCGCCGCCAATTCCGCAGCCGGGCAGGAAAGCGGCGCCCACGCACGCACAGGACAGGCGCGTGCACGCTGGGCTGCCGGCCACCTACCGCCCGTTTTTGCCGGTCAGGTGGTGACGCGCGAGCTCGTGTTCGGCGACCTCACGGTCACCGTGCCCGCACCCGATGCCGCGCAGATGCAGGCCCTGGCCACCCATGTGGCGCGCGCCACGCGCGAGGTGCTGCGGCCCCTGCCCGTCTCCACCCTCATCACCCACATTGACCGGGCGGTGGCCCGTCTGCTCGACCCGCAGGACCCGTGGCGGCGCTTGGCCGACGATCTGCTGCCGCGCGTGACCGGCTACGACGCGCAGATGGTGCAAGTGGCCCTCACCGGCTACCTGCAGCAGTTTCGCGCGCCGCAGTTGCACCGCTTTGTGGCGGAGGACTTTGCCAACCCCAAGGTGCTCGACGAGTTCCAGCCCAGCGCCAAGGGCGGCGCGGTGCGCGCACTCGGCCCCAGCCTGCTTGCCCACTCCTGGGCTGGCAATGTGCCCGGCCTGCCGCTGTGGAGCCTGGCCTGCGGCCTGCTAGTCAAGGCGGGATGCATCGGCAAATTGCCCAGCGCCGAGCCGGTGTTTGCCTCGCTCTTCGCGCAGCTGCTGGCCGAGGTGCATCCGCCGCTGGCCGAGGCGCTGGCGGTGGTGTGGTGGAAGGGCGGTGAGGCCGAGCCCGCCGCCAGCTTGTACCGCGCCGCCGACTGCGTGCTGGCCTATGGAAGCAACGAGGCCATCGCTAAGGTGCGCGAGCAGGTGCCGGCCACCACCCGCTTTTTGCCCTATGGGCACAAGCTGGGCGTCGCCCTGGTGGGCCGCGACGGGCTGGACCGCCAGCGCGGGCCTGCGCTGGCGCGCGCGGCCGCCCATGACGTGACGCGCTACGAGCAGCAAGGCTGCTACTCGCCGCATGTGGTGTACGTCGAGCGCGGCGCAAAGCTGTCTCCACGCGAGTTTGCGCAGCACCTCGCCAGCGAGCTGGCCGCGCTGGCCCGCCAGCACCCGCGCCGTGCGCTGGGCCTGGCCGAAGCGGCGGCGGTGGCCGGCTGGCGTGAGGCTGCCGAGATGCGGGCCCTGCAGGGCGCGGGACATGAATTGCTCGGGCATGCCGGCGGGGCCACCCTTGCCTCCACACCCTCATTCACACCCTCATCCACATCTTCCGGCACCCCTGCACCCGCCCCAGCTGGCTGGTCGGTGGCCTATGCCGACCAGCCCCTGGCCCTGGCGCCCAGCGCCGGCTGGCGCTGCGTTCAGGTGGTGGCGGTGGACGCTTTGGAGCAGGCCGTCACGCTGATCGCGCCCCACGCTCTGTTCTTGCAGACGGCTGCCGTGGCCGTCGGGCCGGCAGCGCTCTACCCGCTGGCCGAGCGCTTGGCCGAAGCGGGCATCACACGCGTCACCGCGCTGGGCCGCATGACCGCCCCCGAGGCCGGATGGCACCACGACGGCGGCTTCAACCTCGCCAGCCTGGTGCGCATGGTCGACCTGGAGATGGCCGCCGAGCGCGCCGCCGACCGGCTGGCGCCCTATGCGCAGGAGGATGCGCGGTGAGCGCGGGCATTGGCGCGGGCCAGGGTACGTTCTTGGCGATGGAAGGCGTGGGCCTGGACTACGCCAGCGTTCGCGCGGTCGACCAGGTGCACCTGCAGGTCGCCGAGGGCGAATTTCACTGCCTGCTCGGGCGCAGCGGCTGCGGCAAGACCAGCTTGCTGCGGCTCGCCGCGGGCCTGCAGGCGCCCACACGCGGCGCGGTGTGGGTGCAGGGCCAGGCGCCGGCCGAGCGCCGCGCCGAGATCGGCTTTGTGTTCCAGGCGCCCACCCTGCTGGAGTGGCGCAGCGCGCTGGACAACGTGCTACTGCCGATTTCTCTCCTGCGCCGGCCCACCGCGCAGGACGTGGCGCGGGCGCAGGATTTGTTCGACCGCCTGGGTCTCCAAGGATTGCAACAACGCAGGCCGCGCCAACTGTCAGGAGGCCAGCAAAGCCGGGTGGCTATCGCCCGGGCGCTGGTGACAGCACCGCGCCTGCTGCTACTCGACGAGCCCTTCGCCGCCCTTGACGCCATCACCCGCGAAGAACTGCAGCAAGACTTGCTGCGCGCCTGCCGCGAAGCGGGCACCACGGTGCTCTTTGTCACGCACGACCTGGAGGAGGCGCTGTTCCTCGCCGACGACATTCACCTGATGGCCGAGGGTCGACTGACCCAGACCTTCCGACCCGAGTTGACCCGGCAGCGTGAGGCCGACCTACGCGCCTCTGCCGGATTCGCGGCTTGGGGCGGGCGGCTGCGCGCGTCCTTGCGGGAAGGCGTCGCCGCATGACGCCGCGCACGACCTACAGCGCTTCGGCCCTTGGCGGTCACGTCGACACACCCGCGCCCATCACTGGCAATACGCCCGGTGGCGATCTGCGCAGCGATCTCCACATCGTTCCCGGCGGCCATCGCCGCAATCCTCTCGCCAAGAAGGGCCTGATCTCGGCCTTGGCCTCCCTCGCCCTGCTCGCACTGGCACTTGCGATCTGGGAATTGGCCTCGCGCCGGCTCGCCCTGCCTGCCCTGCTGCTGCCCCCACCCTCGGCGGTCGCCGCAGCGCTGTGGAAGGGGATGACGAGCGGCTACTTCCGACCGCACCTGCTGGCCACCACCTGGAATTTGGCACTCGGTCTCGCGCTGGGCTGCGGCATTGGCTTTCTGGCCGGCATTGCCCTGGCCGAGTCGGCCGCCCTGCGCCGGCTGCTCTGGCCCTGGGTGGTGGTGAGCCAGGTGATTCCGAAGCTGGCGCTCATGCCATTGTTCATTCTCTGGTTTGGCTTTGGCCACACCTCACTGGTGGTGATCACCGCGCTGATCTGCTTTTTTCCGCTGCTCGAGACAACTGCTACCTGCCTACGCCAAGTGCCGCCCGAGCGGCTGGAGCTGTTTCGCATGCTGGGCGCCAGCCGCTGGCAAACGCTGTGGCAGCTGAAGCTGCCCACCGGCCTGCCTGGTGTGCTGGCCGGCCTGCGGGTGGCGGTGATGCTGGCCCTGGTGGGCGCGGTGGTGGGCGAGTTCATCGGCGCGAGCCAGGGCCTGGGCGCCTTGGTGATTGCGGCGCAGGGCAGCATGGACACACCGCTGATGTTTGCGGTGCTGGTGCTGATTGCGGTGCTTGGCGTCGTCGCCTACCAACTGACCTTGTGGTTCGAGGCCGCGCTGCTGCGACGGCATGACCTGACCTGAGATCGCCCACCTGCTTCGACGCCGACTGGCCCTACCCACCGAAAAACCGGACTCTGCTTGCCCTCCCTCCCCATGAAGAAAACTTCCAACGCTTCACTCCTGTATCACCCGACACGGCGTGCGCTGCTGGCCGCTCTCGGAGCTTCAGGCCTGGCAGCCTTGACCGCGCACCCACCCGCCCTGGCGCAGGCGCGTGACCGAGTTGTGGTGGCCGGCTGGAGCAAGCCGATCTCCGAAGTGACACCCCTGCTGGTCGATGAAGACAAGGGCTTTTACCGCGCACAGAACCTGGCGCTGGAGTACCTTCCCGGCGCTGGCGGTGGCGACGCCATCCGCAACATTCTCTCGGGCCAGGGCGACGTGGCCTTCACAGACCCTGGCTCGCTCTTTGCCGCGTTGGACAAGGGCGAGAAGCTGCGTGCCATCTACGACATTTACCCGCAGAACGTGTTCAACGTGGTGGCGCTCAAGTCCAGCGGCATCAGCAAGCCGGCCGACCTCAAGGGCAAGCGCATCGGCGTCTACAGCCTGGCCTCGGGCACGCGCCAGAACCTGCTGGTGCTGCTGCACCAGGCCGGCCTGGCGGAGAGCGATGTGACCATCGTGGTCACCGGGCTGCTCAATTTCGCGCCGCTGATGCAGGGACAGGTCGACGCCACCGCCGCCACCGACACGGGGCTGGCGGTGGGGCGCCTTCGCGGCCTGGGCGAGGTCAATGTGATCGAGGTGGGCAAGAGCCTGCCCGTGTCGAGCGACCTGTTCGTGGTGCGAGAAGAGGTGTACCAGCAGAAGAAGCCCCTCCTACGCCGCTTTCTGCGGGCCTACCGGGACGCGTCGGCCTGGATGATTGCCCAGCCCGAAGAGGCCGCGCGCCTGGCGGCTGTCCGCGCCATCGACGGCAGCGACCCGGCGCTGAACCTCACGATCATCAAGCTGCGCAATGCGTCCAGCCAGTCGGCGTTGACCGCTCGCCAAGGCCTGGGCGCGCTCGATCTGGCCTCGCTGCAGCAGGCCGCCGACGTCTACCGCAAGCTGGGCATGATTGAAAAGCCGCTGCGCATGGCCGAGGTGGTCGCGACCGACCTGCTGCCAGGACGCTAAGCGGAAGACCTCGATAGCGGACAGCCCCGCACGATGCCACCCGCACCACCGCACCCGCACAAATTCACCCGCAGCATTGCACCCGCAGCAAGGACGCACGTCATGGATTTCAAAGGCCAAGTGGTTCTGGTCACCGGCGCCGGTAGGGGCATCGGCGCGGCGATCGCGCGCGCCTTCGCCGCCGAGGGCGCGGCGGTGGGCATCAACTACCTGCAGGACGAGGCCGCCGCCACGCAGGCGGTGAGTGAATGTCAGCGCGCGGGTGAAGCCGCCGGCGGCGACGCCATCGCCCTGCGCGGAGACGTCACCCGCCCCGAGGACTGCCACCGCATGGTGGACGAACTGGTCGCCGCATTCGGCCGCCTGGACGTGCTGGTGAACAACGCCTTCCGTCCCTACGACTTCAACCCCGAGCAACGCCAGCCGTTCGAGGCGCTGACGCTGGCCCACTACCAGGCGCAGTTCGAAGGCGCAGTGGGCGGCGCCCTGCACATGACGCAGGCCGCCCTGCCGCATCTGCGCCGGCAGGCGCTCAGCGCAGGGGCCGGGGCCATCGTCAACGTGGCCACCAACCTCGTGGAACACCCGGTGGTGCCGTACCACGACTACGCCACCGCCAAGTCAGCGTTGGTGGGCTTGAGCCGCAACTTGGCCGCTGAACTCGGGCCGCAGGGCGTACGCGTGAACTGCGTGGCGCCAGGCCTCGTGCACCCCACGCGCGGCAGCGAGGGCACGCGCGCCAGCTTCCGCGACGAGCTCGCCGCCGCCACCCCGCTGCGGCGTCTCGCCCGCCCGGAAGACGTGGCCGGCCCGGTGCTGTTTTTGGCCTCGGCCTGGAGCGGCTTCATGACCGGGCAGGTGCTGCTGGTGGACGGCGGACTGGTGATGCGCTGAGGCGCTGAGCCCCTCGGCCCCCGATGACACCTCGGCCCAACACACGCCTGCCCGACCCACTCCGGCCCAACACACCGCCGCCAAACACACCCCCGCCCAATTTCCGACTGATCACCACCATGTCGCTCACGACCTCTACACCCCTTCCCCTCCCAAGTCAGCGCCTCGCGGTCCTCGCCGCGCCGGCCGGCATGGCGCTGCAGGCAGTGCCCGCCTGGGCCGCGTCCCGACGCCAGGCCACGGGTGACGCGATTTGTGTGGCGGGCGTGGTGACGGCAAACCATCCCCTGCACTGGCTGGAGACCGCTTATGCACGCGGCTGGGTGTTGCTGCAAGCGAGCGGTTCGCTGGATGGCGGCTCTCTGGCCAGCGCCTTCGCCGAGCAGCGTGCGCGCGGCTTCGTCGACGCCGATGCGGCGCTGCTGGCCTTGGCCCGCGCCAGCGGCGCCCTGCCCCGCCTGTCCTGGGGCGAGGCGCCCGAGTTTCCGGTGCTGCGTGCGGCGCCCTCGGCGACGGCCCCGCGCCATCTCGGTCTCTACGCCATCGTCGACAGCGCCGAGCGCTTGCAAGCCGTGCTCGATGCTGGCGTGAAGACGGTGCAGGTGCGCATCAAGCGTCCCGCCCATCCCGACGCCGCCTGGGAGGCGTCGCTGCGTGAGCAACTGGCGCGCAGCATCGCAGCGGCCCAGGCGGCCAATGCCGAACTCTTCGTCAACGACCATGCGCAGGTCGCCGCTGAACTCGGTGCCAGCGCGATTCACCTCGGGCAAGAAGACCTGCTGGCCTTGGGCGACGCCGGCCGCGCCGACCTGGTGGCCACCGGCTTGGCCCTGGGCGTGAGCTCGCACAGCGTGTGGGAGCTGTGCCGCGCGCGCGCCCTGCCCCTGCGCTACATCGCCTGCGGACCGGTGTGGGCCACTATCACCAAAGACATGCCTTGGGTGCCACAGGGCCTGGACAACCTGGCCTGGTGGGCGCGCCATGCTGGCGCGCCGGTAGTGGGCATCGGCGGCATTCTCACGCCGGCGCAAGTGGAACAGGTGGCCGCCTGCGGCGTGGATGGCATCTGCCTGGTGCGAGGCCTGGGCGATGACCCTGCGGCCACCTTGCCGGCCTACGCGGCGGCGCTGTCCAGCGGGCACGCATCGGCCCGCCTGGAACCCTCGCCGGTGGACAGCGGCCTGCATCCGAGCCTGGCCGCCACCCGCTAAGGCGCGCCGCACGCCTTGCACGGTCACGCGCCGGGGCTGCCGCTGCGAGCTACGCCCATCAGCCGCGCCCTGCCCTCCACGACCTGTCAGCCGAGCTCTGTCAGCCGAGCTCTGTCAGCCTCATCCCACAGAAGGCGGACCACCTTGTGCCACCCTTGCGCGGCCTAGCCTGGGCGGCCGGTGGCCCGCAGATCCCGCGCACCGAAGGCGAGGGCTGCAACATGCAGGCTGTCCAGCAGCTGCTCCAGAACCACCCGCTGACGATAGAGCTACCCCGACAGCGAGTGCCATGGCCCCCCGGCGCTGCCTCTATCGCTGCCGCCGCTGCGGACGACACGTCGGCCCAACCGACCCGGCGCTTGGCCGAACGACGAGCCAGCGCAGCACGCTTTGCGCCCTACGACAGCGGCCCCAGGGGCCGCGGGCGAGCGGCGGCGGCATCAGCGGCACACAGCGCGGGCGCGGGTGCCGCAATGGGTGCGGAAGATGGCGTGGGCGAGGCACGCTCCGAGGCCCCAACCGAGGTGACGGTGGCAGAGGCCGCCCGCCCGCAAGCACGCAGCAGCGTGAAGGAGGCTATTGCCAAAAGTGCCTTGGACCCAGCGACCATCCCGAACGTGCCCTGGGCAAGCCCTGCGTGGCGAGCCGATGTGGCCTGGCGAGAGGCGGCGCTGGAGGCCTGCTACCGTGGGCGCTCCGACAAGGCGCTGCGTGCCGCCTTGGGGCAGGCCCTGGACCCCCGTAACTGCCCGAGGGAGATGACCGAGGGTGCCCAGCCAGAGAATATCGGCGTGGTCCGGCTGGTGCACGCGAAGGTCGCGATCTCGCTCATGTCCCAGACGGCGCGGGCCGCGGATCGCGAAACCGCTCGCCGCTACCAGACCGTCGCGCTGCGCATCGAACAGGCGGGCGGTGACGTCGCGCTGGGGCACGCGTTGTGCAAGACGCATCTGGTAGCGCATTGCCTTCTGATGAGCCGGGAGGCGCTTTTGAATGAATTCGCAGCACTCATGCACCAACCGCCCTACGGATGCGACGCCATTGCAGCGTTCGAGCAGGGGTCCCTGCAAAACTGGAGCGACATACGCGGTTTCAGGATGCTTGCAGCCTACAAGGCGCTGAAGGCGGAGGACCAAACCCAGGTGCTCATCGACATGCTCAACCCGGCGCAATTCATAAAGGCGCCGCAAGAGAACACAGCAGAGGCAGTAGCGGAGGGAGTCGCTGAGGGCGCGCATGGGAGCAAGCAAGAGGGCAACGACGCTGCGCCCGACGTCGCACTCAAGTTGTACGGTTGGGTTGGCATGGTCACGTGCCTAGCGCCCCCCATCCGACCCGCCTTACTCATCAAAGCCCTTTCGACCAGCACCCCGCCTGGTGCATGGAGGGCGGCGGATCTGCCCACGCTCAGAAAGATCCGATGCCTGCAAGTTGGCTTTTTGTCCACGCCGGAGCTCATGACGTCCACGCCAGAGTTGCTGCGCCTGCTGCGAACCACCCTCACACTGCCGACCTTCACGCCAGGCGACCCCGCGTGGGAATTTGCCGCCGCTTTGCGCGCCTCTGCGGTACGCAGGATTTATGAGGCGATGACGCCCCAGCAACAGCTGATCGAGTTTGGGGAGCTGCTGAACGTGCAAGACTTGGCACCAGACAGCCCCTCTCGCTTCGTCCACGCGCGAGACTTGGCACCAGAGAGCGGCTCTCGCTTCGGCAGTGCAATGCGGCAGCGGCTTGACCAGATCGTCGCTTTGGCCGACATCGCAGGCCGTACGCAGGCCGAGGCGCTGTGGACGCTGACTTGGGAAGGCGAGTCCTTGCCGCCCGAGGACGCAGGGCTGCGGGTACAGGCGCACGCTCAGGTCCTGCACAGAGAAGCGCTCGCGCAATTGCGCCCGTGGCTCCCGGAGCCGCGTCGTCTGGCGCTCCTGGGACCGTGGGTCACGACTTCGTTCACCAGACACGCAGGGGAGGCTGCGGCGGATCTGCCAACCCCCAGGCGCGTACAGGAACTGCAGAATGAAGGGACTCGTCTTCTGATGTGGCCCGCGCGCGTCCCCGGCGAGGAGCGACACACCTCCCTACGGGAGAGATTCGGCAACATCGGCAGCGTGGTGGAGCTCGGGACCGACTGGCCCGATCTGAGTGACCCAGCGCCTCCTGCAAGCTCGTCCAGCTCGTCCAGCGCGTCCGCCCAGCCACTGCCGCTTGCAGGACCGGGCGGCGCCGGACCAAGCGGCGCCAGGCCGACCGCGCAAAGCAGCAGCAGTAGCAGTAGCAGCAGTGCGAAGGCTGCCGGCCAAGCCAAGGCACGGTGAGCACCCGTCCAAGGCAAGGGTCCGCTCAAGACCCGTCTCAGGACCTGTCTTACAAACAGTAGTCGAGGATCTGCCGGCCCAGGTCCATGCCCAGGGCGGCCAATGCAGCAAACACCAGCACCGCGCCGGCGAGGCGGGTGCCCCCCTCCTTGCCGGGGCCCTGCGTGCTGCGCAGCCGGGCCATCAAAACGGGCATGAGGACAAGGCCGATGCTGCTGGCCGTGGCAAACAGCCCCATGGCGAGCGCCCCCTCCCAGGCTGAGGCGGTGAGCGACGCCACCAGGAGCGCTGACCACAGCAGACCGCAAGGCATGAAGACCCACAGCAGGCCGGCGGCGAACAGGGTGCCTTGGCCTCGCACAGCAGGCCGGATACGCGCCCACAGTTGCAGGCTGGCCCGCTGCGCCCAGTCGGGCTGGCGTGCCAGCACCAGCAGCGACAAGCCCCAGGCGAGCACGAGCAGGTGAAACAGGGTCCACAGCGGCCGCAGGGCGCCCCCCTGCGCGGTGAGCAGCGCCAGGCCTTGCGTGGCGAGTGCAGCCAGCGCGCCGACCGCGCTGTAGCCGGTGAGGCGGCCCGCGTGGAAAGCGATGGTGCGGCGGTCTGTGGCGACCTGGCGCAGAACGAACACAGTGCCCGCGCCGGCCTCACGCCGGTTCCCGGTGCCGGTCAACCCGGCACAGGCTGCGCCGCACATCGCCGCGCAGTGCGGGGTGGCGGCCAGCCCCATGGCCAAGGCGGTGAGCAGCAGGGTGACAGACATCGGCTGAGGCGCCGGCTCAAAGAATGCGCGAGAACTTACTGCGGTGTCGGTCGGCCTGCAGGTAGCGGTCAAAAACCATGGCCACTGCGCGAACGAAGTACCAGCCCTCGGCCGTAACCTCAATGCCGGTCTCGGACACCGTCACCAAACCCTGCTCGGCGAGCTTCATCACCTGCACCATCTCCGAGGAGAAGTACTGGCGGAAGTCGAGCATCCAGGCCAGCTCGATGGCTTCGAACACCACCTGGCCCTGGCACATCAGCGCCATGATGACGGCGCGCCGCGCCAGGTCGTCGCGGCTGACGGCCAGGCCGCGTACCACCGGCAGACGGCCCTGCTCCAGTAGGTCGCGGTACTCGTCGAGGGTCTTGGCATTTTGGCCATAGGTCGGGCCCACCCGGCCGATGGCCGACACACCCAGCGCGATCAGGTCGCAATCGGCTTGGGTGCTGTAGCCCTGAAAGTTGCGGTGCAGCCGGCCCTGGCGCTTGGCCACCGCCAGCGAATCTTCGGGCAGGGCGAAGTGGTCCATGCCCACGTAGACATAGCCCGCCCGCTCGAACGCGTTGAGGGCGCCGGCCAGCATGCCCACCCTGCCAGCGGCATCGGGCAACTCGCTACTGATGATGCGCCGCTGCGGCTTGAAGCGATCGGGCAGGTGCGCGTAGGCATAAAGCGCAATACGGTCAGGGCGCAGCGCCGAGACCTGCTCCAGGGTGCGGGCGAACGATTCACCGGTTTGGCGCGGCAGGCCGTAGATCAGGTCAACGTTGAGGGACTCAAAGCCAATGTCACGCGCGGCTGCCACCAGCTCAAAAACCTGCTCCGCTGGCTGGACACGGTGCACCGCCTTTTGAACCAGCGGGTCGAAGTCCTGCACCCCAAAGCTCAGGCGGTTAAAGCCCAGGTTCCACAGCGCGCGCAGACGCTTGGCGTCGACGGTGCGCGGGTCAATCTCGATCGAATATTCGCCGCCTGGGGTCAGCTCGAACGCGCTGCGCAGCATAGCCATCAAGCGGGCCAGTTCTGCATCGGACAAAAAGGTGGGCGTTCCCCCGCCCAAGTGCAACTGGCTCACCGTTTGCCCGCGGCCAAGTTCGGCCACCTGCAGGTCCAGCTCTTTGTGGAGCAGGTCCAGGTAGTCGCTGGCACGCGAATGATGCCGGGTGATGATCTTGTTGCAGGCGCAGTAGTAGCACAGCGACGCGCAAAACGGCAGGTGCACATAGACCGACAGCGGCAATGTGGAGGCCTGCCCGCCCCGCTGGCGCAGGGCCTGGGCGTAGTCGTCGGCGGTGAAGGCTTCGACGAAGCGGTCCGCCGTCGGGTAGGAGGTGTAGCGCGGACCATTGACGTCAAAGCGCTGGAGCAACTCGGGCGATATCAGGGTCATGGCAGCGTGCGGTGAATCGGGCGGTCGTCCGTGATGTCAAGCCAGGGCGTCGGGGGGCGTTTATACGGTGCGATCAGCGGGTGACAAGTACCGGCACTGGCGACTGCGCCACCACCTTGGACGCCACAGACCCGAGCATCAGACGCGTCAAGCCGGTGCGACCGTGGGACCCGACCACGACGAGGTCGATCTGGTCTTGTTTGATGGTGGCCAGAATGCCCTCCATCACCGACACGTCCTCGAGTAGGCGGGCGGTGACGGCGACGGGTGTCCCGCCCTCGGTCGCACGCCGGCGCACCTGCGCGTGAGCGGCCGTGCCCTGGCTGCGCGCAGCGCCCATGTAGGCGTCAAACCCCATGGGGTTGATTTCGCCGACGCCGAGAAAGGGATAGGGGTCGACCACATACAGGGCGGTGAGGGTGGCGCCAGATTGGCGCGCCAGGGATACCGCCAGACTGGCGGCGTGGTCGGATGCGTCAGAGCCGTCTGTGGCCAGGAGGATGCGCTTGAACATGATGGAGACCTCTCGGGTGCGTTGAACAGGGGCCGCGCAGACAACGGACGGGGCCTGGGCGCGATCTTGCGTTGAGTGCGCCAGGCCTGGTTTGATGCGCGTCAAACAGAAGGCAAAGGAAGCACATGGCGCAGCGGGGATCGGCTGGCCTTACCGACCGGCGGCGCCTGAGGCGCCACCGTCCGTGCGTCACCGTCCGTGCGTCACTGCCTGGGCACCACCATCCCGCTCATTCAGTGCGACTGGGGCTGGAAGATTCGGGTCAGACCATCCA
>CANFQF010000057.1 GCA_947449025.1 Comamonadaceae bacterium
AGCAGCGGCAAGGCCAGCAGGTCCTCGACGCTGCAAGGGGAGGGCAGTTGTGCCGCCAGCTCGGGCGACATCACCGGCGTCAGGGCGTCGGTCCAGAGCAGGTCGCTGCGCAGCCCGGGCCAGGGCCCCTCGCCATAAATGATGCCCACGTCGGCCTGCTCGCGGCGGAAATCTGTTCCCTCTGTGCTGGTGGAGAACAGGCGCACCCGGATGTCGGGATGGTCGGCCTGGAATTTCGGCAGGAAGGGGATCAGCCAGCGCACGAACAGCGTGGTGTGGCCGCGGACGGTGAGGATCTGGTGCGCGCCAGACACCAGCAGGTTCTGGGTGGCTTGCACGATGTGCCCGAAGGCGCTGGTGAGTTCGGCGCCATAGACCTCGCCGCTTCGCGTGAGCTTGAGCCGGCGGTTCGTACGGTCGAACAACTCGAACCCCAGCCAGGTTTCCAGCGTCTTGATCTGGTGACTCACCGCCCCCTGGGTGATGTGCAGTTCCTTGGCGGCCGCCGTGAAGCTCAGGTGCCGCGCCACGCTCTCGAAGACACGCAGAGGATTGAGCGGGGGAAATTCGGGATTCATGGCCTGCGCGCAGCGGTAATCAGCGCCGATGCTAACCCAGGCCCAATCTGGCGATGAGTCGCTCCTGATTCGCTATCGACTTGCCATTGATTCGCCCCGACGAAGCCTTGGTGGAAACCCTCATGACCCGTGTATTCGGCCTCAAAAGCATTGGAATTTCTAATGGCGGGGTGAATTTTTCTAGCTGGCCCTCTCGGCGGCCTTCCCGTACCATGCTCATCCGATTCGTCAAAATTCCAGCAGGATGGCGGGGCAACTTGCTCGGTTCGCGCTCCTTCTTCTGGCCGCGGCGAGACGGCATCCATACGATCAACACCCCAATTGAAGAAGTAATCGTGAAAAGCAATTCCGACAAGCCGAAGGTCCCCGCTGCGCGGGCTGTGGTGGATGTATTGCTCAGGGAAAAAATCGACCATGTTTTTGGCATTCCCGGCACCCAGAACCTGGCCATCCTCGACGTGCTGCGGGAGACGCCAGAGGTCCGCTTCATCCTGACCCGCAGCGAGCAGGGCGCGGCATTCATGGCCCATGGCTATGCTCGTATCAAGCTCGCGCCGGCCGTCGTGACGGCCACCGAAGGCCCCGGCCTGACCAACCTGTCCACGGGTATCGCCGCGGCGCTCAAGGGCTACGCTCCGGTGATCAGCATCTGTGGCGTGCAGGAAAACTACATGCGTGACCGCGATTCGATGCAGGACATCGATCAGGCCAACTTCATGCGCCCCATCACCAAGTTCGCCAAGACGGTGGAGACGCCCGACAAGGTGCAGGAGATGCTGCGCAAGGCCTTCCGGATCGCGCTGACTGAACCCAAAGGCCCGGCCCACATCGATGTGTCCAGCGACGTGTTGCACGAGTCGGTTGTGGTGGAGGACCAGACGCCTGCCAGCTACCGTGCCACGGTGTTGCCGGTCTGCGACGGCGCGCAGCTCGATCAGGTCACCGCACTCCTAGCGAAGGCCGAGCGTCCGGTGTTCCTCGTCGGTCGTGGCGTGATCGAAGAAGGACTCGTCGACGCCGTCGGCGAGTTGTCCCGTGCCACCGGCATTCCCGTGGCCGCATTGCAATACACCCCCGACGCCGTGCGCAGCACGCAGGAGCTGGCGCTCGGAGCGCTGGGCCGCAACGGCTCGGGCGCCGCGAACCGCATCGTGCCCAAGGCCGACCTCATCGTCGCGATCGGCGCGCACATCGACGTGTTCTCCTCGATGTTCAGCTACGGCATCCTGAGCGAGAGCGCCCAACTGGTTCACCACAGCTCGGCCTCGGGGCAGATCGGTCTCGTGTTCCCGGTGACGGTCGGCGTGACCGGCTCCACACGCAGCTTCGTGGCGGGGCTGCACGAGCGGGCCGAGAAGGCCGGCCTGAAGAAGTCCTGGGTCGACGTGGCCAAGGCCCGTGCCGACTGGGAAGTGGAGCTGGCAGCCAAGGTCAAGCCTGAGGCGGTGCCGATTCAATCGCAGTTCGTCGCCCAGACCATTCGCAAGGCGCTGCCCAAAGACGGTATCTGCGTGGTCGACGCTGGCAACGGCGGCAAGCATGTCCGCAGCTATTTCAAGAGCTACCAGCCGGGCACCTTCATCTGCATGGACGACTGGGCCTCGGTGGGTGGCGCCTTCCCCATGGCGCTGGGCGCCAAGCTGGCTCGCCCCGACCAGCCGGTGCTGTGTGCGTCCGGCGACGGCGGTGCGATGTACAACTTCGGCGAGCTCGAAACCGCCGTTCGCGAAAACATTCAGATCGTCTACGTGATCTTCAATGACAACGGCCTGGGCAACGAGCGTGCCTTCCAGAACGAGCGCTACGGCGGTCGCTTCTTCGCGGTCGACTTCCAGAACCCGGACTTCGCCGCGCTGGCGCGGGTGTTTGGCGCCTATGGCGAACAGGTCACCCAGCCGGGCGACCTCGAGGCCGCCATCGGGCGCGCCTTTGCCAGCGGCAAGCCGGCCGTGATCGATGTGATCATCGACCGCAACACCCTGGCCCCGGTCGTCTACCGGCCCGAATAAGCCGTTTGCCCACGAACCGCTGAACCTCTGACTCACTGAACTGACAAGTGCACCAGGCTCCCACCATGCAGACACTGCCGTTCCTGATCGACAACACCTGGACCACCGGCAGCGGTCAGCCCTTTGCATCGATCAATCCAGCCGATGGCAGCACGCTGGCCACGGTGGCAGGTGCCAGCGCCGCCGACGTGGACGCCGCCGTCGCTGCGGCCCGCAAGGCCTTTGCCGCGCCTTCATGGCGTGACCTGAAGCCGCACGAACGCGCCAGCCTGCTCTATCGCATGAGTGACCTCATGACCCAGCAGCAGGAAGCGCTGGCGGTGCTGCAGATGCAGGACAACGGCAAAACCTTGTCGGAGTGCCGGGGCCAGGTGGCCAGTGCCGCCTCGACCTTTCGCTATTACGCGGCCGCCTGCGAGACCTTTGAGTCGCCCGTGACGCCTTCGCGCGGCGCCTATTGGACGGTCACGCTGTACGAGCCCCTGGGCGTCGTCGCGGCGATCACGCCCTGGAACTCGCCGGTCACGCTCGAGGCGCAAAAGCTCGCGCCCATTTTGGCGGCCGGCAACACCGTGGTGCTCAAGCCCTCGGACGTCACGCCCATGATGGGGCTGGCCTACGCGCGGCTGGCGCTGGAGGCAGGCTTTCCGCCCGGCGTGGTCAACGTCATCACCGGCGGCGCGCAGACCGGCCAGCAGCTCATTGAGCACCCTGGCATCGCCATGGTGAGTTTTACCGGCGGCACCGCCACCGGTCGGCTGATCGCCAAGACCTGCGGCGCGGCGCTCAAACCCGTGGCGCTGGAACTCGGTGGCAAGTCGCCCAACATCGTCTTTGCCGACGCGGATCTGGCCAAGGCCATTGCGGGCACGGCCGAAGGCATTTTTTCTGGCGCCGGGCAGTCCTGCATTGCAGGGTCGCGCATCTTTGTCGAGCGATCGATCTACGAACCTTTCCTGGCGGGCCTGCGCAAATATGCAGAGGGCTACAAGATGGGCGCGCCCGACTTGGCCGACACGCGCATGGGTCCGCTGGCCAGTTTCAAGCACCGGGACCATGTGCATCGCTACGTGGAGTTGGGGCGCAGCGAAGGCGCGCAGGTGCACTGCGGCGGTGTCATCCCCACCGACCCGGCCCTGAGCCAGGGGGCCTACTACCCGGCCACCATCCTGGCCGGCGTTTCCAACGACTCGCGCGTGTGCCAGGAAGAAATCTTCGGGCCGGTGGCGGTGGTGCTGCCTTTCGACGACGAGGCGGACCTGCTCGCACAGGCCAACGACAGCGACTTCGGCCTGGCCTCGGGCATCTGGACCTCAGACTTCTCGCGCGCCTGGCGCGTTGCGCGCGCTCTGGAAGCGGGCACCGTCTGGATCAACACCTACAAGCAGTTGTCCATCACCACGCCTTTTGGCGGCGTGAAGGACAGCGGCATCGGCACCGAAAAGGGCCTCCAGGGCATGCGTGTGTACATGCATTCCAAGGGGCTCTATTGGGGCCTTGGCTAAGCGTTCCGCAGTGCGTTTGGCTCACACGAAATGACGCGAACTCACGCGAACTGACCCGAACGCCACCGACGATTTCAACCCTGTATTTTTTCAAAGACATCAACGAGGAGAAGACATGACTGTAAATGGCAAGCTCAATTTGGCCGTGATGGCTGGCGACGGCGTCGGCCCGGAAATCACCGACGCAACCGTCGATGTGCTGCAAACCGCCGCCAACCGTGTCGGCCTGCCGCTCGGGCTCGAGCGTTGCCTGGTCGGCCTGCGCTCTTACGAGAAGTACAAGACCACCCTGGCGCAAGAAACCCTGGACGTGCTCAAGGAGCACCCGGGCTGGATTCTTGGCCCCACCTCGGCTGGCGAATACCCCAAGGACGACCCGATGCGCGGCCACCCCTCGGGCTACCTGCGTCGCAACTTCGCCCTGTTTGCCAACGTGCGCCCGGTCAAGGCCTGGCCGCAGCTCAAGCCCCTGATTCCGGACCTGGACATCACCGTCATTCGCGAGAACACCGAAGGCTTCTATCCCGACCGCAACCTGGCCTGGGGCTACGGCGAGTTCATGCCGACTAAGGACGTTGCGCTGTCCCTGCGTGTCATCACCCAGGTGGCCTGTGATCGTTTCGCCCGCTTCTCCTTCGAATACGCCAAGGCCACGGGCCAGAAGAAGATCTCGCTGGCCCACAAGCGCACCGCGCTGCCGCAGACCGAAGGCGTGTTCATCGGCGCCTTCGAGCGCATCAAGGGCGAATACCCGGGCATCGACCTGGAGCTGCTGCGGGTCGACACCTTCAGTTCGTCCATGCCGCGCGACCACCGCAAGTTCCCCCTGGTCTCCACCACCAACCTGTTCGGCGACATCCTGTCCGACCAGTGCTCGGGGCTGGCCGGCGGTGTGGGTATTGCGCCCTCGCTCAATGCCAGCACCACCCAGGCTATGGCCCAGGCCGTGCACGGCACCGCGCCTGACATCGCCGGCAAGGGCCTTGCCAATCCCTCCGCGCTGATCCTCTCCACCGCCATGCTGCTGCGCTGGTTCTATCAGAACCAGGGCGACATTCGCTGCAAGCAGGCGGCCGACCTGATGGAAGCCGCTGTTCGCAGCACTATCGATGCCGGCAACACCACCCCTGACCTCGGCGGCAAGGCCACCACCTCGAGCTTCGCCAAGGCGGTGATGGAAGCCATCTAAGCCGGACGGCGCTGAACCGCGCTGAACCGCGCCGGAGGGCGCTGTTGGGTGACTGCGCGGGAGCGCCGCTCTTGCAGCGAGCGCGCCACGCGCAGCGAGAATTTCAAATGCCGGCGGCACCTGCCAAGCCGGCGCAAGGAGACGACATGTCACGCAAATTCATCGGTGCGCTTTGCCTCGGCCTCGGTCTGGCCCTCGGCACGGCCGCAGCCTGGGCCCAGGAATATCCCTCCAAGGGCATCCGTCTGGTGGTGCCTTTCCCGCCCGGCGGCGGCACCGACATCGTGGCGCGTACCGTGGCCAACAAACTCGGCGAGATCCTGCGCGTGTCGGTGGTGGTGGACAACCGCGCCGGCGCCGGCGGCACCATCGGCACCGAAGTCGTGGCGCGCGCCCCGGCAGACGGCTACACCTTGGGGCTGGTGAGCGGCAGCCATGTGATCAACCCCAGCATCTATCCCAAGCTGCCCTACGACACGCAGAAGGCCTTCGCTCCGGTGACCTTGTTGGTGTCGGCACCGGCTGTTCTGGTGGTGACCAAGTCTTTGCCGGTCAACAACGTGCAGGAGCTCATCGCCTTGGCCAAGTCCCGGCCCGGCAAGCTTTTCTTTGCATCGGCTGGCGTGGGCACGCCCCCGCACCTGGCGGGCGAGCTGTTCAAGTCCATGGCCGGCATCGACATCACCCACGTTCCCTACAAGGGCAACGGCCAGGTGATGACCGAGACCATCAGCGGCGAGGTGGCGTTTACCTTTCCGACGCTGCCCTCGGCGGTGCCTTTCGTGAAAGACGGCCAGCTGCGCGCGATTGGCGTGACCGGCTCGCGCCGCTCACCCTCGATGCCCACGGTGCCGACCATCGGCGAGTCGGGCTTGCCTGGCTACGAGTCCACCTCCTGGTATGGGGTGATCGCGCCGGCCGGCACGCCGCCTGCCGTCGTGACCCGGGTCCACCGCGCCCTTGTGACGGCACTGGAGCAGCCCGAGGTGCAAAAGCTGCTGGCCAACCAGGGTCTGGAGCCGGTGGGCAATACGCCCGCCGAGTTTGCGGCGCAGATCAAGACCGAAATTGACAAGTGGGCCAATCTGATCAAGCAGAACAACCTGACCCTCCAATAGGACCGGACAGCGCTTCATGACCACGCACACCTTTGAGGGCGACGCGGCGCCCACCATTCCCGGCGCCGACCCCGACACGCGCAAGCCTCGCATCGCCCTGCCTGCCGGCAGTTGCGATTGCCATGCCCACCTTTTCGGCCCGCAGGACCAATATCCCTACGAGGCGAACCGGCGCTACACGCCCCCGGATGCGTCCATGGCCGACTACCTCCGGATGCTGGGCGTGCTCGGCGTGGAGCGCGCGGTGCTGGTGCAGCCCAGTGTTTACGGCACCGACAACTCGATGATGCTGGACGCAATGCGCACCACCCAGTTCCCATTGCGTGGGATTGCGGTCATCGACGACGACATCAGCGATACCGAGCTTGCCTCCATGCATGAAGCGGGCGTGCGCGGGCTGCGCCTGAACCTGCGCGCCAAAGGTTCGGCCTCGCCTGAAGACGTCGCGCCCCGCGTGGCCCAGCGCATTGCGCCCCTGGGTTGGCACCTGCAACTGCGTATCAACCCGCAGGATCTGGCCAATGCCGAGGCCCTGGTCGACAAGCTGCCGGTACCGGTGGTGGTGGACCACTTCGGCGCGGTGGAAGTGGCGGAGGGTGTGGAGGGCAAGACCTTCCAGACCATCCTGGGCCTGGCGCGCCGCGGCCGCTGCTTCATCAAACTCTCTGCACCCATGCGCATGTCGCGCCACGAGTTGCCCTACCCCGACGTGCTGCCCTTTGTGCACGCCTTGGTCGATGCGGCGCCGGGCCAGTTGCTCTGGGGCACTGACTGGCCGCACACCAATATTGCGCAAGGCATGCCCAATGACGGCGACCTGTGCGACCTGTTGGCCCAGTGGATACCCGATGTCGCCATTCGCCAGCAGGTGCTGGTGGACAACCCGGCGCGTGTTTACGGTTTTTGATTCGTGGGGCCGCAGCACCCACGAAGCTTGTGCAACTGAAAAACAGCATCGATAGATGCATGAGGAGACAGCGGTGAACCAGACTCGAAGAAATTTCGTTGCCGGTGCCTTGTTGGCGAGCGGCGGCTCTGGCTTCCTGGCGCAGCAGGCCTTGGCTGCGGATGATGCGTCGTGGCCCGATCGCCCGATTCGCCTGGTGGTTCCGCTGCCGCCGGGCGGCGGCGCCGATATCGTGGCGCGGCTGATCGCCGAGAAGTTGACCACCCGCCTGGGCCAGAGCGTGGTGGTGGAAAACAAGGCGGGTGGCGGAACCGCGATTGGCGCGCAATCGGTGGCCACCGCCAAGCCCGATGGCTACACCCTGCTGCTCGGAACCGCGACCAGCCACGCCATCAATGTCACGATGGTGAAGAACCTGCCCTATAACGCGCTGAAGGACTTCACGCCCATCAGCCTGGTGGCCGATCTGCCGCTGATTCTGGTGGTGCATCCCTCGGTGCCGGCCAACACGCTGCCGGAATTGGTGGCCTATGTCCGCTCGCGGCCTGGCAAGGTGAACTTCGCGTCTACCGGCAACGGCAGCTCGATCCAGTTGGCAGGCGAAATGCTGAAGATCGAGGGCAAGCTGCAGATGACCCACGTGCCCTATCAGGGGGCGTCGCCCGCCTTGATCGACGTGCTGGGCGGCCGGGTGGAGATGATGTTCAGCACCATTCCGCCGGTGCTGCAACACGTCACGTCGGGCAAGCTCAAGGCCCTGTGCGTGGCCAGCCCCAAGCGCACCCGCCTGATGCCCACGCTGCCCTCGACGGCCGAACTGGGTTTTCCGGGTGTGGTGGCGAACTCCTGGAACGGCATCCTGGCGCCGGCCAACGCGCCGCGCCAAGCGGTGGAGCGCCTGTCCAAGGAACTGTCCGCCGTCATGCAAATGCCCGATGTCATCGACAAGCTCAAAACAGCAGGTGTCGAGCCCGTGAGCAATACGCCGCAAGAATTTGCGCAATACATCCAGTCTGAAATCACCCGCTATGCGCGCGTGGTGCAGATCTCTGGCGCGACCATCGACTGATGCAGCCTCGTCTCACCCTGTTCATGATTTTCGAGAAAGTTTGATATGAACAAGCAAATCGCTTTTTCATCGGCGCCGCTGGGTCACCAGATTCTGGGCGTGGATATCGCAGCGGGCGTGTCCGACGAGCAGTTCAAGCAGGTCGCGGACACCTTCGATAAATACGGGGTGGTGGTGCTTCGCAATCAGAAGATCACGCCTGAACAACACATTGCATTCAGCCGCCGCTTCGGCCCGACCGAGCTCTATGGCATTGCCAGCTACCTGCTGCCCGGCCACCCCGAAATCTTTGTGGTCTCCAATATTGTGGAAAACGGCAAGCCCATCGGCATGGCCGATGCCGGACGCACCTGGCACAGCGATATGTGCTACGTGACGAGCCCGCCGCGCTGCTCCTTGCTGTACGGACTGGAAGTGCCGCGCGATGAGGCGGGCGAGCCGCTGGGCGACACCCTTTTCGCCAGCACGCAGGCCGCCTACGACGCCCTCTCGCCGGAGATGAAGGAGAAGGTCGAGGGGCTGAAGGTTCGCAACAGCTATGCAACCAACGTTGAGCGCAAGCAGAAGTTTTCGACCGTGAGCGAGAAGGCCCAGGTGGAGCGGCTGAAGAACCAGCAAAAATTCCCGGACGTCATTCATTCGCTGGTACGCAAGCACCCCATCACTGGGCGCAAGTGCCTTTACCTGAGCGAAGGTCTGTCGGTTGCCATTGAAGGCTGGCCGCCTGAGGAGTCGGACAAATTCATCAACGAGATGCTGGCCTACATGATCCGGCCGGAGTTCGTCTATCGCCACCGCTGGTGTGAAGGCGACCTGTTGATCTGGGACAACTGCTCGGCGATCCACCTGGCGATCCCCGACTTCGCTGCCGACAACCGTCGCCGCATGCACCGCACCACGATCCTGTACGAGGATTCGATCGAGCAAGGCCAGTTGGCGGCCCCCGCAGCCTGACCCTAGCCTCTCAGGACCGGCGCAACCGGGGCCCAGCGGCTGAACTGACTTCCGATGTAGGCGGCGAAGCCGGCGGCGCTGCCCGATGCATCATCGGCGGCGGGCGCCTCCAGGCCGAGTTGGGCCAGCGTTGCTGCCATCGAAGGGGTCGCCAGCGTTGTGCGCACGGCTTGGTTCAAACGCTCTGCAGCGTCGGCAGGCAAGCCCTTGGGCGCGACGATCCCGACCCAGTTTTCGACCACGAAGTTGGCGAGACCACACTCCTCCATGGTCGGCAGTGATGGCGCCGCTGCAAGGCGGGCGCTTCCCGTGCTGGCGATGCCACGTACCTGCCCCTTGGCCATGACGGGCAGCATGGTCATCGGGTTGTTGAAGCTGGCATCGATGCGGCCAGCGGCCAGGTCTGCATAGAGTTCTTCGGTCTGCGCATAGACGACGGCGTGCAGGTCGAGGTTCGCATCCCGCTTGAACAGTTCCGCCGCCAGGCGCGGTGCACCAACGGCCGCCGAACATCCGAAGGTGAGGCGCCGCGTGCGGGCCAGAGCCAGCAAATCGGCCATCGACGTGACGGGCAGGGTGGCCGCGACGCCCAGCACGAGCGGCGTGCGCATCAACAAGGCCACGGGCGTGAAATCAGCCACCGGGTCATAAGGTGGGATGAGCGCCACGGCCGGACTCAGCGCGTGCGTGCCGAGCGTGACGATCATCAGGTGCCGGCCGTCGGGCGGGCAGGGCATCAGGGTGCGTGCGGCCACCACGCCGTCCTCGCCCATATGCCGGTCGAGGACGACCGGCCGGCCCAGCACTTTGGAAAGCTCGGGGGCGAGCGCGCTCGCCATGGTGTCCGATGCGCTGCGGGGAGAAAAGCCGACGATCAGGCGCAGCGCCTCCTCGTGGCCTTGCGCTGCTGCGGAGACAGTCACGATGCGATCATTCTTCTGCTGTCACGCCGGCGGCTTTGACGATCTTGGTCCACTTGGCGGTCTCGGACCGGATGTAGGCGCCGAACTCGGCGCGGCCACCGGTACGAATGTCGAAACCCTGCTCCAGTAGCTTGGCTTGCACGCCCGGGTCCTTCATGGTTTGCGCGAATGCCGCGTGCAATTTGTCCAGGATCGCCTCAGGCGTGCCGGCGGGCGCAAGGGCGCCGTACCAGGTCTCGGCGCTATAGCCCGCAACACCACTCTCGGCGATGGTGGGCAGCTGGGGGGCCAGGCTGCTTCGCTGCAGGCTCGAGAGCCCCAGGGCGACGATTTGCTTGTTGCGCATCAAGGGGAGCGCGGTCGGCAATGTCATGAAGCCGACCGGCGCGCGCCCCGCGAGCAGGTCCACCAGCGCGGGGTTGATACCGCGATAGGGCACGTGCTGGAGGTCGGTGCCCGTCATGCTGGTGAAAAGCTCGGTCGCCAGATGGCTGGGCCCGCCCACGCCCGACGAGCCGTAACTCAGCGAGGGTTTGGCCTTCTTGGCATAGGTGACGAACTCACCGACGGTATTGACGCCGAGCGAGGGGTGCACCGCAAGGACAAAGCCTGCCGCGCCCAAGGGCCCGATCGGCGCGAAGTCCTTCAGGTAGTCGTAGTTGAGCTTTTTGTAGAGGCTGGGGGCGATGGCGTGCGCAGTCGTCGTGTGCAGCAGGGTGTAGCCATCGGGCTTGGCCTTGGCCACTGCTTCGGCAGCGATGTTCGCTCCGGCGCCCGGACGGTTATCGATGATGATCGTCGCGCCCAGAATCTCGGAGGCCTTGGTGGCGATGATGCGCGCGCTGATGTCGGCGCCACCGCCCGGGCTGAACCCGACGATGAGGCGGACCGGCCGGTTGGGAAAGTCGTCTGCCGGGCCGGGCGCAGCATGTGCGGCCGCCGTGAACAGTGCGGCCACCAGAAGGTGCCAGGTCGCTGCGAGTCTCATGTTTGCGCTTTCCTCTTTTGCTGCACGTGTTGTCTCGGGAAGAAGTGTAGGGAGGCCCATAGGGACGCACTACCGAGATATTCTCATCGGGATATTAGTAAATTTGATGAGGGCGCCCGAACGTACCGGTGCCGCCAGCGCTTGGCCGGGCCCGACCGCAGTTCGCGAATGACAGGGCTGCCCCGCCTGCCAGGTGGGATGGCAGGGGGGTGCAGGCGGGTGCAGGCGGCTGCAGGAGATGTGCAGGCGGTGTTCGAGCGGGGAAGCTCCCCGCTCGGCGTTTACTTCCAGACGGCGCGCAGCACCCGCATCACGTTGCCGCCGAGCACCTTGCCGATGTCCTCGTCGCTGTAGCCATGAGCGACCAGCCAGCGCAGGATGTTCTTGGAGCTCTCGCGGGGGTTTTCCACGCCCTTGACGTATTCGACGCGCGGGAATTCCTCGGTGTTGCGGGTCTCGCTGTTCGAGAGGAACTTGGCGAACTTTTTGTGCAGACCGACGTGGTCACCCCAGTTGGTGTCGGTGCCGAAGCAGACATGGTCGATGCCGATCAGGTTGACCACGTACTCGAAGTGCTCCATCACCGAGTCGATGTCATGGGTGCGCCGGTTGTAGGTGATGGTGGTGTGAGGCGCCGCCTCGATGCCCACCACACCGCCGGTCGCCGCCACCGCCTTGATGGCCTCGTCGGTGGCCAGGCGCTTGGAGTTCCACAGCTTGCGTGCGCCGGTGTGCGACATGCAGATCGGCACGGACGAGGTCTCGGCTGCATCGATCGCGGTGAGCGTGCTGCCGTGCGAGACGTCGATCAGCATGCCGACCTTGTTCATCCGCTGGACCGCCCGCTTGCCGAAGGCCGTGAGGCCCGAGTCGCGGTCTTCCTTGAGGCCGCTGCCCAGCGCGTTGGACTCGGAGTAGGTCAGGCCCAGCAGGCGCACGCCCAGGCCGTACATGATGTCGATGCGATCGAGCTCGTTCTCGATCGGCATGGCGCCTTCGATGCAGGCCACCCAGGCAATCTTGCCCTGTGCGCGCACCTGCTCGATCTCGTCGGCGGTACGCACGTGCACCAGGAAGTCCTGGTGGGCCACGTCGCACAGGCGCATGCCCAGGTCGTGGACGATGTCGGTCCACTTCCAGCCGTTGTGGGAGGTGATGCAGCAGGAGCCGTTCATCAGGTTGTCAAAGGTGACATCCAGATAGGACTCGGCCAGCCCTTCGTAGGCGCAGAAGGAGCGCCCGCGGTGGCGCTGCATGCCGTACTGGTTCAGGTCCTTGGGGTTGTAGACCGGGTGCTCGTGCATCGAGACGATCAGCTTCTCTTCGGCCAGGCGAAGCATGCGCGTTTCCTGCTCGGGCGTGAGCGGAACGAGCCACTCCGGGATCCGGTCCTTGGAGGTCAGGTCGAATTCCACATAGTCCTCACCCGGGGTGAGGTAGTCGTAGGCCTTGTAGCCCTTGTAGCCAGTCTTGATTCCCATGATGTGTCGTCCTTTGGTTTATTTGGCGCCGCGAGGCTTGAGGTTCAACAGGGAGATCATGCTGATCGCCCCGTTGTTGGAAGAAGGGTTGGGCATGTAGCCGTCGAACTTGGTATTGGCCACGAAGATCAGGTTGGGCACCCAGACCGAGAGGGTCGGAATCTGGTTGACCACTACCTTCTGTGCCTCGTCCATCGGCTTGATACTTTCGGCGATGTTGGCCGACTCCTTGGCGTCGAGCGCCCACTTCTCCAGGTCCGCGTCGAAGAAGCCGGAGTAGTTGAGGAAGGCCTCCTTGCCGTAGAGGTTGTAGAAGGAGTCGTAGATCACCACGATGGCGCCCCACTGGACGAAGAGCATTTCATACTCCTTCGTCTTGGACTGACGGTCCATGTAGACCTGCCGGTCGATGGGCTCTAGCACCAGATCGATACCCGCTTGGCGAGCATCCTCACGGATGATGCGAACCGACTTGTCGTAGTCGGTACGTGAGCCCTCGTACATCATCTTCATCGAGAGCTTCTTGCCGTTTTTCTCGACGATCCCGTCGCCGTCTGTGTCGGCGTAGCCGGCGTCCTTCAATACCTTCTTGGCCGCCTCAATGTTGAAGGCCGGGTACTCGATCTTGGATTTGACGAAGTCCTTGTAGATCGGCGAGACCGCGCCGTTCATCGGGACGCCGGCGCCCTCGAGCGCAAGGCGCACGATCTTGGGCCGGTCAATGCAGTGGGCGATCGCCTTGCGCACGGCGACGTCGGCAGCAAACTCGCTCTTCTTGCCGTTGAACCCGATATAGGAGTAGCCGGGAGAGGCCGGCTCGAAGATGCGGTACTTCGGGTTTTTGCGGAACTGGGCGGCCATCGACGGCAGGAACTGGCGGCTGGTGGTGTCGATCTCGCCGGTTCGCAGTGCCAGCACCAGGGAGTTGTCGTCCTTGTAGACCCGGTAGACGATGCGGTCGATCGCAGGGCGCCCGAGTGCCGCCGGCCAGTCGGGGTTGCGCTCGACGATGTAGTACTGGCCCTTTTTCCAGTCGGTGAGCTTGAAGGGACCCAGCCCGGTCACGCCGCCCGCGTCGTCGTTGAGGGTCATGGGAGCAGTGATCTTCTCCCAGCGGTGCTTGGGGATGGGCGCAACCCAGAACATCATCACGTCCATGAAGCCAACCTGGGCCGCCTTGAGCTTGAACTCGACGGTCAGGTTGTCGATCTTGCGCACGGAGGCGACGTTGCTGAAACGGGTGTTCTGGAACAGCTTGTGCTTGACCAGGTACTCGCTGGTGAAGATCACGTCGTCCGCAGTGAAGGGAACCCCGTCATGCCACTTGATGTCCGGCGTGAGAGAGACGATGAAGGTCGATGCCTTGTCCTTGACTTCGACGTTCCGAATCAGATTCGACTTGACGTTACCGCTGGCGTCCATGTAGCCCAGTCGGGGCATGACGGACTCTTGCAGCACGGCGGCATTGACGTCGTTGCTAGACCAGAAGTTGAGCGACTGAATATCGCCTAGCAAGCCGATATTGAGGACTACGCCTCGCTTGGACTGGGCGAGGGCAGGCCCTGCTGCAGCGGCTGCGGTCAGGGCCATGCCCATTTCCATGAATGATCGTCTGTTTGTCATCGGAGATCTCCTTTCAGTGAGAGAACGCAGTGGTTAACGCGGGTTGTGCTCAGTCCCGCTTGGGATTGAGCGTCTCATTGATGCCCAGTCCCAAGAGGTTGAATGAAACGACAAAAAACATGATGGCCAACGAGGGGAACACGATCAGCCACCAGGCATTGAATTGCTGGCCGCCCTTGAAGGCGGTTTGGAGGATGCCGCCCCAGGACCAGGCGTTGGGGTCACCGAGGCCGAGGTAGCTCAGCCCCGCCTCGGTGAGGACAGCGGTGGCCATGACGATGGTCAGGTCGACCAGGGCAGGCCCCACGGCGTTGATCAGGATGTGCTTGAACATGATCGTCCGGCGCGGAATCCCCAGAACGATGGCTGCCTCGACATAGGGCAGCCTGGCCAGCTTGAGGGTCGAGTTGCGAACGATCCGCGCCAGGGTCGGCCAGGAAAACACCCCGATCACGATCGCCACCGTCGTGGTGCTCGGCCCGGCGATGGCCGAGATCAGGATCATGAGCGGGAGGGTCGGAATGGTCATCGCGATCTCGATCACGCTGTCAATCAGCGCGCCGGCGCGGCCGCCGAAGTAGCCGGACACCAGGCCGAGCGGCAGCCCGATGAGGCTGGCCACAATGACCGCAGTTACCGAGATGAACAGAGAGGTGCGCGCGCCCCACACGATCTGGTCGAACAGATTCAGACCCAGCGAGTCGGTCCCCAGCCAGTAGGCTGCCGACGGCGGCGACAGCGGCATGGCGTCGTTGTAGCCAGAGGGGTAGGGCACGAACAGTGGCCCCACGATGCCCAAAAGCAGCACCAGGGTGATGCCGACCAGGCCGATCATCCCGAGCCGGTGACGGGCAAACGCCTGTGCAAAGCTGGGCCCCTTCCTCATTTGGCGCCCCCTCCACCGAGTTGGATGCGCGGGTCCAGCCAGGCGACGACGAGGTCGGTGACCAGGGTCATGGCAATCACACTGAATGCCAGCACGATGAAGGCGCCCTGCAGCAGGGGGAAGTCCTGCTTCTGTACGGCTTCGTAAATCATCGAGCCGACGCCGGGCCAGGAAAAAACCGTTTCTGTGAGCACTGCGCCTGCGACCATCTTGCCCAGCATGAGCCCGGTCACCGTCACCGTGGGAATCATGGCGTTGCGCAGTGCGTGGCCCCAGATCACCGCCCGGTCGCCGACGCCTTTGGCACGCGCGGTGCGGATGTAATCTTCCTTGAGCACGTCCAGCATGCTGCTGCGGGTGTAGAGGACGATCTGTGCCAGGTTGACGATCACCAAGGTGACGGTCGGCAAGATCATGTGGTGGACGATGTCCAGCAGGCGATCCTCGTCGTCCACGTCCGGCGTGACCGCACCGCCAACGGGCGTGAGGTCCAACTCGAGGCTGAACACATAGACCAGCACGAAGGCCATCAGCGGGATGAAGATGGAAATGCCCAGGACGATCAGCGTGCTCACCGACTGGTCGACCCACTTGCCCTTGTGCCGCGCGGTGTAGACCCCCAGGGGGATGCCGATCATCAGGGTGATGGCCAGGGAAGTCCCCACCAGTAGCAGCGTCCAGCCCAGGCAGGGCAGGATGATGTCGCCGACGGGCTCCTTCAGAAAGAATGATTGCCCGAGCTCCAGGTGGGCGAGGTTGCGCAGGAACAGCCAGTACTGCTCCAGCAGCGACTTGTCCAGCCCGAGCAGGGAGTTGAGGTAGGCAACGTCCTGTGGCGACATCGAGTCGCTGATGAAGGCGGTGGTGGGGTCGCCCGGCATCAGCCGCACGATCAGGAAGGTGACCGTGATCGCAGCCAGAAAGGTCAGTGCCCCCTTCATGATCCTCAGTGCGATGTATTGCAGCATGGGCTCGGCCTTCAGGCGGGTGCCGTGAACAGGTGGCAGCGAACCTGGTGCCCAGGTTCGACTTCCTGAAGCGCCGGTTCGACCGCCTTGCACACGGCGGTCGCCTGCGGACAGCGGGTGTGGAAGCGGCAGCCACTGGGCGGATTCAGCGCATTGGGGATTTCTCCCTGCAACAGGATGCGGGGCTCCCGGCGCCGGGTGGCGGGCTGGGGCGCCGCCGAGATCAGCGCCCGGGTGTAGGGGTGCAGGCGCCGCTCGAAGAAAGCGTCGCGGGGCGCAAGCTCCACCACCTGCCCCAGGTACATCACCATCACCCGGTCGGAGATATGGCGCACCACACCCAAGTCATGGGTGATGAACAGGTAGGTGAGGCCCAGCTCCCGCTTGAGGTGGCTAAAGAGGTTGAGGATTTGCGACTGCACCGAGACGTCGAGTGCCGATACCGCCTCGTCGCAGATCAATACCTTCGGGCCCAGGGAGAGCGCGCGTGCAATGCCTATGCGCTGGCGCTGGCCGCCGGAGAAAGCAAAGGGGTAGGCGTTGGCCATGTCAGGCTGCAGGCCCACCCGCTCGAGCAGTTGGCCCACTGCCTCGCGGGCGGCTGCGGCGTCGGACACCTTGTGGTGGACCCGCATCGGTTCGGCCAGCGCGTGGCCCACGCTCAGGCGCGGGTTCAGCGAGGCATACGGGTCCTGGAAAATCATCTGGATGCTTTGCCGCAGGTGCTGGTCCTGCGCGCCCTTGGCGCCCCGGATGTCCTGCCCTTCGAAGCGGATGGTTCCGGCGGTGGGCTGCTCGAGACGGACGATGGTGCGCCCGAGCGTTGATTTGCCAGAGCCGGACTCGCCGACGACGCTGAGCGTTTCGCCCTGCATCAGGTCGAGGTCAATACCGTCGAGCGCGTGAACGTACTGGCGCTCGCGCTGGAAGATCGACTTCTTCAGACCGAAGTGCTTGGTCAGGCCCCGGATCTCGAGCAGCGCGCTCACGGCGTCACCTCCTGCGCGATCGCCCAGCAGGCAACCTGGTGTCCGGTCGCGATGGGCGTGAGCCGGGGAACATCGCGGGTGCAGATGTCGCGCCGCTGTGCGCAGCGGGGCGCAAACCGGCAGCCCGGCCCGAAATTACCGATCGAGGGTACCGAGCCGGGGATTGAATGCAAGTCCCCCGAGCCACCGGCCAGGGAGGGAAGCGACGCGAGCAGACCCTGGGTGTAGGGGTGCTGCGGCTTGTCAAAGATGTCCTGGACGCTGCCGCTTTCCACCACCCGCCCCGCGTACATGATGACCACCTCGTCGCAGGTCTCGGCGACCACACCGAGGTTGTGGGTGATCAGCATGATGGAGCCTTCGGTCTGCTCCTTGATGTCTTGCATCAAGGCCAGCACCTGGGCCTGAATGGTGGCGTCCAGCGCGGTGGTGGGCTCGTCGGCCATCAGCAGTTGCGGCCGGCAGGCGACCGCAATCGCGATCATGATCCG
>CANFQF010000058.1 GCA_947449025.1 Comamonadaceae bacterium
GGTCATACGTGGCGGCGTGGCCTTGAGGGCAGTCAGCACTTGCTGCAGGTAGGCGGCACCCGGCTCGACACCGGGACGCGGCTCGAGCACCGCGACTTCGCGCAGGCCCAGCCACTCGTAGAGATAGGCATAGCCCTTGTGCTGGGACACCACCGCCACGCCCCGCAGCGGCGCGGCCTGGGCGTTCCAGCGCGCCAGGGCCAGCGCCCAGCGGCGCTGAAAATCCTCGCCACGCTGGCGATAGTGGGCCGCGCCAGCCGGGTCGACCTGCTGCAGGCGCTGGCTCAGGGCCAGGGCAATCGTCGCCAGGCGCCGGGGGTCGGTTTGCACATGCGGATTACCCGACGCATGCACATCGCCTTGGGAGCGGTCGACCTGAGTGGGCACCTCCAGTTTGGTCACATGGTCTGCCGCCATGAAATGCCCCGGCAGCCCGGACTGAATGCGCGCGTTGCCCGATTGCTGCAGCAAGAGGGGCAGCCAGCCGGCCTCGAGCTCAGCGCCCGTGCACGCCAGGAGGTCGGCATTGCGGGCGCGGGCGATTAGGCTGGGGCGGGCCTGGATCTGGTGAGGGTCTTGCAAAGCGGTGGTGGCCACATAAACATCGACCCGCTCGGCGCCCAACTCGCGCGCCAAGGCGCCCCATTCTGGCTCGCAGGCGAAGACCTTGAGCGCCGCGGGCGCGGCCCCGGCGGGTAGCGCCAGGGATGCGCCCACGCAAGCGACCAGGACCCAGGCGACCAGAGTCCGGGCGAACCGGGGGAAGTTGGAGAAGCGGGCGATGCGTCGGTGCCACTGGGCACCCAGAGGATGACAAGGCTGCTTGAAGGACATCACTGGCACGGCTCCCTGTCTCAGTACGCGTGGGCCGCATGTGCGCCCAAGCTCATGGTGTATTGAAGCACCAGCTGCCGGTCCGCGCTGGCAGGCCGTGCCCGGTCATGCGCGAGTTGCAGACGCAGGCGCGAGGTTTCGCTGGGGCTGAAGTCGAGCATGACAGTCTGGCGCGTGGGCTTGTAGCCGCTGGCTTCTAGACCGGCCGCATTGGCGCCATAGTCGGCGCGCCCGGTCTGCAGCCAGTCGCCGCGCAGTCCCACCCGCCAGCGCGGCATGAACTGCCACACGCCCTGCAGATAAGCCCCCGACTGCGCCATTCGCAGGCGATCGGTCACGTCGCTGCCCGAAGGGTCCATACGAAGGGCCCCCTCTCGCGCGCTGCGCAGGTACTCGCCCTGCAGCTTGAAACTGGTGCGTGATGCGTTGCCGTTGGGCGCCCACTTCCACACCCCATCGATCACCCAGACACGGGTGGTGCCGCTGAACTCGGCGTCGCCGGGTTCGCCGCTGGCGGTGGTGACAGCCAGCGCCTGCCCGTTGGCACGTGCACGCAGCCAGGACAGACCCAGCCGCCAGTTGTGGTCGTCACCGATATCACCGCCGGTGTGCGCCGTGAGCGCCGACGAACCAGCGCCGTTGCGTGATTGCGCGGTCCCCGGGTAGCCGCGCCCCCGCCCAAGCTCAAGCCCCAGGACCAGGTACTGGTCGGTGGGCGCGAGCCAGCGCAGTTGAACCCCGTCGTCACCGTACTGAGTGCCCAGCAAGGCTTGGTAGGCGAGTGGGTTGTCGGCGAAGTCCCAGGTATGGGCATGCTGTGAATTGAGGTAGCCGATGCCAGACAAGAACCGCCCCGCCTTGAAGGTGAGGCCGCGGCCCATGGCGGTGGTCTGCACAAAGGCCTCTTCGACACTGATGCCACCCTCGGGCTCCAGCCCGATCAGCGCAACGCCGCGCCACCAGGGGTCGATCTGGGCCGACAGGCCCAGCTCCGATTCGCCCAGGCCCAGGCCGCGGCGCTCGGGGCCCCAGCCGGCGTCGGCCGGCGCGTGAAAGCCACCGATCCGATAGGTGTCGGGGTTCAATGAAGAGGCCTTGTAGGCACCCCCCAGGATGAGGGAGATGGCCAGGCCAGACCCGGCGCCTGGAGCCGAGCCGGAAGTCGCGGGGCCTGCGGCCACGCCGGCAGGGGGGAAGGAGGGGCCAGTGGGTGCGGGCTGCGCAGACTGCGCGAGCGCCGCAGGAGTGGCCAGCGCCAGCGCCAGCCGAAAGAAAAACGAGAGGGACATACCGATGCTCCGTGCACGGAAGATCAAAACGGCCTGCACCGGAGCGCGCATGGCGTCACCCCGGGCGGGAAGATTTCAGATCAGCGCGGAGCGGGGCGGCGCACGCCCCATGAATGGAGAAACTGCCTGCGCAGCGGGGGGCGACTCGGGTGGCAAGGCTGTGCGCGCCTGCACCTTGTCGACATGCAGCGGCCCGGTGACGGCAAAGCCGGGGGCCATGCCAGCAAACGCCAGCGCGTGCAGACACTTGGCACAGGCGCCGTGGGCGCCCAGCCCTGCGTGCTCCTGCGGGCCTGCCACCTGTGCCGCGGAGTCTCCGACCGCCTTGGCCACCGCATCTGCGTTCCCGGCCCCATGGGCGGACGCCAAATGGGCCGATGCCAGCGCCTGCGCCACCGGCACGCACAGGGCCAGGGCCAGCAGGCAGGCACGGGGGAGGCGGCGCAGGGCCGCAAAGAGGGCGCAGGACATGGAAGCGAAATGCTAAACGATCCCTGCGCCGCAGGCACTCAAGGCTTGCCGTCCGCAGCCGGACCGCAAGGCTCCGGCTTACTTGGCTGCGGCAGCGCCCTCGCCCGCCGCAACCAGCTCAAAGCCGAAGCTCCCGCCAGGCTGGACCGACACCCGCACCGCCCGCACATCGCGCTCGCCCGGCACGATCAGGCGCGTCACATTGGTCAATGGCTTGCGGTCGAAGCTGAAGGGCTGGTCGATGCGGAACTTGTGGCTGTCGCCGTGGATCACCAGCACCGGACGGCCCCAGCGCTGCGCCAGGGGCAGCAGCGTGCGGTCCATGATGCGCTGGAAGCCCGACCAGCCGGGGAAGTCCTCATAGGGGGTCTTCAGCTCGAACACGTCGGCCTGGAAGGCCAGAACCAAGGCCTGGGCATCGGCCCGACGGGCTTGCTCGAAGGTCGCCTCGAGCCAGGCGGCATTGGCTGCGTCGCGGTCAAAGAACTCGGCTACCGCCGCCGGATCGCGTATCTCGAAATTGTTGTTGCTGCCCACGATATGCAGCGTGGCAAAGACCACCCCCTGGTGCTGCCAGCGCTGGTTCTCGATGTAGCGGGCATGGGCAGGCATCAGCCGGGACTGGTTTTCCACCGCGATCGGCCGCTGGCCGAGCGAGCGGCCCTCGGTGAAAAAGCGCTGGCGCAGAGCACCCAGCCGCTCGAGCGGGTTGTAGGGGCCGTTATTGGCCCGGTGGCAATCGGTCCATTCGTTGTCGCCCGGGGTGTAGACCACCGCGCCGGTATAGCGCTGGAAGTGGGCCAGCTGGTTGGCAAATTCTTCGTCACTGCAAAGCGTCGAGCCGGCCTTGAAGTCGCCCACATGCACTGAGAAGGCCGGGTCGAGCTGGTTGATGCGGTCGATGAGCGCCCGGTAAGGCGGGTAGGACTGCGCCGGGGGTCCGTAGGGCTGATCGCCCAGAGCGACGAAGGAAAAGGGCTGAGCGGAGGCTGCCGCCGCTGCGCAGAGAAAGGACAGTCCGGCGAGCGCAGCGCGCAGGCGAGTGGCGAAGGTGTTCATCGGGGCAAGCATCGAATGGTCGGTTGGAGATCGCTTGAATCTCGACAGCGTAGCCGATCTCTGTGACGCCCGCGTGGACAGACCTCAGCCCGCTGCGCAGGACACGCACTGCGTAGCCCAGGGGCAGGCGCGAAGGCGATCGAAGGGAATGTCTGCGCCACAACTGCGGCACAGCCCGTATTGACCGTCCTTGGCCAGGGTGAGGGCTTCGACGACCGCATTGAGCTCGGCCCGCTCCTGCTCGCCCAGGGCCGCGGACACCGCCTGCTCGGACCGCCGCTGCGCGGGGTCATCGTTGTCCTGGCCTAGGACATCGGCCGCGCGCTCCACCCGGGACTGCCCGTGCAGGTGAAAGTCCAGCTGCTCGCGCAGCTGCCGCTCGCGCTGCTCGAGGTCTGCGGTCAGCTGGGCCTTTTGGCCGGCGGTGAGGTGTGGGGTCATGGCAAGCTCCTTGGACATGCCATGCTAGGCCTGCGATGGAGTTCGCAGTTGACGCCGGTCAAACCCGTCGCGGAGCGCCACAAACGGCGATCCCCGCGCGCGGCGGGGATCTTGTAGGACAGGTTCCCGTGGAATGCGGGATAGTTGCGGATGGTTACCGGGCCGGGCCCGGCGGGCCTCAGAACTTCATGCCAACGGACACGGAAAAACCGGTGAGCTTGACGCTGTCCTTGTTGTAGTAGGACATGTAGTCGGCACCGGCGGTGATCTTGTCGGCCACCTTGTAGCTCAGGCCCAGACCATAACCGGCGCTGTTTCCGGAGTGCTTGACCGCAGCGGCGGCACCGGACTGAGTGCTCCAGGCCAAATTGGCAAAGCCAGCGCGTGCAATCACCTCCAGGCCAGGCGCCAGCTCCGCATGCGGCTTGACATAGACACCGGCCAGGGTGCTCAGTTCGGCCTGACTGGTGCCGCTCTTGCCCTCCTTGGCGCCAAAGGCCAGCAGGCCCTCGACAGCCAGGCCGCTGATGACGTCCATGCCAGCGGCCAGGCGAACCGCAGCCGGCTTCAGCGACGGGTCGCTCCCGCTCTTCAAGGTGGTAGCCAAGTAAGCCGCTTCAGCGTACGGCCCAGACGCGTCGGCCGCCTTGGCCTGCGCATGCACGGCCTGAGAGCCGCCAGACAGGACCAGCAATGCAGCGACAGTGCCCAGGTGAGCAAAATTTTTCTTCATGTTGTCTCCTTGTGTGGGGGTGCCTGTGCATTATGCATACCTCGTTCAGATTGAACCCCAGTGTCAAGCCGACGATGGGTTGACCAACCGCCAATTCCTGCGAGGCCGTACCCTCCACCGGATCTGGTGAGTCAGACGCAGTGCGCACCGCGCAGCCCCGGACCCTGCCGCCCATCGGCTGCGCCGTCAAAGCCGCTAGCATCGCGCCATGATCAGCCCGGACCAGCTCCTCGGATTTCTGCTCGCCGCCGTGGCCGTTACCGCCTCGCCCGGCCCGGACAACCTCATGGTGCTGAGCATCGGCATCTCACGCGGGCGCCGCCACGGCATTGCCTTCGGCCTGGGCTGCGCCCTGGGCTGCCTGAGCCATACCCTGCTGGCGGTCGTGGGAGTAAGCGCCCTGGTGGCCGCATCGCCCCTGGCCCTGACCGCGCTCAAGATCGCCGGCGGTGCCTACCTGGTGTGGCTGGGGGTCCGGAGCCTGCGCAGCCAAGGCCAGGTGGCGGTGGCGTCCAGCACAGAAGGCACAGCGGCCCAAGGAACTGCGAACCTGCGGGCCCTGTTCGCACAGGGCCTTCTGGCCAATGCGATCAACCCCAAGGTGATCCTCTTCTTCCTGGCCTTCCTGCCGCAGTTCGTGCAGCCCGCGCAGGGCTCGGTGGCCTGGCAGATGGCCGCCCTGGGCCTGGCTTTTACCGCGCAGGCCGCGCTTCTCTTCGGGCTGCTCGGCTACTTCGCGGGCGGCGTCGGGCAGTGGCTGCAGCAACGGCCAAGTGCCGGTGTGTGGCTTGATCGGATCGCGGGCCTGGTGTTCATCGGCCTGGGAGCGCGGCTCATCGTGGCGTACTGAATCCGCAAGGACGCGGACCAGCACGCAGACCCCGCTCAGGGCCAGCTCAGGCCACCTCAGACCGTGAAGATTTTTCCCGGGTTGAGGATGTTGTCCGGGTCCAGCGCCTGCTTGATGGCGCGCATCATGTCGATCGCACCCGCGCCCGCCTCGTCGCGCAGAAAGCCGATCTTGTGCAGGCCCACACCATGCTCGCCGGTGCAGGTGCCGCCCAGACGCAAGGCGCGCGTCACCAGCTTGTGATTGAGGTCCTCGGCCAGCGCCAGCTCCTGGGTGTCGCGCGGGTCGACCAGATAACCAAAGTGGAAGTTCCCGTCGCCCACATGGCCGACGAGGAAGTAGGTAATGCCACTGGCATCGGCCTCGGCCGCTGAATCGAGCAGGCACTCGGCCAGCCGGCTGATCGGCACACACGTATCGGTACTGATCGCCCGGCATCCGGGGCGGCTTTGCACACCTGCGAAGTAGGCGTTGTGCCGTGCGGCCCACAGGCGGGTGCGCTCCTCGGGTGTGGTCGCCCACTCGAAGGACTGGCCACCGTGAGCACTGGCGAGCTGCTGCACCGTCTCGGCCTGCTCTTTCACGCCGGCGGGCGAGCCGTGGAACTCCATCAGCAGCATCGGCTCCTCGCGCAGCGAGAGCTTGGCGTGGCGATTGACCATGGCCACCGTCTTGCCATCGAGCAGCTCGACACGGGCAATGGGCACACCCAGCTGAATGATCTCGATCACCGTGTGCACCGCATCAGCAATGCTGGGGAAGGAGCAGATGGCCGCAGAAATGGCCTCTGGCAGCGGGTAGATGCGCAAGGTGATCTCGGTCATCACGCCCAGCGTTCCCTCGCTGCCCACCATCAGCCGGGTCAGGTCATAGCCGGCGCTGGACTTGCGGGCCCGCGTTCCGGTGCGAATGATGTCGCCGCGCGCGGTCACCACCTCCAGCGCCAGCACGTTTTCGCGCATGGTGCCGTAGCGGACCGCGTTGGTGCCGCTGGCACGGGTGGCGCACATGCCGCCGAGGGTCGCATCAGCACCGGGGTCGATAGGGAAAAAGAGCCCGGTGGATTTGAGTGCTTCATTGACTTGCTTGCGGGTCACGCCGGGCTGCACCGTCACCGTCAAATCTTCGGCGTCGATGGACAACACCTGGTTCATGCGCGAGAGGTCCAGGCTGATGCCGCCCTGGACCGCCAGCAGGTGGCCCTCCAGCGAGGAGCCGATGCCGAAGGGAATGACGGGCACCTGGTAGCGGGCGCACAGCTTGACCGCGTCCTGCACATCCTGCGTGCTCTCGGCAAACACCACCGCAGCGGGTGCCGGCATGTCCACATAAACCGACTCGTCGCGCCCATGATGGTCACGCACAGCCAGGGCGGTGGAGCACTGCGCGCCAAAGCGTGCACGCAGTTCGGCCAGAAAGGCCTCGGGCACCGGGCGGGGTGAAACAACGGGTGCAAAAACAGCGGGGTCGGCAGGAGCGTTCATGGGGGCGGTCTGGTCGAGTGTCTGGTCAGAGGGTCGTGCGACAGATGCCCGCATTGTCTACTGGCTGGCGCCCCTGCCCAAGCACGAAAAGCGAAGCAAGATTGCAAGGCCCGGCTGCTACCATTTAGACCTCGCGGCAATGCGGGCAGCGCCCTGCAGGCCATGTTGGACCCACCGGCCGCTGATGTCACGCGAACCATGTGCGCCCACTACGAATCCACCCACGACCGGGTCAAGCTCCGCCAGCACTTCGGTGTCGACCCGCCCAGCGAGCTGGCCCGGCGCGACGTGTGGCCAGGCTATCTGAGTACCTTCCTGCGGCGCCACCCCCAGGCCGACGTGGGTGACGAGGCGGTGCCCGCGCGCGCAGCGGAGGTGGGCAGCTTCGGCCTCATCCCCGCCTGGTCACGCGACACCAAGATCGCTCGCCACACCTACAACGCCCGCAGCGAGACCGTGGCCGAAAAGCCCAGCTTTCGCGACGCCTGGCGACGGGCGCAGCACTGCATCATTCCGGTGGACGCCTTCTTCGAGCCCGACTGGCGCAGCGGTAAGGCAGTGCCCACCCGCATCCGCGCCAAAGACGGCCAGCCCCTGGGCGTGGCGGGTCTGTGGTCCTGGTGGAAGAACCCGGCCACCGGCGAGCCGCTTCACAGCTTCACCCTGCTCACCATCAACGCCGACCCGCACCCGCTGATGCAGCAGTTTCACAAGCCCGGCGATGAAAAACGAATGGTCGTCATCTTGCCGCCCGAGCGCTACGACGACTGGCTGCAGGCGGGCCCGAAGGAGAGCGCAGACTTTCTGCTGCCCTATCCGGCCGAGGCGCTGGTGGCCGAGCGGCCCGGCGAGGCGAACGCCTCCGGATTGAGCAGCTTGATCGGGGACCCCTGAAAGTAGGCCTGCAAGCCCTCCACCGTGGCGCGGTAGAAGTTGGCCAGACTGTCTCGCGTGACATAGCCCACGTGCGGTGTCAGCACCACGTTGTCCAGGCCACGCAAGGGATGATCCCCGGGCAAGGGCTCCTGCTCAAAAACGTCAAGACCTGCCGCGCCGATGCGCCGCTGCACCAAGGCTTCGACCAGGGCCACCTCATCGACGATCGGCCCGCGGGCGGTGTTGACCAGGATCGCCTCAGGCTTCATCCAGGACAGCGCCTGCGCGTCCACCGTGTGGCGCGAACGCTCACTGAGCACCAGGTGAATGCTCAGCACATCGCTTTGCCGGAACAGCGCTTCGCGGGGCACCCACTCGGCGCCATGCGCAGCGGCCTGCGCCGGTGTGAGGTTCTGGCTCCAGGCGATGACGCGCATGCCAAAGGCTTGGCCAATGCGCGCCATGCTCTGACCGATGCGGCCGAGTCCGAGCAGGCCCAGGGTCTTGCCCTCCAGCAAGATTCCCGGAGTCGTGTCCCACTGGCCACGGCGGATCGACCCGTCGGCACTGACAATGCGGCGCGCCGCCGCCAGGATCAAGCCCCAGGCCAGCTCCGGCGTTGCCTGGCTGGCCTCCTTGTCCTGCGACACATGCGAAACCGCCACGCCGCAGCGGGTGGCGGCCGCGAGGTCCAGGGTGCGATGCGCCCGGCCGGTGATGGTCATGAACCGCAACTGAGGCAATTGCTCGATCAGTTGCGCCGGCATCGCGGTGCGCTCACGCAGGTGGCAAAGCACCGTGTACGGCGCCAGCACGCGGGCGGCCTCGTCCGGAACCGCCAGCTTGCGGTCGATGACATCGATCTCGCACAGGCCATCGAGCGCCGACCAATCCGCGGAGCGGCGGGCCAGGCCCTCGTAGTCATCGAGAACAGCAATCCGAGGCAGCGTCATGCGGTCAACCGCATCACCAGGGTGTCACCCTCACGCTCGAAGCGGGTGCCATAGGGCTGGGACAGCCGCTCGATGCGCCCGAGGATCGCGTCGGCCACCTCGCCCTGGGCCAGCATCGGGCGGCCACGCTGGGCGCGCGGTCGGCCATGCCCGAGGTCGAGCGGAAGCAGGCGCACCCGGGCCAGGCGGCCCGCCTCGAACTCACAGGTCGCCGCGCAGCCTTGCCAGAACTCGGGCGAGGCAGGAAAGCCCCGCGTGTCTTTGCCGGTGCGCGCGTCGAGAAACTCCGAGGGGGTGGCGGTGGCCCCGAGGCCAAAGCGCGCATAGGCCTCGGCGGGGAAGGCGCCGATCGCCTCGTTTTGGAAAATGAAGTTGCCCAGGCTGTGGAAGATGGGCCGGCCCTTGTGGATCTCGGCGCCCATGACCAGGTGAGGGCCATGGCCCACCACCACATCGGCACCCGCCTCCACCGCCTGGCGACCGAACTCCAGCGCAAAGCGCGCCGGCTCGCCAAGCTCCACCTCGGTGGCTGCGGTCAGACGGCCCTCGCTGCCGAACTCGTGGTTGTGGAAAGAAAAAATGACCCAATCGGCCTGGCTGCGGGCCTCGGCGATCCAGCGCAGGATGTCCTGGGCGTCGTCCTTGTTCGCGCGGGTCGAGGTGCCGGCCTGCGCGCCGCGCTGAAATTTGGAACCGAGAAACATCACGCTGTCCGCGTCGTCTGCCGGTGCCTCGCTGGCGCTGTAGAACATCGAGCGGTGCCGCACACGCTCCTGGCTCATGCCCAGCATGTCGCTCGCCCGCCGCAAGGCCTCCAGCGAGGCCTCGTCCACCGTGTAGCCGGTCGAGAAGCCCAAGGGGCTGATACCCGGGCGGCCCGGGCTGTCCGGACGCGAATCCGCGGCCCGGTTCCAGGGGCGGAAAAAGGCGGTCGCCGCCACCAAGGCCACCCGCCCATTGGCCGTGTCCACGTAGACGGGCTTGCGCGCTTCCATCAGCGTGCGGCCTGCGCCCGCATAAGGCATACGGTGCGCGCGCAGGTGGTCCATGCAGGCCACCAGGCCGGTCGGTCCGTAATCCGTGGAATGGTTGTTCGCGAGGGACACCACATCCACCCCCATCCAGCGCAGTTCGCCCAGCAGTTCGGGGGCGGTGCTCATGGGCGTACCCTGGGTGAAGTTAGACCACCCCTCCTGGGCCTCGCGCACCGTGGTTTCCAAATTGGCAAAGGTCACGTCGGACGATTGCAGCACCTCGGCCAGGGCGAGAAAAGCCGGCTCCTGATGCGGGCTCAGGGCGCGGGCGATCATGGCGTCGCCCACCAGGGCCATCGACAGCGTGCCGCGCTCAGCGTCGTAGAGCGGCGCGCTCATCACTCGAGGGCGCCAACGGTTTCGTAAATGACCTTGCCGGTGCGTGAGGGGAAGCCCCCGCGCACGGCGCCCGGGCGCTGGTCACGGTAGATGGTGGCCATCGTCGGGCTGAGGGCCCGGGAGTTGGGCACCGACATCCACATGCGCAGCAGGTGACGGCGCCTGTCGTCCTCTTCGAAGTCCTCGAAGGCGGTGCGCGAATGCAGCAGCACGTGGTTGTTGATGTACTGGATGTCGCCCGGCTCGAACAGGGTCGAGAAGTGGTACTCGTCGCTGCCCGCCAGGCTGTCCAGCAAGGCCATGGCCTCCTCTTGGATGGGAGTCAGGCGCGGCACGTCGGGAAAGCGCTGCGCCGAGATGATGTGCGTGCGCACGTAGCGGCAGGAGAACTTGCCCTCATGGATATTGAAGATCGGCTGCAGGTAGTGGGGCGAACCACCCGGCTCCTCCTGGCCCTGCCAGCTCCAGGTGAAGGGCTGGTACAGCACCTCCAGCAAGTCGGGGCGGCGTCTGGCGATTTCGTTGTGAACCGCCACCGAGCTGCAGATCATGCTCAGGCCTCCGGCCTTGGCGATGCGCAGCACAAACAGGCCCACCACGTCACAGGTATCGGTGTGGTAGGTCAGCTTTTGGTTGGAGGTGTAGCCGCGGCCGCTGGCGCTATTGAGGTCCACATTCATATTGCGTACATCGCCCAGGATGTCGCCATTGCTGCTCTGGGTGACGGCAGTGCCCATGTGCTTGCCGATGCCCCAGTAGATGAGGCGCAGTTCGGCCTTGGTGTGTTGTTCGACCGGGAAGCCGCGCAAGAGGAACAGGCCGAGGCCGTCCTCGAGCACCTGGCGAGCGTGATCGAGCACGCGGTCCAGCGTCGGCAAGGGGAAGTCCTCGCGCTCGAGGTCGGCCATGCCCTTGCCACGCCGCTGCGCCTCGGCCAGCGCAGCCTGGATCTCAAGAATTTCGGCGCTCGAAAGCGTGTGTACCCACTCGGGGGTGCGCTGCATGACTTCAGCGGCTTTCCAGTTGGCGGTGATGTGAATGGGCTGATGCATGGGGTTCTTTATGGGTTGGCGAATCAGTCCGCGGTGGTGCCGGTGGAGCGGATCACACCGCCCCAGCGGGCTTTTTCTTCGCGGGTGAAGCGGACCGCATCGGCCGGTGTGCCGATGATCAGGTCACGCACGTCCAGGCCCTTGATGTCGCGGGCCGCCTCGGGGCGCTTGAGCGCCTCGGCAATGGCCGCGTGGATCTTGGCAACCACAGCCGGCGGCGTCTTGGGCGAGGCCACCAGGCCCGACCAGGACACGGACACGAAGCCCGGCAGGCCCTCATTCATCGTGGGCACGTCGGGCAGGGCCGGGTGACGCTTTTCGCCACCCACTGCAATCACCTTGAGCTTTTTTTCCTGGATCTGGGGCAGTGCAGTTGCCAGGCCCTGGAACATCAGGTCCACCTGGCCGGCCATCAGGTCGGCGTAGGCGGGCGGACCGCCCTTGTAGGGAATGTGGACGATGTCCAAACCGGCCATGAACTTGAGCAGCTCGCCCGCCAGATGGGTGGTGGAGCCCGCGCCGCTGGAGGCGTAATTGAGCTTGCCCGGGTTGGCCTTGGCGTAGGCAATCAGCTCGCGCAGATTGTTGGCCGGCACCTTGGGGTGCGCCAGGAGCACGTTGGGGTTGGCCGCAATCACCGAGACAGGTACGAACTCGTCCGAGTCATAGCCCAGCTTCTTGTACAGGCTCTTGTTGATGGCAAGCGGCCCCGGTGGCGAGAGCATCAGGGTGTAGCCATCGCCCGGTGCGTTGAACAGCGCCTCGGCGCCGATGTTGCCGCCAGCACCCACCTTGTTCTCGACGATGACCGGCTGGCCCCATTTGGTCTGCAGCTTCTCGCTGATGATGCGCGCCAGCGTGTCGGCGGCGCCGCCCGGCGGCACCGGCACGATGATCTTGATGGTGCGCGTGGGGTAGTCCTGCGCCTGCGCCAGGGGCGCGGCGGCCAGGGCCAGGGTTGCGGCCAGGGTCAGGCCCAGGCGCCGCCAAAATTTGCTTTGCATCATGGTGTCTCCTTCTCTCGTATGACTTGTGATCTGCACGGCTCAGAGTCCGTGGGCAGTCTGCATGGCAGTCAGCGCGCGCGCACGGCGCGCTGGTGCAAGGGTGGCGCTCGTGTGTCTTTAGATTTTGATTTTTATCAGCACAGAGATTATCGAGGCCTGCTATACGCATCAAATACAATATTTGTAGGTCGTTATCCGCTTTTTGAATAGCAATCCATGAACCTGCGTGCGCTTCGCCGCTTTCTGGCGGTGGTCGAACTGGGCAGCATCAACAAGGCCGCCGCGCAGCTCAATGTCTCGCAACCTTCGCTGTCCAAGGACATTCAGGAGCTGGAGACGCATCTGGGCGGCAAGCTGTTCCTGCGCACCACGCGCGGGGTGAGCCTGACCGACCTGGGCCAGACCATTTTCAAGCGCGCCAAGCTGGTCGAGGCCGAACTGCAAAAGCTGCAGGATGAAGCCGACGCCATGCGACAGGTGTCCCTGGGCACGGTGAGCGCCGGCGTGGTGCCCGGCTTCATGCAAAGCCAGGTGCTTCCCACCGCCACGCTCAAGCTGGTCGAGCGGGCCAGCCGGCTCACCGTGAACTACCGCTTCGGCACCCGCAAGAGCCTGCTGCAGCCGCTGGTGCTGGGCGAATTGGACTTCATCATCGTTGGCATGGACGACGATGACGAGGCCCTGGACGAACTGATTGCCGAGCCCCTCACGACCGACCGCAACGCGCTGGTGGTGCGCGCCGGCCACCCCATCCTCGCGCAGGCCGATGCACTGCACCCTGCCCTGGCCACCTACCCCTGGCTGGTGCTGTCCGAGTGCGTGCAGCTCGAACGCGCCTTGCGCGCCCTGGTCCGCAAGCGCGGCACGCCCTTCAACAACAGCGTGATCCGCACCGACTCTTTCCACTTCTTTCGCAGCACGCTCACCACCAGCGACTGCATTGGCCTGACCCGCTACGACGCGGCCAGGCCCGAGACCGAAGCCGGCAATGTAGTGGAACTGCCGCTGGAACAAGCCAAGCTGCTGGGGGCGCACCGTATCGGCATCATGCGGCGCAAGGACACGCCGCTGACCACCGCCGCCCAGGCACTGGTGACCGAAATCTACCGGCAACTGGGCAAGAAGCTGCCGCCCTCCTTGGTGCGGACCTGAGCGCCCACACCGCCACACCGCCTCAGCGACCGATCGCCTGATCTTCTCAGTGCGCAGGCGCCCAAGCGCTCGCCTGGGCCCGCGGCCAGTACCGCCGGAACACCGGAGGTAAGGTCGGCGCAAAAGCCAAGTCTTGCAGCAACACCCCCGGCGCCAGCGTGTCGACCTGGTCCGCCAGCGGCACCGCCTGGCCCTCGTCGTCACGCCCCATCAGGTGCTCGGTCGTCACTTGCGAGGGCGACATGAGGCCCGCTGCACCCAATAGCTCGCCCAGGGCGTGCAAGGTGTTGGCGTGGAAGTGGGCCACCCTCTGGGCCTTGTCCTCCACCACCACTGCGCGCTGGCGCACCGGGTCTTGGGTGGCCACGCCGGTGGGGCATTTGTCGGTGTGGCAGCTGCGCGACTGAATACAACCCAGCGCGAACATAAAGCCGCGCGCCGAGTTGCACCAGTCGGCCCCCAGCGCCAGGCAGCGCGCGATATGAAAGGCCGACACCACCTTGCCCGAGGCGCCGATGCGAATGCGCCCGCGCAGGCCGGCGCCGACCAGGCTGTTGTGAACCAGACGCAGCCCGTCGCGCAGCGGCATGCCCACATGGTCGGCAAACTCGATCGGCGCCGCGCCGGTGCCGCCCTCGGCACCGTCCACCACGACGAAGTCGGGCACCATGTCAGTCTCAAGCATTGCCTTGACGATGGCAAACCACTCGAGCGGCTGGCCCACGCACAGCTTCATGCCCACCGGCTTGCCGCCACTGAGTTCGCGCAGGCGGGCGATGAACTGCATCATCTCCACCGGCGTGGAAAAGGCCGAATGCCGCGCGGGGGAGATGCAGTCTTGCCCCATGGGCACGCCACGCGCCTGCGCGATTTCGGGACTCACCTTGGCTGCAGGTAGCACCCCGCCGTGGCCAGGCTTGGCCCCCTGTGAGAGCTTGAGCTCGATCATCTTCACCTGGGGCGAGCGCGCCTGCTCGGCGAAGCGCTCGGGGTCGAAGCGACCCTCGGGCGTGCGACAGCCAAAGTAGCCCGAGGCGATTTGCCAGACCAGGTCGCCGCCCGGCTCGCGGTGGTGCACCGAGATGCTGCCCTCGCCAGTGTCGTGGGCGAAACCGCCCAGGGCAGCGCCCTTGTTCAGGGCGCGGATCGCCGGACCCGACAGGGCGCCAAAGCTCATGCCGGAGACGTTGAACACCGACATCGCGTAGGGCTGGGCGCACTGGCCCTCGCCCACCATCACCCGAAAGGTGTCCGGATCGGGCGCCACCGGCTGCATCGAGTGGGGCATCCACTCGGTGCCCGGCGCGTACATGTCCTTGATGCTGCCAAAGCCCCGCTTGTCGTTTTGCACTTTGGAGCGCGCGTAGACGATGGCCCGCTCGTTGCGCGAGAAGGGAATCTTCTGCTCGTCGTCCTCCAGGAAGTACTGCCGCAACTCGGCGCGAAAGCCCTCGAGCCAGTAGCGGACGCGCCCGGTCAGCGGGTAGTTGCGACGAATGGCGTGCGAGACCTGCATCAGGTCTTGCACGCCCATCGCAAACAGCAGCAGGCTGGCCACGCCCAGCACCGGATGCACGAACCACAGCAGGGCGGCAGCGGGCAGGGTGAGCGCCCAAGGGAGGTAGCGGGAGAGGGACGACATGAGCAGCACTCCTCGGCCACAACAACATGGCAGAGCCCATGATGCCACCGCGACAAGACGTTTCTCATCCGGTGATTTACCACTCACTTTCGGTGTAATTCAGGGCAGGCCTAGAGGCATCCCGGCAGGACGAGCGAAGGCCTGCGTCACAATCGAGCTCAGCAGTAAAAGTGGAGACGCTCGATGGAAAGCCCAGCAGGACAGGGTCATTCCAGCACCCGACGGTGCATCAGCCTGGCCCTGGCCGCCCTCGCCATTGTGGCTGCGGCCTGCAGCCCGAAGACGGACAGCGTTGCTGCCACACCGGTGGCCACACCTTCGGCTATACCCGTAGCCACACCCGCGGGCACGGGCCCCACGGCCGCCGCCACCCTGACCTCGGCTTCCGGCAGCGGGCCAGCCCTGAGGCCCGGCCTGCGCGCACTGACCGGCTTCGACAAATGCCGGCAGTTCTTCCCCGGCGACCTCCCCCGTGTGCCCGAAGCGCGCCTGACGCTCTCGCGCGACCTGTGCTACGACGCCTTTGCTGTCCTGCACTCGGGCCAATCCAAGACGCCCGTCTTCGTGGTGGAGCGCCTGACCCGCGCGACGCTGGACGATGCCGCTGATGAAGTGCGCGGCAACCGCTTTTTCGCAGACGCCCGCCTGCCCTCGCGCGAGCGCGCCAACCTCGAGGACTACAAGGGCTCGGGCCTGGACCGCGGGCACATGGCCCCGGCTGCCGACATGCCCACCGCGCAAGCCAACGACCAGTCCTTCAGCCTGGCCAATATGGTTCCGCAGGCGCGCATCAACAACCAGCGCACCTGGGCCGGCATCGAGAAGGCGACGCGGCACTACATTCGGCGGGCCCAGGGCCCAGTGTTTGTTTTCACCGGCCCGGTCTACGCCGGCGCCCCGGCCCGCACCATCGGCCCCGGCCAGGTCTGGGTGCCCACCCACTTGTACAAACTGGTCTACGACGCGGGCACTGGCAAGAGCTGGGCCCATTGGGTAGAAAACACCGACGAAGCCCGCGCCGGCAAGCCCATCACCTACCGCGAGCTGGTTGAACGCACGGGCATCGAGTTCTTGCCCGGTATCAGCGCTGCACAGTGAGCGCCCCTCCCCCATGACCTCCACCTCCCACACCCCTCTCCACCTGACCGAGGTCGACGTCGCCATCCTGGGCGCTGGCGCTGCCGGTATGTTCGTCGCGCTCGCCGCGCAGGCGCGCGGATTGCGCGTGGCACTCATCGAGCCCATGGCGGACACACCCAATAACTTTGCCATCAGCGGCGGCCTGTTCCCGGCCGCCGGCTCCGCGCTCCAGCGCGCCGCCGGTGTCGACGACAGCCCCGAAGCCTGGCTGGCCGACCTGCGCGCCTTCGCGCCGGGCATGGTCAACGAGACCATTGCCGAGGCGGTGGCACAGGCCCTGCCATCGGCCACCGAGTTGCTGGCGCAGACCTGTGGCGCGCCGATCCGCTTTTTGCCCGAGATGGTGGCCCCGGGCCACAGCCAGACGCGCTTTCACTGCGTAGTGCCAGCCTCGGGCGCGGCCCTGCACGCCTGGTTCCGGCACGCCTCCAGCGGGCAAGCAAGCATCGAGTGGGTCAGGCACCGGGCCGAGGTGACGCGCGGGTCTGCAGGCTTCGAACTGCAAACGCCTGCGGGCCGCATCCGGGCACCGCAGCTGGTGCTGGCGGGCGGCGGCTTCGGCGCCAACGCGGAGTTGGTGGCTCGATTCATCCCGGGCATGGCCGGCGCCTTGCACAACGGCTCACCCACCCAGGACGGCAGCGTGTTGCGACTCGGCCTGGACTGGGGCGCGCAGGTCTGGGGCATGGACGGCTACCAGGGCCAGGGCCACACCAACCCCGGCGGCGTCACCCGCCTGGGCATGTCGATCCCAACGCTGGGCGGGATTCTGGTCAATCGCCAGGGGCGGCGCTTCGTCAACGAGGACATCGGTCCCTCGGGCCTCGCGCCCCATGTGCTCGCGCAAGACGGCGCGCAGGCCCTGGAGGTGTTCGATGCAGCGATAGAGGCCCAACTTGGCAATCACGGGGCCTACCAGCAGGCACTGCAGGCCGGCTGCGTGATGACAGACGACAGCCTCGAGGGCCTGGCCCGGCAGGCGGGTGTCGACCCGCTGGCCTTGTCGCAGGTGGTGGCCGAGTCCGGCGCCTGCGCACGGGGTGAGCAGGCTGACCCGCTGGGTCGGCGCGCGTTTGCGCGCGCGCTTGCTGCACCCTTTAAGGCGTCGTGGGTGACGGGCGCGCTCTCCCACACCCAGGGCGGTTTGCTCACGCAAGGCGATGGCGCTGTGGTGCACCACAGCGGCGAAGTGATGGCCGGTTTGTATGCGGTCGGCGGCAGCGCCGCCGGGCTATCCGGCCGAGGTGCCGACGGCTACCTGCCAGGCAATGGCCTGGCCCA
>CANFQF010000059.1 GCA_947449025.1 Comamonadaceae bacterium
CCATGCTGCATGGCCAGGGTGTAGAAATAGTCCAGGGTCTTGCCCTTATCGCCATTGGTTGAGGCGCTGTTGGTGAACCCGGCAAAGATCTTGTCCTTCCAGTTGCGGCTGTACCAGGGCTTGGACGATGCGTCGGCGAACTTCTTGAACTGCCAGCTGGGCCCGCCCATGTAGGTCGGAGAGCCCAGGATGATGGCGTCGACGGCGTCGAGCTGCGCCCAGGCGGCCTCGGGCAGGTTGCCGTCGGCGTCGATGGCGATCAGGTGCCCGCCCGCGGCCTCGGCGATGGCTTGCGCCTGGCGCTGGGTATGGCCGTAGCCAGAGTGATAAACGATTGCGATGGATGCCATGTCAGTGTCCTCTTGGTTGTAAAAAAGTCGGGGGTCAGAGAGTCAGTCGCGGGGTACCGATGCACTGGCACGGGCGTCCAGGCTCCACGCGCCGGGGCCGAAGGCGGCGATGAACAGAAGTCCGCCGGCAAGGGACAGGTTCTTGAAGAAATTGATCTGTTGCATCTGCATCTGGTCTGCTGCGGCGGCCCAGAAGTTGTGGAAGATGACGCCGGCGACCACGGTGAACACGGCCATCCCCAGGGCCGCCAGCCGGCTGCGCCAGCCCACCAGCACCATCAGGCCGAAGCCCACCTCCACGGCAATCGCAATCGCCGCGCCCACCTGCGGCAGGGGCAGGCCCACCGAGGCGATGTAGCCGGCGGTGCCGGCAAAGCCAGCGATCTTGGCCAAACCAGCCGGCACAAAGAGTGCGGCAATGAGGATGCGGCCCAGCAGGGTCAGTACATTGTTGATAGTCGTGTCGTTGGCGTTCATGAAAAGCTCCTTGGGGGTGTGACAGCGTGAGAAATCAGGTCGGATCGTGGTGAGAATTCAGGGCGCCAGGTCAAACACCAGCACCTCGGCATCCCGCCCGGCTGCCAGGCGAACCTCGGCCTCGCCCTCGAGCTTGGCCGCATCGCCGCCGGACAGGGCCTGGCCGTTGACGGTCAGGCTGCCGCGCACCAGGTGCACATAGGCCTTGCGGCCGGGCGCCAGCGCCAGGGTGGCTTCCTCTGAACCGTCGAAGAGGCCAGCGAACAGGCGCGCATTGGCGCTGATCTGCACCGCGCCCTGCTCACCGCCAGGAGCGGCTACCAGCCGCAGCCGGCCACGCTTTTCCTCGGTGGCGAAAGTCTTCTGCTCGTAGCCCGGCGCGATGCCGCGGGTGTGCGGTTCGATCCAGATTTGCAGGAAATGGGTCTCTTCGTTGGCCGCGTGGTTGAACTCGCTGTGCATCACGCCCGTGCCCGCGCTCATGCGCTGCACGTCACCGGGTGGAATGGCCTCGACGTTGCCCATGTTGTCCTTGTGCGCAAGGCGGCCGGAGAGCACGTAGCTGATGATTTCCATGTCGCGGTGACCATGGGTGCCAAAGCCGGTTCCCGGGGCAATGCGGTCCTCGTTGATCACCCGCAGCGGACCAAACCCCATGTGCTTCGGGTCGTAGTAGTCGGCGAAGGAAAAACTGTGGAAGGAGTTCAGCCAGCCATGCTGGGCATGGCCACGGTCTTCGGACTTGCGCAGGGTGATCATGGGGGCTCCTTCAATCGGTTTGCACATTGAACAGGCAAATAAGCCTCTTTGCATGCGGCCAATTTTGCGGTCCGGGCCATCGCCATTTGGCGACGCTGTTTGATGGCATCATTCAAATATTCTGAATGCACAGCCCATGGAATGCTGTGCCCCCCCAGGCCAATTCCCCCAAGCGCTTGCCCATGCCCAGCCCCCGCGACGTCCTCACCCCCGATGCCCTGTCCTTGCTGCAGACCGTCTCGCGCCTGGGCAGCTTCGCCGCCGCCGCGCGGGCGCTGGGCCTGGTGCCCAGCGCGGTCACCTACCGGGTGCGCCAGATCGAGGATGCACTCGACGCCCTGCTCTTTGACCGCGGTTCGCGCCAGGCCCGGCTCACGCCGGCGGGCACCGAGTTGCTGCGCGAGGGGGAGCGTCTGCTCGAGGAGATGGACGCGGTGGCCAACCGGGTCCGCCGGGTCGCCACCGGCTGGGAGTCGCAACTGACGGTGGCGGTGGACACCGCCATCGCCCACCAGCCGCTGATGGATTTAGCCCAGGACTTCTTCCAGGTGGCACCGCAGACTCGCCTGCGTCTGCGCGAGGAGGCGCTCTCGGGCACGCTGGAGGCGCTCACCAGCGGACAGGCCGATTTAGCCTTGGGCGTGGCCCAGGAGCAGGGCACGCACGCCGGCCTTCAGTTCCGCCCCTTGGGGGAACTGGGCTTCGTGTTTGCGGTGGCGCCCCACCACCCCTTGGCGCGGGCGAAGGAGCCGCTGTCCGACGAGGTGCTGCTGCGCCACCGCGCAGTGGCGGTGGCCGACTCGGTCAGCCGGGGCGGCGGCATGACGGTGGGCCTGCTGGCCGGCCAGGATGTCTTTACCGTGCCGACGATGCAGGCCAAGCTGGAGGCGCAGCTGCGCGGCCTGGGCGCGGGTTTTCTGCCCGAGCCGCTGGCGCGTCCGCACCTGGCTGCCGGCCGGCTGGTCGCGCGGGAAGTTGCGCGACCGCAGCGGGTGGTGCAGCCGGCCTACGCCTGGCGCCAAGCCAAAGATCCGGGACGGGCCTTGCAATGGTGGCTGGAGCGGCTCGAGCGACCGGCTACACGCAAGGCGCTGCTGCAAGGACATGCCGGGCCGAGGCCAGCCTGATGCCACAATGCCCGCAACACGGAGCGACCATGGCAAACAAGAAAACGACTTCCCCCTCCTCCACCGCTCGCGTCGCCGTCATCGGCGCCGGCATTGCAGGCCTGGCCTGCGCGCGCACCCTGGCCCAGGCCGGCTGCGAGGTCACCGTTTTCGAGAAGAGCCGAGGCTTCGGTGGACGCATGGCATGCCGGCAGACACCGTTTGGCACTCACGACCACGGCGCTCAATATTTCACCGTGCGCGATCCGCGTTTTGAGGCGGCCCTGGGTATCACGCCCGGCCTGTGCGCCCCCTGGAACGCCAACGGCGTGCGGGTACTCGATCCGCTCGGCCGGGTGGTCGAGGCCGCGCCGTCGCCGACCGAGTCACGCTGGGTGCCGACCCAGGGCATGAACGCGCTGGCAGCTGCGTGGGCCCAGCCGCTGGAGATGACTGGCCGGGTTCACCGCCAGGCGAAGGTGCTGAGGATCGAGCGCGACGCGCTGGACGCCCGGTGCTGGCAGCTGCAGGTCGAGCAGACAGAGGGCTCGGCAGACGATGCGGCGGTCCACGCCGGCTTTGACCGAGTCATGCTGGCGATTCCCGCGCCCCAGGTCGCCGACCTGCTGCGCGCCAGCGGCATCGCTCCGAAGCTGCAACAGGCAGTGGCCGACGTGCGCATGGCTCCCTGCTGGACACTGATGCTGGCCTTCCCACAGGCAGGCAGTACCGCCCTGGGCCCCAGCTGGAACGCCGCGTCAAGCAGCCACCACCGCATCGCCTGGCTGGCGCGCGAGTCGTCCAAGCCCGGACGCGGCCCGGTCGAACGCTGGACAGTCCAGGCCAGTGCCGACTGGTCTCAGGAGCATCTGCAGGACGACCCGCAGCGCGTCAGTGCCAAATTGCTCAAGGGCTTTGCCGAAATCACCGGCATCCGCGCCGAGCCGGGCGCGACCCAGGTACAACGCTGGCTCTACGCCAAGACGGTGACCCCGCTGGGCAAGAGCCACCTGTGGGATAAGTCCTTGGGCCTGGGTCTGGCCGGCGACTGGTGCCTGGGCCAGCGGGTCGAGGACGGCTTTGTCTCCGGCCTGCAGCTGGCGCTGGCCAGCCTGCGCTAAAGGAAACTGGGGGTCTTGGCTGAGGGGGGCGTAGCGAGGCGCACCGTACCGCATCGCATCGCATCGCATCGCAAGCTAAGGGCCGAATCCAGCGATCTCCGCCGCGCGGACCCAGATCACGATGACCACCGCCTACACCGGCCGCTTCGCGCCCTCGCCCACCGGCCCCCTGCACGCGGGGTCAATGGTGGCAGCCCTGGCCAGCTGGCTGGATGCGCGCGCCCACGGCGGGCGCTGGCTGGTGCGCATCGAGGACGTAGACGGACCGCGCTGCGTGCCGGGCGCTGACCAAATCATCCTCGGGCAACTCGCGGACTGCGGCCTGCTGCCGGATGAACCGCCGCAGTGGCAATCGCGGCGCGATGCGCTCTACCAGTCTGCCCAGGACCGGCTGCTCGCATCCGGGCAAGCCTATCCCTGCAGCTGCTCGCGCAAGGACATCGAGCAGGCACTCACCGCCTCCGGAGCAGAGCGCCCCCGGCATGGCGAGCGGATCTACCCCGGCACCTGCCGCCACGGCCTCACCGGCACCGCGGCGCGGGCCTGGCGCTTCCTCGCTGAAGGCAGCGACACCGTCCACTGGGTGGATCGGCGCCTGGGCCCGCAGCAGCAAGACGTGGCCCGTGAAGTCGGCGACTTCGTGCTGCGCCGTGCCGACGCGCAGTGGGCCTACCAGCTGGCGGTGGTGGTGGACGATGCCGACCAAGGCGTCACCGACATCGTGCGCGGCGAGGACCTGGCCGACAACACCGCGCGCCAAATCCTGCTGCAGCGGGCACTGGGCCTGCCTACCCCGCGCTACCTGCACACCCCTTTGGTGCTGGCCAGGGACGGACAGAAGCTCTCCAAACAAAACGGCGCCCAGGCCCTGAACACCCGCCATCCGCTGGCCTGCCTGCAGGCGGCGGGACAGGTTCTGGGTCTGCCCGCCGGACAACTGACGGCGCAGGACCTGCCAGGCTGGCTGTTACAGGCTGTGGAGGCCTGGCGCGAGCAGACCCAGCCCCAGACCTTGGCGCCGGGTGCCTGACGCTGGCGAGTCAGCCGTCTGGCGTTCAGAACCAGGTGCCTTCCCGTTCAGAACTTTACGATCCCTGCGTGATTCGCACTTCGAAGTCGGACTCGCGCAATTCGCTGATCTCGATCGTGGACGAAGAGGCTGACGAGCGCCGACCGGACGACTGAGTGGGAGAGGCAACGGGCGCCGATGGCTCCTGGCCCCTGCGCTCCTGCGGCACTGTCTGTGGGTCCGGCGATGGGCGCCAGTGCCGCAGGGCCAGGTCCACCAGATTGAGCGTGCCATTGGCCAGGCCCGAGACACAGAGCGCGGTGGCGAAGTCGGGCACGGTCACCAGCGCGTTGGCGGTGAGGTTCAGAAGCGGCGTGTAGCCAAAGGCGCGGCCGCGAGCGGCCTCGTCTAAGCCGAGCCAGCGGGCCAAACGATCGAGTTGCCGCTGACTGCGTTGCAGGCAGGACAGGGTGCGCGCGTCCACCGGCGCAGGCGCTTCGGACGCGACGGCTCCAGGCTCGTTCGACGGGCGTGCCAGGCGTGCGCCGGCCCAGGCCTGCCCCGCAGCCTCGCCCAGAGCGCCCGTCGTCACCCGTCCGAATTCAACTGCAGCGACCGCGGTCGCAACGGCCAGCCCCGCCTGCAGGTAATCCAGGGGTGCGCTTTCCCACGGCCTGAATTCGAGCGGCCTTTCCAGACCGTAGGCCTGCTGGAGCGCGGGCACCTGCCCCATGACCTGCCAGATCAGCGGCGCGTGCACCAACACCTGGCCGATCAACAAGCCGCGCACGCCAGCGCTTTGCACCTGCGCCTCCTGCGCCGACCCCGGCTCGAGAGGCCTTCCATCGACCAGCAACCGGGTCGGCAGGGCCAGCGCCGGCACCAACCGGCTGGCGAGCGCCTCGGCTATGAACATCGACAAGACCTGCCCGCCCGCATTCGCCAGCATGTGATCGCCCAGGCGCGAGGTCTCGGGGTCGCCCAGGGACGTCCAGGCATTTCCGAGCATTCCCGCAATGAAGGCCAGCGTGCCCAGAGCCGAGAGGGCCCGTGCGCATCGCGCCGACAAGGGCGGCCCGCCCACCATCTGCCGAACGCCTTCAACGACCACCGCGGCACCGGCCCAGGCTGGCACTGCGCCAACACCCACCAAGGCCAGGCTGAGGGGGCGATGGGACGCGTGCGGCATGGCGCGCGCCAGGGCCATGTAGCCCGCCTTGCCTGCAAGCCCGGTGCCGACCGAGACGCTGACCGCGCTTGCCAGACGCGCACCGGCCTGGAGCGCGAGTGCCGCAGACGATGCATGAGAAGGGCCGGCTTCGGGCGATGCGTCACGCGCCGGGTGTGGTGCGTGAGGGCGCGTGGGGGTGATTGACGACAACATGCTTCCTCCTGTTTGACTGTGTGAGAAAGCTCGCCGACGCAACGCGCGTGCCTGAACATGGGTCTGCCGGTGTCGCCGACAGCCTCGCGGCCCGATCCGTCAGCCCTGCTCTCTGGAGCTTGCAGGCCTGCAAGAACAAGGGCCTCGCGCGGGCCGCGACAATAGGGGAATGAACCAGAGCCAGGACAAGACGCACGCGCCCGACGCGCCTGAGATCGGGCAGCCCCCCGGGGAAGTCCCCCATCCCCGGGTGATTCGCACCTTTGTGCGGCGCGCCGGCCGCACCACGCTGGGACAAGCACGCGCCTTCGAGACGCTGGGCCCGCAGTTCTTGTTGCCCTTTCAGGACACGCCACCCGACCTGGCCGCCGTGTTTGGGCGTGAAGCCCCCGTCATACTGGAAATCGGCTTCGGCATGGGCGAGGCCACCGCCCATATCGCCGGCCTGATGCCGGAGAAAAACTTCCTGTGCTGCGAGGTGCACGAGCCCGGCGTCGGCGCCCTCTTAAAACGGATCGGCGAAAACGCACTGGGCAACATCCGCATCCTGCAGCACGACGCGCTCGAAGTGGTCGACCAGATGCTGCCCCTGGGGTCGTTGGCCGGCATCCACATCTTCTTTCCCGACCCCTGGCACAAGCTGCGTCACAACAAACGCCGCTTGATCCAGCCACCGGTGGTGGCCAAGTTAGCCGCCCGCCTTGCGCCGGGCGCCTATCTGCACTGCGCCACCGACTGGGAGCCCTATGCGCACCAGATGATGACGGTGCTCTCGGCGGAGCCGCTTTTGGCCAACACCGCGACTGACTTTGCGCCAAGGCCCGCCTACCGGCCTCTCACCAAGTTCGAAAACCGCGGCCTGCGCCTGGGCCATGGGGTGTGGGATCTGGTCTTTATCCGGCGCTGAGTCCCTGCGGCGCGTGCCGTACCCAGGGGCTCACACCCGCTCGGCCACCCAAGCCTGCACCGATTGAAGCGCCGCAGGGAGTTGGGCGGCGTCGGTACCGCCTGCCATGGCCATGTCGGGCTTACCGCCGCCCTTGCCACCCACCTGCTGCGCAACGAAATTCACCAACTCGCCGGCCTTGACCTTGGCCATGGCGTCGGTGGTCACGCCTGCGGCCAGTTGCACCTTGCCACCGTCCACAGCGGCCAGCACGATGACCGCGGACTTGAGCTTGTCTTTGAGCTTGTCCATGGTGTCACGCAGGGTCTTGGCATCGGCGCCCACCAGCGTCGCGGCCAGCACCTTCAGGCCCTTGATATCCACCGCCTGGGCAATGAGTTCGTCCCCTTGGCTGGAGGCCAGCTTGCCCTTGAGGGCGGCCACTTCTTTTTCGAGGCTGCGCACCTGCTCGAGCACCTGGCCGATGCGCGCTTGCAACTCAGTGACCGGAGCCTTGAGGGACGCGGCCGCGGCCTGCACCGTGGCTTCTACCTGCTGCAGGTAGGCCAGCGCATTGGCGCCGGTCACGGCCTCGATACGGCGCACGCCAGCAGCCACGCCCGATTCGACCACCACCTTGAACAGGCCGATGTCGCCAGTGCGGTGCACATGGGTGCCGCCGCACAGCTCACGGCTGCTGCCGATGTCGAGCACGCGAACGGTCTCGCCGTACTTCTCGCCGAACAGCATCATCGCGCCGGTGGCCTTGGCCGACTCGATGTCCATGACACGGGCTTGGGTCGCCGCATTGGCCAATATCTCTGCATTCACCCGGCGCTCGACCTCCTGCACCTGCGTCTCGGTGACCGGGGCGTTGTGGGTGAAGTCAAATCGCGTCTTGTCGGCGTCGACCAGCGAACCCTTTTGCTGCACATGGTCGCCCAGCACCTCATGCAAGGCCTTGTGCATCAGGTGGGTCACGCTGTGATTGCGCATGGTGGCGTGGCGGCGCTCGCCGTCCACACGCGCCAGCAGGGCGTCGCCCACCTTCAAGCTGCCTTGAGACATGTGGCCGTGGTGGCCGAAGACATCGGCCTTGATCTTCTGGGTGTCCTCCACGCCAAAGAGCGCGCCTTCGGCGCTGAGGCTGCCGCTGTCCCCCACCTGGCCGCCGCTCTCGGCGTAGAAGGGGGTGGTGTCCAGCACGACGACGCCGGTCTCGCCCGCAGACAGCTGCGGCACCGGTGTGCCCTCGCGGTACAGCGCAACGACGCGGGCGCTTTCTTCCAGGCGCTCGTAACCGGTGAAGGGGTGGCCAGCGCCGGTGTACTCGAGCGCACGGTCCATCTTGAACTTGCCGGCGGCGCGGCCGGCGGCCTTTTGGCGCTCCATTGCGGCATTAAAGCCGGCCTCGTCCACGCCGACGCTGCGCTCTCGGCAGACGTCGGCCGAGAGGTCCAGCGGGAAACCGTAGGTGTCGTGCAGCTTGAAGGCGACCTCACCGGGCAGCAGCTTGGCGCCGTCCTGGAGGGCGGCGTCGAGGATCTCCATGCCGTTTTCAAGCGTCTCGTAAAAGCGCTCTTCTTCGGCCTTGAGCACGTCGGTGATGCGCTTTTCGGCGGCGGCCAGGCGCGGGTAGGCCGCGCCCATGAGCGCCACCAGGTCGGGCACCAGCTTGTGGAAGAAGGGGCTCTTGCGTCCGAGCTTGTAGCCGTGGCGGATGGCACGGCGCACGATGCGCCGCTGCACATAGCCGCGGCCCTCGTTGCTGGGAATCACGCCGTCGCTCACCAGGAAGGCGGTGGCGCGGATGTGGTCGGCGATGACGCGCAGCGAGGGGTTGGCCAGGTCACTGCAGCCGGTCTCACGCGCGGCGGCGGCAATCAGCTGGTCGAACAGGTCGATCTCGTAGTTGCTGTGGACATGCTGCAAGATGGCCGCCAGGCGCTCGAGGCCCATGCCGGTGTCCACGCAGGGCGCAGGCAGCGGCTTGAGCGAGCCGTCGGTCTGCATATCGAACTGCATGAACACGTTGTTCCAGATCTCGATGTAGCGGTCGCCGTCTTGCTCGGGGCTGCCGGGGGGGCCGCCGGCCACTTCGGGGCCGTGGTCGAAGAAGATTTCCGAGCAGGGGCCGCAAGGGCCGGTGTCGGCCATCATCCAGAAGTTGTCGGACTGGTACTTGGCGCCCTTGTTGTCGCCGATGCGCACCACACGCTCAGGGGGCAGGCCGATCACCTTCGTCCAGATGTCGTAGGCCTCGTCGTCGTCGATATAGACCGTGGCCCACAGCCGGTCGGCGGGCAGCTTGTAGACCTGCGTGAGCAACTCCCAGGCCCAGGTCAGCGACTCCTTCTTGAAGTAATCGCCAAAGGACCAGTTGCCCAGCATCTCGAAAAAGGTGTGGTGACGCGCGGTGTAGCCCACGTTCTCCAGGTCGTTGTGCTTGCCGCCGGCGCGCAGGCAGGCCTGGACGGAAGTGGCGCGCACATAGGGCCGCCGGTCGGTGCCCAGGAACACGTCCTTGAACTGCACCATGCCGGAGTTGGTGAACATCAGCGTGGGGTCGTTGCCCGGCACGAGCGGGCTGGACTCAACCACCGCATGGCCCTTGGCGGCGAAGAAGTCCAGGAAGGTCTTGCGGATGTCGGCGACGCTGAACGAGGGCTTGTTGGCTGGGTGGCTCATGGTGTGCGGCAAAAAGGGCTACTCCCCGGGGTGCCGGGGCCGCCTCCCGGAGGCTCCGGGCAAGCCTCGAATTATAGGTTTGACCCCTGGGCCGACCGGGTGACGGGCCCCGCTGCGCTCGGCTTGTCCGCTGGCGGTGCATGGCGGCCGCGGGCGACAGGAGGTGGTGAAATTGCTTAGCATCCCAAGTGGGTGGCCGGCGCACAATGTGCGGCTCGACCGGCACCGATGCCGAGGAGACACAACATGGACATGAAAACCTCCCCCCTGGCCCTGCTCAATGACCCGAGCCTGCTCAAGACCGATGCGCTGATCAACGGCCAATGGGTGGCTGGCCCGGCCCGGTTTGAGGTGCACGATCCGGCCACCGGCGCCAAGTTGGCCGATGTGGCCAACCTGGGGCCCCAGGATGCCGAGGCTGCGATCGCCGCCGCCAACGCTGCCTGGCCCGCCTGGCGCGAGAAGACCGCCAAGGAGCGCTCCATCCTCCTGCGCAAATGGTACGACCTGCTCATGGCCCACCAGGAGGACCTGGGGCGCATCATGACCGCCGAGCAGGGCAAGCCCCTGCCCGAGGCCAAGGGCGAGGTGGCCTACGGCGCGAGTTTCGTCGAGTGGTTCGCCGAAGAAGCCAAGCGCATCAACGGCGAAACCCTGCCCCAGTTCGACAACAACCGGCGCCTGCTGGTGCTGCGCCAGCCGATCGGGGTGTGCGCCGCCATCACGCCCTGGAACTTCCCCCTGGCCATGATCACCCGCAAGGTCGCGCCCGCGCTGGCGGCGGGCTGCCCGGTGGTGATCAAGCCCGCTGAACTCACCCCGCTCAGCGCCCTGGCCGTCGCCGAACTGGCGCTACGCGCAGGCATTCCAGCCGGGGTGATCAACGTCATCACGGCCGACGCCCAGCAAAGCATTGCAGTGGGGAAGGTGCTGTGCGCCAGCGACGTGGTGCGCCACCTGTCCTTCACCGGGTCCACCGAGGTCGGCCGCATCCTCATGGCGCAGTGCGCACCCACGGTGAAAAAGCTCTCCCTCGAGCTCGGCGGCAACGCGCCCTTCATCGTGTTCGACGACGCCGACATCGACAGCGCGGTCGAAGGGGCGTTTGCCAGCAAGTACCGCAACGCCGGCCAGACCTGCGTCTGCACCAACCGCTTCTATGTACAAGAGGGCGTGTACGACGAGTTCGTGCGCAGGTTTGCCGCCCGGGTCAAAACCGCCAAGGTCGGCAACGGCTTTGAGGATGGTGTCAATCAGGGCCCGCTCATCGAGGAGGCCGCGCTCGAAAAGGTGCAGCGCCATGTGGACGACGCGCTAGCCAAGGGCGCCCGGGTGGTGACGGGCGGCAAGCGCCTGGGCAGCCTGGGCTCGGGACAGTTCTTCGAGCCCACCGTCGTGGCCGACGCCACCGCCGACATGGCCTGCGCCCGCGAAGAGACCTTCGGCCCCTTTGCGCCGGTGTTCAAGTTCAAGACCGAGAAGGAGGCCGTGGACGCCGCCAATGCCACCGAGTTCGGTCTGGCCTGCTACTTCTACACCCGCGACGTGGGTCGCATTTTCCGGGTGAGCGAGGCGCTTGAATACGGCATGGTCGGCATCAACGTTGGCATTCTGGCCACCGAGCACGTGCCCTTCGGCGGCGTCAAGCAGTCGGGCCTGGGCCGAGAGGGCTCGCACCACGGCATCGACGACTACGTCGAGATCAAGTACCTCTGCCTGGGCGACATTCTCAAGTGAGCCTCGGCTGAGGCCTCTCCATTCACACCACACAGACCGCCCACACGGCCGATCCACACGCCCGATCCACAAGAAAGCTCCCCATGAAAGCCCAACACGTCCTGGCCACCATCGGCAACACGCCCCACATCCGCATCAACCGCCTCTTTGGCGACGGCCACGAGGTGTGGGTCAAGTCCGAGCGCAGCAACCCCGGTGGCTCCATCAAGGACCGCATCGCCTTGGCCATGGTCGAGGCGGCCGAGGCCGAGGGGCGCCTGCGGCCTGGCGGCACCATCATCGAGCCCACCTCGGGCAATACCGGCGTGGGACTGGCGATGGTGGCCGCAGTGCGAGGCTACAAGCTGGTGCTGGTCATGCCAGACAGCATGTCCATCGAGCGCCGCCGCCTGATGCTGGCCTACGGCGCCACCTTCGACCTCACCCCGCGTGAAAAAGGCATGAAAGGGGCCATCGCCCGAGCCGAGGAACTCGCCGCCCAGACCCCGGGCGCCTGGATCCCGCAGCAGTTCGAGAACCCCGCCAACATCGCGGTGCATGTGCGCACCACCGCGCAGGAAATCCTGGCCGACTTCCCCGAGGGCCTCGACGCCATCATCACCGGGGTGGGCACTGGCGGCCACCTGAGCGGCGTCGCCGAAGTGCTGAAAAAGCAGTGGCCTCAGCTCAAGGTCTTCGCGGTCGAGCCCGAGGCCTCGCCTGTCATCTCCGGCGGCCTGCCCGCGCCCCACCCGATCCAGGGTATCGGCGCTGGCTTCGTGCCGAAGAACCTGCGCACCGAATTGCTCGACGGCGTGATACAGGTCGGCGCGGAAGAGGCCCGCGAATATGGTCGGCGCAGCGCCCGCGAAGAGGGCCTGCTGGTAGGCATCTCCTCGGGCGCCACCCTGGCCGCCATCGCCAAGAAGCTGCCCGAGTTGCCCGCTGGTAGCCGGGTGCTGGGCTTCAACTACGACACCGGCGAGCGCTACCTCTCAGTCGAAGGCTACCTGCCCGCCTGAGGCAGCGCCCCCGGCACTAGGCACTGCAGGCCGGGCGCGCGCGGACACCGCCAACCCCGGCCATGGGCCTTGCCCGTGCCGGGGTTTCCTACACCCGAGGCAGTCCCAGGCCGACGCCGGCCCCGAGTGGCCGCATGGAAAGTAGCGGCCCATCCCTGACCGGAGCCTGCTGCCATGGAAACCTCTTACCTCTCTGACTGGGGCACCGCCCTCATGGCCTCGCTAAGCGCGGCCATGGCCCTGCTCTTTTCATCTGTTCCCAAGATCCTGGGATTTCTGATCATCGTGCTGGCTGGCTGGCTGATCGCCTCGCTGGTCGAGCGGGCGGTGTCGGCGGTGCTGCGCACCATCCACTTCAATGACCTTTCCGAGCGCTCCGGCCTGGCGGACTTCGTGCGCAAGATGGGAACTGACACCGACGCCAGCGGCGTGATCGGCGTGGTCGCCAAATGGTTCATCCGGCTGATCGCGCTGGTCGTCGCTTTTGACGCACTGGGACTGCCCGCGGTGTCGGACGTGCTGCGGCAGTTGCTGCTGTGGCTACCCAACGCGGTGGTCGCCCTGGTCGTGCTGGTGATCGGTGGGCTGGCGGCCCGGGCCCTGTCCAATCTCGCGCGCGGCGCGGCGGCCGAAGGCGGCCTGGGCAACCCGGACTTCCTGGCCAAGGCGGCCAGCACCCTGGTCTGGGCCTTCGCCATCGTGGTGGCGGTCAATCAGATCGGTATCGCCACGGAGCTGGTCAATACGCTCTTCATGGGCTTCGTGGGAGCGCTCGCCCTGGCTGCCGGCTTGTCTTTCGGACTCGGCGGCCGGGACACCGCAGCGGAGATCGTGCGCATGTGGTGGCGGCGCGGGAGGGAAGGGTCAGGTGCACACGCACGAGCAAGCCAGGCCGGCGCGGCGCGCGCGGGCGGCATGACGGGTGGCATGACAGTCGGCACCTCATTGGGTTCATCGATGGGCGCGCAGGCGGGCACCTCGCTCGGCCCGGCCGGCACGGGCGGCGGTCCGGCCGGCTTCAGGCCCTCGCCCGCCGCGCCGGAGCGGTCTGAAGGAACCTGAGTCCATCGCCCGACACGACGCCCCCGGAATCTGATTCAGTACCGCTAGAATCAGCCGCTCTGCGGGCGTCGTTCAATGGCAGGACCTGAGCTTCCCAAGCTCAAGACGTGGGTTCGATTCCCATCGCCCGCTCCAATCCATCCCAAACCTTCCCGGTTTTTTTATTGCCTTCCAATTCGATTATTATCGAATCATGGAAGAACCTGATGTCGTCAAGGCGCTCGCCGCCCTCGCCCAGCCCGTACGCCTTCGGGTCTTCCGCGACCTGGTCGTAGCTGGCCCCCAGGGCCTGACCCCCACCCGGCTGGCGCAAGACCTGGGCGTGACCCCCAGCGTGCTGTCCTTCCACCTCAAGGAGTTGCTCCACGCCGGCCTGGTCAGCCAGGAGCGCGCGAGCCGCCACCTGATTTACCGTGCGGCTTTTGACCGCATGAACGGGCTGCTCGCCTACCTCACCGACAACTGCTGCGAGGGTGCTGGCTGCGGCGTGGACGCAGTGACCCCCGAGTGCGATTGCGCGATGGCTGATTCCTCACGAGCTTATTCATGAACACCGAAGTCAAACCCATCAACGTCCTGTTTCTCTGCACCCACAACTCGGCCCGAAGCATCCTGGCCGAGGCCCTGCTCAATCACCTGGGGCAGGGGCGCTTTCGGGCCTTCTCGGCAGGCAGCAGTCCACGCGAGAACCAGCAGCCCAATCCGCTCGCCCTGGAAACTTTACACAAGGCGGGCATCGTCACCGAGGGGCTGACCAGCAAGAGCTGGGACGTGTTCGCCCAACCCGACGCGCCGCACATGGACCTGGTGATCACCGTCTGCGACAACGCCGCCGGCGAAGTCTGCCCCTACTGGCCAGGCCAACCGGCCACCGCCCACTGGGGCTATGCGGACCCGTCCGCGGCCCCCGGCGGCGAGGAGGCGCAGCGCACAGCGTTTCGTCAGACCCTGCACCTGATCGGACGCCGCCTCGAGGCGTTCATCAATCTCCCCGCCGACCGCCTGGCCCGTCTGTCACTCCAGCAGACGGCGCGAGACCTCGCCAAGGAAAACACATGAACACCGACCGTGAGGCGCAGCCCCGCGCAAACGAAAACGAAAACGAAAACGAAAACGCAATGGCAAAGGCAAAGGCACCGGCAGACTCACACGCACCGGCCCCCATGAGCGTCTTCGAGCGCTATCTGACTCTGTGGGTCTTTCTTTGCATCCTGATCGGCATCGGCCTGGGGCAGGCTCTGCCCGAGGTCTTCCAGACGGTCGCCGCGATGGAGGTGGCACGGGTCAACCTGCCGGTTGGCATTTTGATCTGGGTGATGATCGTGCCGATGCTGGTCAAGGTGGACTTTGGTGCCCTGGGCCAGGTGCGCCAGCATGTGCGCGGCATCGGCGTGACCTTGTTCGTGAACTGGCTGGTTAAGCCCTTCTCGATGGCCTTCCTGGGCTGGTTGTTCATCCGGCAGTGGTTCGCACCGATGCTACCGGCCGACCAGTTGGACAGCTATATCGCCGGCCTGATTCTGCTGGCCGCCGCGCCCTGCACTGCGATGGTGTTCGTCTGGAGCCGGCTGACCGGTGGCGACCCTTTGTTCACCCTGTCCCAGGTGGCACTCAACGACACCATCATGATCTTCGCCTTCGCGCCGCTGGTGGGTCTGCTGCTGGGAATTTCTGCGATTGCGGTGCCCTGGGACACGCTGGTGACCTCGGTCGGCCTGTACATCGTGATCCCGGTGATCGGAGCGCAACTCTGGCGCAAGCGTCTGCTCGCGCGGGGCCCAGACGCCTTCGAGGCGGCCATGACAAAGATCGGCCCCTGGTCCATCGGCGCATTGCTGGCGACCCTGGTGCTGCTGTTCGCCTTCCAGGGTGAGGCACTGCTGCGCCAGCCGCTGGTGATCGCCCTGCTGGCGGTGCCGATCCTGATCCAGGTCTTTTTCAACTCGGCGCTGGCCTACTGGCTCAATCGCCGCCTGGGCGAAAAGCACAGCGTGGCCTGCCCTTCGGCCCTGATCGGGGCGTCCAACTTCTTCGAACTGGCGGTGGCGGCGGCGATCAGCCTGTTCGGTTTGAACTCCGGTGCCGCCCTGGCCACCGTGGTCGGCGTGCTGATCGAGGTACCGGTGATGCTGCTGGTGGTGCGGGTCGTGAACCAGACGCGGGGCTGGTATGAGAACCAACCGGCTGGCGCACTGAACGGCCGGGCCTGACGCAGGGCCGGTCGCCCCTGAAAAATAGGGCCGCGAAACCGGGCGACGAAACCGGCGCAGAGGGGCTCGTTTCACAGCGGGCGCTCTTTGCGGGTGCTACGGCGGATTTTCCATATCCCACGCGAATCGCAGCCATCGAAAAATCCGATACCACCTGGCCGGTGCATTGCCTAGACTTTGCGCCATGAAATTCCCTCACAAGCGCACAGACGGTTTCACCTCGCGGCGATCGGTCGTGTCCACCTTGCTGGCACTGTCCGCGGTCATGGTTTCAGGGCTCTCGGCACAGACCTTCCCGAGCCGACCCATACAGGTCATCGTCCCCTACACCGCCGGCGGCAACACGGACGTGATGGCCCGGGGCTTCCTCGAGGCCATGCAGGCCACCACGGGGATCGCCGCGATTGTGAGCAATCGCGACGGCGCAGGCGGGACCGTGGGCTTCTCCCAGCTCAAGGCGGCCAGGCCCGACGGCTACACGCTGGTCTTCTCGCCGAACTCGCCACTGAGCAGCGCGCCGCATCTCATGAAGTCGCTGCCCTTCACGCCAGGAGATTTCATCCCGGTCTGCGGCGTGTTCGAGAACATTTTTGCGATCGCCGTGGCGCCGAACTCGCGGTACGACAGCCTGCGGTCCCTGATGGACGAAGCGCGGCGGCGTCCGGGGGCCGTGTCCTTCGGTACCTCAGGGGTGGCCAGCGTGGGGCACCTGGCTGGCGAAGGCTTCGCCCAGAAAGTGGGTTTGAAGTTCAACCACATTCCCTTCCGAGGCGAGGCGCAGATGCATGCCCAGATCCTTGGCGGGCAGATCGACTTCGGCTTGCTCGGCATGGGCTCGGCGGTCGGCGTGCTGCGTCCGCTGGCGATCTTCAGCGACAAGCGCCTGCCCTTCCTGCCCGACGTGCCAACGACCGCGGAGCTCGGCCTGCCTAATGTCCCGCCGGGCTACCAGGGCCTCTTCGCGCCCAAAGGCACGCCGCCCGAAATCGTCGCGCGTTTGTCGCAGGCCTGCGAGGTTGCCACGCGCTCGGCGCAGTTCGCTGCGTACGGCACGAACAACAAGCAGAAGGTCGCCTACTCCAGCGCCGAAAAATTCGCGACGCAGATCGCTGAGGACTCCGAGTACAAGGCCCGCGTGATCCGGGAGCTAGGCATCAAGCCCGAGTGATCGGGTGGGGGCCGTCGGGCGTGAAAGCCCGGGTACCGGGCCCTGCGCCTATCTGCAGCGCCCGCCAGCGATGAGCTCAGGCAAACGCGATCGGGACACACAGCTGGTAGCCCACACCCCACACTGACTTGATCGCCGGTTCCGCGCCGGTCGCCTGTACCGCGCGCAATTTCTTGCGGAGCCGGGCGACCACCTCCTCGAGTGCATGCTTGCTCAGGGCGACCTCACCGTCGGAGCCGTTGTCCAGGATGTCGCATAGCAGGGTCGAGTCCAAGGTGTTGTCCTGGGCCTGCGCCAGCGCCACCAGCAAGGCCTTCTCGCGATGGGTCAGGCGAAGTTTCTGCTCGGGCAGCGGGCCTACCAGCGTGCGTTCGCGCAGACTCAACACCCATTCTTGTCCGGTCATGTTCGTCTGCAGGCGCCGGCCCAGGCTCTTGAGCACCATCACCAGTTCGTCTGGCTCCACCGGCTTGGTGAGATAAATATCGGCTCCGCCATCCCTGTACCCGGAGAGGCGGTCATGCAGGGCGACCCGAGCCGTCATGATCACGATGGCCGCGTTCGGCAGGTCTTGCCGCAGGCGCTGGCTCAGGGCCAGACCGCTCATGCCGGGCAGGTTCCAGTC
>CANFQF010000060.1 GCA_947449025.1 Comamonadaceae bacterium
AAACTACACCCGCTTGCTCTGGTTCTTCGAGGGCTTCACCAGCTACTACGACGACCTGTTCCTGCGCCGCACCGGCTTGATCGACGACCCGGCCTATCTGCGGCTGGTGGCCAAGAGCATCAACCAGGTGATGCAAGCGCCGGGGCGAAGCGTGCAGTCGGTGGCGCAGGCCAGCTACGACGCCTGGATCAAGTACTACCGCCCCGACGAGAACACGCCCAACGCCACCATCAGCTACTACAGCAAAGGATCGCTGGTGGCGCTGTGCCTGGACCTCACCCTGCGCGCCGAGGGCAAGACCACGCTGGACGCAGTGATGCGCGGGCTGTGGGCCCGCTGCAAGGGCGGGCCCATGACCGAGGCCGATCTGGCTGCCACGCTCGAGGACTTGGGCGGTCGCAGCTTCGCACGCGAGATCGCCGCGTGGGTGCACGGCACACGCGACTTGCCGCTGCAGGAGCTGCTGCAAAAGCACGGCGTCACCGTGTCGCTCGACCCTGCGCCGCTGCAGCAGCGTTTGGGCCTGCGCGCGGACGAATCAGGCGGCAGCCTCCGCGTCAAGACGGTCTTGCGTGGCGGACCCGCCGAGCAGGCCGGCCTGGCCGCCGGCGACGAGTGGCTGGGCGTGGAAGTGGCCGGGCAAGGCTGGCGGCTGGACCGCCTCGATGACCTGCCCCTTTACCTCGGCACGCAACGCCGCTTCACGGCCCTGGTCGCCCGAGACCGGCGGCTACAGCGGCTGACGATGACCATGCCGTCTGCCTCCACCGCCCAGGCTTGGCGGCTGACAGTCGGCGACGCGGCGCGAGTCCAGGCATGGCTGGCGGCAACGGACTGAAGGGGCCACCGAGAGCGGGCCCGGGCGGCACGCTGCCCGGAGCATCGCAAATGGCGACGCCGCACGAGGCCGCCAAAATTCTCCCGAGAAGGACCCGCAGGCTGGCAATCACGCTGGTCGTTCTCACCCTCATCGTCGTTTTGGGCCACCTGCTGGCACTGGACTGGCTGGCGCGACTTGCGCCCGGCCTGAGTGACTTGCAGGTCATGCCCGAGCCACTCTTCACCCGGATCCTCACGCCTTCGGAGCAGGACCCGGAGGTCGCCGCCGTCACGCCAGGCCCCACCCCGCCGCCAGCGCCCACGCCCGGGGCCAGTTTGGTCGCGGCGGCACCGGCCACACCGGCATCAGCGCCTGCGAAGACGCCGACAGACACGCCTGCACCCTCACCAGCAGACACGCCGACAGCGCAGTCCTCCGAGCCAGCGCCTGCTGACCCGGCTCCTGCAACTCCTCCACCGCCTTCGACACCCTCGACACCCTCGGCGATCGTGGCGGCGCCGGCAGTGCCACCCCATCCCAGCGACACCGGGCTCTCTCCGCAGGCAGGCGAGACAGCCCCGGCCGCCATCGCTGCGGCGCCACCTGCTGTACCTGCTGTACCTGCTGTACCTGCTGTACCTGCTGTACCTGCTGTACCTGCTGTACCTGCTGTACCTGCTGTACCTGCTGTACCTGCTGTGCCTGCTGTGACTGCTGCACCGGCTCCATCGGCTTCACCTGCTACGCCTGCTACACCCTCTCCCAGCGTGGAAACCGCTGCAGCCTCGGCACGCCCAGCGCCTGTGCCAGCGGCGGCAGCCGTGGCGTCGGTCACTGCGGCCAGTGCGCCCGGCGCTGCGCTTGGTCCCAGAAGCACGGCGAACGCCGGGCCAGCAGCGCAGGGCGTGCCCGGGCCGCAGCCCGCAGGCAATGGAACGGGCAACACCGCAGGCAACACGGCGGGCCCCACCGCTGGCAACGCCGCCCCCAGCGGCGACCCGCTCGACCGCCACTGGCCGGTCGACACCCGCATCACCTACAAACTCACCGGCCTGTTCCGCGGCGGTCCCTTGTACGGCACGGCCAAGGTCCAGTGGCTGCGCCAGGGCGGGATGTACCAGGCACGTGTCGAGCTCTCGGTGTCGCCCTTCTTCAACGCCGCCTACACCAGCCAGGGTCAGGTCACGCTGCAGGGTCTGATTCCACAGGCCTTTGAAGACACCCGCGGCAGCCGCAGGCGCCTGACTCGCATCACCGACAAGGAAGTGGTTCAGTACGACGGCCGCAGCTTTGAGCGGCCCCCGGGCGTGCAGGACCTGGCCAGCCAGTTCATCGAAATCGGTCACCGCTTCCGCACCGGCCAGGCCCCCACCGCACCGGGCAGCACCCTGACCCTGCCGCTGGTGCGGCCGGGCGCGGTCGAGACCTGGACCTACGACGTCTTCGCCCACGAGGCGCTGCGCACGCCACGCCTGGGCGAGCTCGACACGGTGCGGGTCACTCCCCGGCCCTTCACCAATGCACGCGGCACGCTCGCCTCTGAGATCTGGTTTGCACCGCGCCTGCAGTACATGCCGGTGCGTTTGAAAATGACCTTCGGCGAGGAGGCCTGGGTCGAGCTGCTGGTCGAGACGATCGAGCAGCGCTAAGGCCGCAGGGGACTCCGCCCGATACCCAACCCCTTGGGTATAGTGCCGCGAAGCCATTTTTTCGACCCATCGTTTTCCACTCATCGTTTCACTCATCGCAATCGGCTCACTGCCAGGAGACAGCATGTCCTACCAATGCATCGAGGTGTCGACCGAGGCCGAGCGCGTCGGCATCGTCCGCCTCAACCGACCCAAGCAACTCAACGCCCTGAATGGCGAGTTGATGGACGAACTGGGCGCCGCCCTCAAAGCCTTTGAAGCCGACGACGCCATTGGCTGCATCGTCATCACCGGCAGCGAGAAGGCCTTTGCCGCCGGTGCCGACATCGGCGCCATGGCCAAGCTCGGGTTCGCCGAGACCTACGGCGGCGACTTCATCACCCGCAACTGGGAAACCATCCGCAGCATCCGCAAGCCGGTCATCGCCGCGGTGGCGGGCTTTGCCCTGGGCGGTGGCTGCGAATTGGCCATGATGTGCGATTTCATCATCGCCGCCGACAACGCCCGGTTCGGCCAACCCGAAATCAAATTGGGCATCATCCCCGGCGCCGGCGGCACCCAGCGCCTACCGCGTGCAGTGGGCAAGGCTAAGGCCATGGACCTGGCCCTCACCGGCCGCATGATGGACGCCACCGAGGCCGAACGCTCGGGGCTGGTGAGCCGCGTGGTTGCCGCCGACAAGCTGATGGAAGAAACCCTGGCGGTCGCCCTGCTGGTGGCTGGCATGCCCCGCCTGGCCGCCTATGCAGCCAAGGAGTCGGTCAACCGGGCCTTCGAAAGCGGCCTGTCCGACGGCGTGATGTACGAGCGGCGCCTGTTCCAAGCGCTCTTCGCCACCGAGGACCAAAAGGAAGGCATGGATGCCTTCATGGCCAAGCGGCCGGGAGTGTTCAAGGGGCGGTGAGGGGCTAGGACGGCCCTGCATCTACCGCAGTGATTTCGCTGGGCCGAGTGATCCCAATGCGCTCGTAGCACGAGCTCCACACGCACGAAACCGGCTGCGGTTACCGGCTGGAACAATTCAATTCGCGGGGTTACCGATCGGCGTCCAAGGACGCCAAACCCCATGAACGATTTCAGCCGAATCACCGTCTGTGCGGTGGACTGTGTCACTCCGAAGCTCGCCGCTCGAGCGCTCGAGCGGTCCATGGAACAGTGTGATTTCGCAGACGCGCTGTTACTGACCGACCAAGCAGTAGACACCCGCGCCCGCGTAGAAAAAATCGGGCCCATCGGCTCCCAAACCGAGTACTCGCGCTTCATGCTGCGCGAGTTAGGGCCATACATCCGCACCGACTACGTGCTGGTGGTGCAGTGGGATGGCTTTGTGCTGGACGCCAGCCAATGGCGCTCTGGCTTCCTTGACTACGACTACATCGGCGCCCGCTGGCCCTGGCACCCCACAGGCAGCGACGTCGGCAACGGCGGCTTCTCGCTGCGCTCACGGCGGCTGCTGGAGGCGCTGGCCAGCCCTGGATTTGTGCACGCGGACGCGCCCGAGGACGACCTGATCTGCCGCCGCAACCGCACTTACCTGGAGCAGGCCCACGGCATCCGCTTCGCGCCGGCCGAAGTGGCTGAGCGTTTCGCCTACGAAAGCGGCGAGCCACAGCGGCCGACCTTCGGCTTTCACGGCCTGTTCAACCTGTGGCGGCACCTGGACGAGGGCCAAGTGCTGGCCATCGCGGACAGCCTCCCGGCGCGCACCTGCCTTTCGAGAGCGTTCGTTGAACTGCAAATGACCTACCTGCAACAGCGCAAGTATTGGATGGTGGGCGCGATGTATCGCCTCATGTCCCGCGCCGGCGACCGGCAAGCCGTTCTGGCCGCCTATGGGCAGGCGATGCCGGACGCCGAGGTGCCCGAGGCCCTGGTTTCCTTGTGCGAGCGACTCATTCAGGGGACCTGAGCGAGCGGGCTCAGGCTGGCGCGAGTGTGAAGGCCTCGTGCACCGCCGACTGCACGCCCCCGCCCAGGACGGCGCCGCCGCCGGCCACGTAAATCCAGTCGCCAATGGTCACCGCGCCCACCGCATGCCGGGGGACAGGCATGGGTGCATGCGACTGCCAGCGGTCGGTCGCCGGGTCATAGCTTTCCATCTGGCCGAACACGGTCTGCTCGCCCGGCCGGTTGATGATGCCGCCCTCACCACCCATGGCGAAGAACCTGTCACGGTAGATCACCAGACCATGGCCCGAGCGCGGTGTGGGCAGCGGCGCGCGCAGTTCCCAGGTGTCGCGATCAGGCAGGTAGATGTGGTGCAGGCCGGTGTTGTATTCAAAGGTGTTGAAGCGCCCGCCCACCACGTGGATGCGCCCCTGGTGGGCCACGCAGCCCACATGGTCACGCGCGCCGGGCAATGCCTTGCGCCGGCTCCAGCTGTCGGCCTGCGGGTCGTAGACCTCGTGCCAGCCCACACTGGCGCGCTCCTCGGTGGGTGCGGAGGCGCCACCGATCAAATGAATCTTGCCGGCCAGCGCGACTGCCGCCGCCGCGCCGCGCGGGCGCGGCAGGGGCGCTACGGCGGTCCAGCGGTCACTGGCCACGTCATAGGCAAAAGCCAGGCTGTCCGGGTTGCGGTTTTGCTCGAGGAAGCCGCCGAAGGCATAGATGCGTCCGGCCAGAGCGACCACCGCCACATGGTTGGCACCACGCGGCAGCGGCGCGCCCAGGTACCAGCGGTCATCGCGCGGCTCATAGATGTGGTGGTAGCCCCGATCGACTCGGCCTTCACCATAGCCACCGATCACATGCAGCCGCCCGGCCCACTCGGCGGCCCAGGCCATCTCGCTGCGGGCAATGGGCAGCGAGGCGCGCGTGACCCAGCGCCCTGGCGTACCTGCCGGCGCCGGGCTGGCCACCGAGCGCTGAGCGGTCTGGTCGGCGGTGAGGTGGTGCGGCACCCCGCCCTGGAGCCGGGCAAACGGGTCGGCAGCCGGCGCGGCGGCCGGCAAGGCCGGGCCGTGGTGGCCATGATGGGAGGCGTGGTCTTGGGCGCGCGCCAGAGGGGACAGAAGCAGGCCGCTGGCGGCGGCAAGGACATGTCGGCGGGCAAGCGTCATGGTGTCTCCTTGTGGCAGCCCCCACTCCCCGGGGCCGGCGCCTCGATGAGCGCCCAAGGGGCCTGCTGGGGTCGTAGAAGCCGCTATAATTCGCGCCTTCGGCGCTTTAGCTCAGTCGGTTAGAGCGATGGAATCATAATCCACAGGTCCGCGGTTCGAATCCGTGAAGCGCCACCAAACTAAACCCCGCTGCTCGCAAGGCAGCGGGGTTTTTCTTGACTGATGCATTCGTCAATGGACGATCGAGACAAGAGCCGTCGCCGGACCGAGCGTGGGGGCCTCGTGGGTACCGATCCAATCGACTACTGGGTCAAACTCTTTCTTTCAGGTCTCGATACGGCATGCTGAGCGAGTCGCCGCCGAGTGGTGAATCGCCTCGGCCGTGCGCAAGCCCTCCTCCACCACCTCGAGTGGAAGCAGCCAGGGAGACAGCTGGCCCCCTGTAATCGAGTCGGCGACGTCACAGTAGAAATTAGCGAAGGCCTCGATAAAGCCAGACGGATGGCCCGCCTTGAATCGCTGATAGCGCGGCTCTCCTGTCACGTCAGAACTGCTAGATAGGCGATCCAACAAGGTCCTGTTGCCTTCGGAGTCAGCGCCGACGAGCGACTCGGGGTCTTCCTGGTACCACTGGAGGCTGCCGCGGGTGCCGAACACCCGCAGGCGCAGCCCATTGCGATACCCCAGAGCGGCTTTGCCGTACCAGGCATTCATGACCATGCCGCTGTCGTAGTGGACGATGGCGTCGACCTCGTCAATCAGGCCGGGCGCGACACCACTGATAGACCGGGCCCAAGCGCTGACTTCTTGGACACGCCCGCCGCAAACGAAGCTCACCAGACTGTGCAGGTGGACAAACAAATCCAGTGTGACGCAGGCGATAGCGTCGTCCTGCAACCGCCACCCCTGGATCGCGGAGACCCGTCCTTGGTTCAGGAGCCGCATGTAGCTGTCCTGCGGCATCTCCGCCATCACCTTGAATACCTGACCGATGGCGCCCGAACGAATCCGCTGCCGCATTTCGCGCACCGCCGGGTACCCGGTGTAGTTGAAGATGCAGTGGATATCGACCGATTGCACCGCCGCGCGCCTACGCAGCTCCGCGCACTGCGCCGCATTCGCCACCAGCGGCTTATCCGATATCACCCGCAGCCCTCGGTCAAGCACCGCCAAGATCTGTTCGAAGTGCGCGTGTATCGGCGTGGCAATCACCGCGGCGTCCAGCCGCTGCGCCTCCGTCGCCAAGAGCGCCTGCAAGGAATCGTGAACATGATCCGGCGAGACTCCGTACTGCGCACCAGACTGCCGATTCGTCTCGGGGTTTCGGCTGAAAAAGCCCGCCACGAGCTCGAAGCGCCCGTCCATTTTCATTGCGATTTCGTGCACCCGCCCGATCGCGGAATTGACGCCGCCGCCGATCATGGCCACGCGCATTCGCGCGGGTGGCTTGTTCGTGGACAAGGGCGGACACCTCTCAGTCAATTGCTGAAAAACATAACGGTCTCGGACCAGCCCTGGGTGTAATGCCGCAGTCGAACCTTGTATCGGGGACACAAGTCAAGCAGCAGCTGGGCGACCTCACGAAAGTGACTCGCTTGGTGATAAACCGAGATCGCTAGCTTTGGCCGATGGCGCCGGATCGTTTGAGCCGCCCCGCGCAAGGCGTTCATCTCCCAGCCTTCGAGGTCCAGCTTGAGGAAGCCAGGCGGCTGGACCTCCAGATGGTCAAGACAGTCCACAAGGATGCGCGAGGTCCCGAAGTCAGAGACAGCGGAGGCAGAACCCGACAAGGCATCGAAGCGCAATTGCGCGCGCTCGTCCGACAGTCCGATGGGGTGATAGTCAATCCGATCCCATGCGGACAGACGGCTCTGTGCCTTCGCCATGTTCACGGGCGATGGCTCAAAGAAATAGACCCCCGAATACCCGGGTACACGCTTGCAGAATTCCTCTGTGGTATCGCCATCGAAGCCGCCTGCATCGACAAAAGTCTCGTCGTGCAGGTCGAGAAATTTCTCGAAATATTGCTCCTTGAAGCGCACCCGGTAGCGCGACATGCCCGTGGCATCGGCGGTGAGCCGGAAGCGGAGCACGTCCGCGAGAACTTGGCGTGACTCGGCGTCTTCTAGCCTCTGATACAAGTCCACCCACTCGTCACGATGCGCAGCGATCTCGACGCGCTGCTCTCGGATGAACGAGGGAAGAAGGCCAGGCGGCGCGGAAGGGACAGCGAGTAAGTCCGCCAGGGTGAGGGTCTGTGCCAGGCCCGCACGAGCGAGGGCATTGGCAACATCGAAGGGAGCGATCGATGTCGAGGCATTCAACACCCAGGCATCCACCGGGACCTGGCGCATTGGCAGCACGGGCAAACCTTGCCACTCCGCACCTGCAGGTGCACCGTCATCCAGCAGCCCTGCCAGCGGCACAAGTTGCCGCAGGCGCTCGGACTCTGGATTGCGGCCCACGACATAGCGAGTGATGCATGAATCCGGATTGAGAAAGCGTTGGGCCGCCTCCGCGACCGAGGGCGCAGAGGCCCTTGTGGAAGCCTGATGGAGGTCGAGCACCTTGGCAAATTCAGTGGGCAGCATGAGGGCCTCCGGGATTTACCTGGAAAAGTCTTCGGGCTGTGGTCTGCGCCGCGAGCCGGGACAAGTCCTCGCGTGAATCCGCTTCGGCGAACAAGATCGCTATTCGCCCGAGCGGGCTGGGCCGCAACAGGTCGCCGCTTGCCGCGAGTGGGACCCAGCGCGCGATCCGAACCGAAGCGTCGAACTGCAGATGCTGGAGCCGCATGAACTGATTGCCAGTCAGTGTGTGACGCATGATGAATCGCTGCGCCTCCGGTTTGGGCTGAGTGCAGTCGATACGGCAGCCGATGAATGGCGCTGCATAGGCGGCTGGGTAATCGAAGCCGGCCGATAGCTGAACCAGCTGGCTGTAAAGATCACCGGGGCAGCGACGCGTGGCCTCGACGATAACGTGGCGCCGCCCCGCGACAATGAACTGCGTGTGAAGAAGGCCATCGACGAGCCCCAGGCCAGCGGACAGCCGCTCCACACCTGCACGCAGTTCGGCCTGTACCGCCGGATCGAGGTCCAGAGCCAGATGACTTGTGTCCACGACGAAGGGATTGACCGAGCTGTGCTCGATCACCCAGAAATCCTGCACGATGCGACCCCTTTCGAGGAAGGCAGAGTGGCTGTACATCTGACCCTCAACGAATTCCTCGACGATGCACTGTCCAGAGGGGCTCGCTGCAACAGCCCTCTCTGCCGCGGCCCGGAGGGACGCAGAACCCACCTCCTGCACGAGGGTGACGCCCTTTCCGCTAAATGCGTCAACCGGCTTGACGATCACAGCGCCCTCCGGCTGCTCTCGGGGCCAGTCCCAGACGCGGGGAATAGCCAATCCATGGCGAGCGGCAGCGGCACGGAACAATGCCTTGTGGTTGATGGTGTCTGTTGTATCGGGTGAATCCAGTCCAGGCCGCCCTGTCTCCCGCGCGAGGGCAGCGCATGCGGCATAGGACCGGTCGTTACACCCCGGCACCAGGTAGTCCGGATTCAAGTGGTCGGCCAAGCGCCCAAGCGCCCCGGCATCTGAATAGTCCAGCACGTGATAGCGGGCGTGCGCCTTGGCCAGCGCATCGGTGGGGTTAGCGCCCACCACGTGCACGTCGATACCCTGGGCCTCCAGCGCTTGTAGGATGGGCCAGGACGAAAAATTGGTGTCGACCAGCAGTGCGCTAGGCATGAGCGGCCTCCGCGATCAGGTCACACACGCGCTGGCGTGATGGCGCGTCCAGACCCTCGTAGATCGGCAGGCACAGCACCCGAGCCGAAGCCTCTCGCGCCACCGGGAGGTTGCCCGCCGCAGCTGAGGCCAGCCCACGGTACATGGGCATCTCGGAAATCAATGGATAGAAGTACCGCCGTACCATTACAGCGTTCTCGCGCATGTGGGCGTAGAGCCCATCACGCGTCAAAGGGTAGCGGTCGGTGATCATCACCGGGAAGTAAGAGAAGTTGCTCCCTTCCAGCCACGCGTTGCCCAGGCACTCAACGCCAGGAAGGTCGGCCAACCTGCGTCGGTAGTCTAGGTAGACCTCGCGACGCGCGGCGATTGCGGCGTCAACATACTCAAGCTGCAGCAACCCCAAAGCGGAATTGAACTCACTCATCTTTCCGTTGATCCCCGGTGCGACCACCGTCACCTCGTCGGCAAAGCCGAAGTTTTTGAGATGGTCGATGCGCTGCTTGGTCTTTGCGTCCGGGCAGACGATGGCACCGCCCTCGAACGTATTGAAGACCTTGGTCGCATGAAAGCTCAGAACGGACAAGTCCCCGTGGTTCAAGATGCTGGCGCCTGCGCGCGTGACGCCGAAGGCGTGCGCCGCGTCGTAGATCACGCGCAGGTTGTAGCGGTCTGCAATATTCTCGATCGCGTCGACGTCGCAGGGCCGTCCATAGCAATGCACCGCCAGGATTGCGGTCGTCTTCGGCGTGATCGCCGCCTCGATCTTCTGAGGGTCCAGGTTCAGGGTCACGGGATCCACATCGACAAAGACCGGCTTGATGCCGTTCCAAAGCAGCGAGTGCGAGGTTGCGACAAACGAGTAGGGCGTGGTGATGACCTCGCCAGAAATCCTCAGGGACTGAAGTGCGGTCACCAACGCAGTGGTACCGTTTGTGAACAGAGAGATGTGGGGGACGCCTAAGTAGTCGCACAGTGCCTGCTCGAGGCGCTGATGGAAAGGCCCCCCATTGGTCAGCACACGGGTCTCCCAAATCTCTTTCAGATAGGGGATGAACTGACCCAGAGGGGGGAGCGAGGGACGCGTGACGTAAATCGCCGGGCCGACACCTCGCTTTTGATCAGGGAACTCAGCGCGACTCATGGACGATCTGCGAAAAATTCATCGACCTCGGTAACGAAAGCCTGTGCGGTAGACATTCCCTCGTTTTCAATAGACTGGCGGTAGAGCGCCACGAGGTCGCCTCGAGTACAACGCGCACGCTCCAGGTCGTCAAATCCATAGGCGATTCCGAGCCGGTTTTGCAGTTCGGGCGCCCAGTCCTGCAAGCCGACCCCTTCCTCGGGAATGATTACTGAGTCGCACCCGGACAAAGATGCGTAGCGGGAGTAGGTGGTCCAGAGGTCATAGCTGATGAAGGTCTTGACCCGCTTGAAGATGGTCGCGATCTCCTCATGCGACTTGCCATCGATCAGCACCGAATCGCTCAGGTCGTGCTGCAGGGGACGTCCCTTCCCCTTGCGAAGGCAGTACGCCGTTCCCGACCGCGGCCGGTTGGCGTCTTCATCCAGATAAAGCTGGAAGGGTGTGTGATGGATGGTCAGGCGTAATTCGGAGGTGGTGCAGCGCGGGACGTCGTACTCACGGAAAGCCTGCCCGTAGTAGAAGTGCAGCTCGCCTGCGCCGTAGTGGACCTGGTTGGTCCAGTACCCGGGCTTATGCATCATCCACCGGACAACGTTGGGCGCACGCAGGGGGTTGCCGAAGACGATTTCGGGGTACACCACCACCCAATCCTGGCCCGCCTGGTCTTCCACCGCAGGAGCCAGGGTCGGTGTGATGAAGTCGGAGTTCACTCGAAATTCAAGCGCTGCCGCCAAGCCCGCCTGGAATTGGTCAAGCATATTTTGGAGCTGAGGCAGGCTGTGCAAATGCAGCTCAAAGCTGGGCATGAGAGGGTAGAGGAATGCCTCTCGCCCGGAGCGGTTGATCAGGTCACACAACTTATGCAGGGCGATGATGCCGCCCGTGTTCGGGTCATAGGGCGGCGCGTAGATTAAGAACTTCCTGAGCAAGACTGGCACCTCCGACAATTTCAGTGCCAGTGGCTCAACCTTAGTTCCCCGTTGGCCGATTCATCCGAACAATTCTTTTTGATCTGTTGAGCCCTCCGCTGCCAGTGGCGAGCACGACCCCATTGCAGTCGGCCGTTGATCCCTCCACTGAACGACGTTTGATGGCAGGCCGATGTCGCGCTCGTAGAAAGTCCGGCCTTCGAAGTGATGATCGAAACGCCACTCAAAAAAGCTCCGCTGTCGCAGAACAGCGGAGCTCTTTCTTGCCCGCTGCACGGCCATACACTGGAAAGGATGGCGCCCTGGCCAACCCCACAAAACTCCACTAATCGGAATATTCGACCGGTTAGCAGAACGCTGTAGGATCTTTGTGGACCTGCACTCGTTGTCCCCAGGAGCTTGAACCATGACTATCAGCCGGAGAAATCTCGCAGCGCTTGCCGCCGGTGCCCTGTACGGGCCTGTGTGGTCACAGGGGGCTTACCCCACGCGCGCGGTCAAAATGATCAACCCATTTCCACCCGGTTCTCCGGTGGACCTGGTGGGCCGCCTGGTGGCGCAAAAGCTCCAGGAGACCTGGGGCCAGCCGGTGGTGATCGAGAGCCGGGCCGGCGCCGGCGGCGCCGTCGGCGCTGAAGCGGTGGCGCGCGCGCCGGCCGATGGCTACACCCTGCTGGTCACTTCCGCGTCCACCCATGTGATCGCGCCGGCACTGCGCAAGCAGATGCCCTACGACGCGCAGAAAGATTTCGCGCCACTGGCACTGGCCGCCTACGGCCCGACCGCGGTGGTGGTGCACCCCTCGGTGCCTGTGCAGTCGCTTGCGCAGCTGGTGACCTATGCCAAGTCCAACCCCGGCAAGGTGGCCTACGCCTCCTCTGGCTTGGGCACCATCTTGCATTTAAGCGGTGAGCTGTTTGCCTACCGCACAGGGGTCGACATCTTGCATGTGCCCTACAAGGGCGCCGTGCCCGCCTCCACCGACCTGCTGTCGGGCCAGGTGCAGCTGATGTTCGATTCCATCTCCAACGCAGCGCCTCAGGTCAAGGCCGGCAAGCTGCGGGCGCTGGCGGTGCTTACGCCGCAGCGCACGCCGCTCATGCCCGATGTGCCTACTGGCCTGGAGGCCGGGTTCGACGGGCTGGACTTCCCCGCCTGGATTGGCTTCTACGCCCCGGCCGGCACACCGCGCGAGGTGGTCATGCAGATCAACCGCGCCTTGCAAAGCGTGATGGCCCAAGCCGAGATCCGTGAGCGTTTCCTGCAAGGCGGCTTGATCCCCGCCATGGTGGTCGATGCCGACTTCGGTCGCCTGGTGGGCGAGCAGCAAAAGATCGTGGCCGACCTCGTCCGAGCCGCTCGTATTCCGCAACAGTAAAGGTGTGACGCATGACCCGCATTGATCGCCGCGATGCCCTGATCGCCCTGGGCGCCTCTCTCGTTCCCCTGGCCGGCATGGCCCAGGCAGATTTCCCCAACCGAAACGTGCGGCTGGTGGTGCCCTTCCCGCCCGGCGGCGGCACCGACGTGCTGGCGCGGATGCTGGGAGAGCGCCTGCGTCCGCTGCTCAATCAGACCGTTGTCATTGACAACCGCCCGGGCGCGACAGGCAATATCGGCAACGACTTTGTCGCCAAGTCTGCGGCCGATGGCTACACCCTGCTGATGCAGGGAACGATCATCGGGATGTTTCCGCACATCTTCCAGAAGCTCACCTATGACCCGCTCAAGGACCTGCAGGCCGTCGGGGCCGTGGCGGAGTCGGCCAATGTGATCGTGGTCAATCCGGCCAGCCCTCTGCAAACGCTCGACGACTTCGTGCGCAAGGCCAAGGAGAGGCCCGACAAGCCCTTCAACTACGGAACCGCAGGCGTGGGCTCGCCCCAGCACCTGGCGATGGAGCAGATGGCCCGGATCGCCGGCGTCAAGGTCCAGCACATCAACTACAAGGGCACCGCCCCCGCGGTGAACGACCTGCTGGCCAACCAGACCGACTTGGGGGCCTACAGCCTGAGCTCCATGTTGCCGCTGTTGCAAGGCAACAAGCTGCGTGCGCTCGCGGTGATGACCGAAAAACGCACCGCGCTGCTGCCCAATGTGCCCAGCGTCGCCGAACTGGGTTATCGAGGTGTCGATTCCAGCATTCGCTTCGCACTGTTCGTGCCGGCAGCGACGCCGGCCGATGTGGTGGCCAAGTTGGCAGCCGCCAACACGCGCGCGCTGGGCGATGCGTCGCTGCGCGACGCCTTCCAAAAGGCCGGCTACGACATCGTGACGGCCACCGGACCGCAGGTGAACGCGATGGTGCAGCGCGAGTATTCCGTCTGGGGGCCCATCGTGCGCGACCTCGGACTGCAGCCCGAATGAGTTCACTGTCTCGGTCCTTGGCCGAGCGCTGCGCCGGCCGATGGCACGAGGGCTACACCCCGGCCGAGGCCGATGCACTGAGGGGCATCGTGCGCACGGCCTTCATCGATACCGTGGCCTGCATCCTGGCCGGGCGCGATGATCCGGCCACGGTCAAGGTGCTGCAGTGGGCGACACGCAAGCCCGCATCAACAGGTCCATCGCGGCTTCTGTTTGGCACACACCGGGCGCCGGCCCCTCAGGCGGCGCTGGTCAATGGGGTGGCGGGCCACGCCCTGGACTATGACGACGTCGGACTGGCAGGACACCCGAGCGTGGTGCTGGTGCCGGCCCTGATCGCTGAACACGAGCGCAGGGGCTTGTCCGGCGCGGACCTGTGCGAGGCCTATGCCAAAGGTTATGCGGTCTGGGGGGATTTGCAGCGGCGCATGAAGTGCAGCATGCACGCGCGCGGCTGGCATCCCACGGCGATTTTTGGCACGCTGGGCGTCGCGGCGGCGATCGCCAGCGCACGCAGGCTGGACCCCGCGCAAACGGCCCATGCCCTGGGCATCGCCGCCAGCCTGGCCAGCGGCGTGGTGGCCAACTTTGGCTCCATGACCAAGCCCTTGCACATTGGCCGGGCGGCGGAGGCGGGGATGCTCGCCGTCGACTTTGCCGAGTTGGGCATGGACGCTTCGGCCGACGCGCTCGATGGCCGGGCCGGCCTGCTGGCCGCCCTGGTGGGCCCGCAGGATGTCGATTTGCAATCGCCGCCCGAGGCGGACTTTGAATCCACCCTGCTGCGCCTGCGCCCCGGCATCAAGAAGTACCCGGTCTGCTACGCCGCACACCGTGTGGCCGATGGCGTGCTGGACCTGCGCCAGGCGCAGGGTCTGCAGATCGAGAACATCGCGTCGGTGGATGCGACGATCAGCGCCACCACCGCAGGTGTCTTGCGCCACCATCAACCGACCAGTTTGACGGAGGCCCGCTTCAGCCTCGAGTTCGTGGTGGCCACGGCACTCGTGCACGGCCGGCTCGGGCTGCGCGAAGTGTCACTGGCGGCAATGGCCGACCCACGGGTGACCGCACTCATGCCGCGCGTGCACACCCACACGACGGACACGAGCTGCCCGCTCGAGCCCTCGTTTGCCTTGAATGACGAAGTGTCCGTGCAACTCAAGGACGGCAGGACGCTCTCCAGCGGCCCCATCCGCTTTGCCCGGGGCCACGCCGAGCTGCCCCTGAACGACGCGCAGCTGCGCGAGAAGCTTTTTGCCTGCGTGCCCGAGCAGGAGGCGGCGCTGGCCGAACAGCTGCTTGGCTGGGTCGACGCCGCCCTGGCTTGAACCCTAGCGGCGCGCGCCCCTCAGGGGGGCTGTCCAGGCGGGTGTGCCGGCGCTACCGAGCCAGCCGAGCGCGGTGCTGAACTGCTCGGCTTGCTGCATCAGGGTGCGCGCGAGGCGGGCCTCGGTGGTGGCCTGGAAACGTGTCTCGGGAATCGTGAGGCACAGCGCCGCCACCGCGCCATGACGATCAAACACGGGCGCGGCCATGCCGACAGCGCCCGGGATTTTCTGGCCCCGGGTGAGTGCATAGCCTTGCTGGCGAATGGCAGCCAACTCGCGCTCGACCTGAGCGGGCTTGACCGCCTTGCGCGGATCGGCCGGTGAGGGCCCCTCGGCCGCAATGATGTCGTGGCGAACTTCGTCCGGCAGGAAGGCTAGGATCCCGCGCCCGGTCGCGCCCCACACCAGAGAACTGGGCTGATAAAGCGCCGCTTCGTAACGCAGGGGATGGCTGCCGTAGATGACCTTGGTCACCATGGCGTGACGGGTGCGCGCCACATAGACGGACAGCACGCAGGTCTCGTCGCACGCATCGACCACGCCCTGCATGAATTTGCGGGCCACCGTCACGAGGTCGGCGCGCGAGACCACCAGGCCGCCCACGCGCAGGAACTCCAGACCGGCCCGGTAGGTGCGGGGCGTCTGCCCCCGCTCGACAAAACCTTCCGCCATGAGCAAGTGCAAGAGACGGTGGATGGTCGAGGCCGGCAGCTTCATCCGCTCGGCGACTTCGCTCAGGCTCGCGTCGCCCTCGGTTTCGGCCAGGACACGCAGCAAAAGAGCGATGCGGGCCACGGTTCCCGACGATGTGGCGCTCTCGGGGGATGGGGTCGTCGTCATGGGTTACTCGCGTTGACAGCCTGAATTTGATACGGATAATATTCCTTCAATCAGAACTTAATTCCGTTTAACGAAAAATGCAAGAGGACGTCATCGGATTTGTCGGCTTGGGCCAGATGGGCGCAGCGATCGCGCGACGCCTGCTGGCAGCAGGCCACAAGCTGATGGTGTACGACCTCAATCCCCAGGCCACCCGCTCGCTGGCGCAGGCCGGGGCGCAGGTGGCGCCCGACGTGGCCACACTCGCGCGCACCACACCGGTGGTGTTCCTGTCCCTGCCCTCCGTCGAAGCCACACACACGGTGGTCGGCGCCCTGCAGGGCGGCCAGTGCCTCAAGGTGGTGGTCGAGACTTCCACCGTCGGGCCCGCCACCGTGCGGTCGGTGGCTGCGCTCTTGGCGGCGCAGGGGGTGGAGCTGGTCGACGCTCCCGTCAGCGGCGGCCCGCGCGGGGCGGAGGCGGGCACGCTGTCTGTGATGCACGCGGCAAGCCCCACGGCCATGGCCCGTGTGCTGCCCCTGCTCGAAGCGATTGCCGGCAAGCGTTTTGATGTCGGTGCCGTGCCCGGCCTGGCCCAGGTCTGCAAGCTGGTGAACAACGCGATCTCCGCAGCCGGCATGGTCGCTGCCTGCGAGGCCACCGTGGTGGGCATCAAGGCCGGCCTCGATGCCGACACCTTGCTGGCAGCGATCAACGCCGGCTCGGGCCGCAATGCGGCAACGATCGACAAGTTTCCGGCCGCCATCCTGCCTGGCAGCTTCGACTACGGCGGTCCCATGGGCCTGATGCTCAAGGACTTATCGCTCTATCTGCAAGAAGCCACTGCTGCCGGTGTGCCGCAATCGGTGGTGCCTGCCGCCTTGGCGGCCTGGCAGACAGCGGTTGATCGCAGCGGCTTTGACGCCGACTACACCCGTGTGATTTGTCACCTGGAGGCCGATGCCGGCGCCCAGGTGCGCTCCGGCGCTTCGCGCCGCTGAAAGGAAAAGATGGACTACGGAATCAAAGGCAAGGTGGCACTGGTCACAGGTGCAGCCGGTGGCATTGGCTCGGCGACCGCGCGGCTCTTCGCGCAAGCGGGCGTGCAGGTCGCGCTGTTTGACCGTGATGCCGAAGGCGCACAACGCGTCGCCCAGCAAATCGCCGATGAGGGCGGGCAGACGATCTCGGGCGGCTTCGATGTGCGTGACTACGACGCCTTTGCGGCCGCCATCGAAAAAACCCAGGCGGCCTTCGGCGGTGTCGACTTCATCGTGAACGTGGCAGGCGGCGGATCGCGCCAGACCCTGGCCACGATGACGCCGGAGGACTGGCATGCGATCGTGGACCTGAACCTCACAGGTCCGTTCCATTCGATCAAGGCCGGCGCACCGGCGCTGCGCCTGCGCGGCGGCGGCGCCATCGTCACCGTGGCTTCGCTGGCCGGGCTGCGCATGTCGATGAACAATGGGGTGAGCTACACCTCCTCCAAAGCCGGTGTGCTGGGGCTCACGCGCCATGCGGCTTTTGAGCTTGCGCCCGACAACATCCGCGTCAATGCGGTGCTGCC
>CANFQF010000061.1 GCA_947449025.1 Comamonadaceae bacterium
AGATCGGCTAACGCGCGGGTGTCGGGGTTGAACTCAATGACCAGCTCCAGGGTGCCGCCACAGGGCAGGCCGAAGCGGTGGGCCTCATCGGCCGTGATGCCGTAGCGCGTGCGCTGGGGCGGGCCCTCGCCTATCGCCTGGGCCCGGCTGTAGCGGTCAATCAGGTCGTCCTCGATGCAGCCGCCCGAGACCGATCCGACGACGGCGCCCGTCTCGCACAAGGCCATGATCGAACCCACCGGACGCGGCGAAGAGCCCCAGGTGCGCACGACGGTGACCAGCAAGGCCCGCAGGCCTTGGACGCGCCACCCGTGCAAGGTCCGCAGGACAGTGACATCGAGGTTTTCCATGGTGATCAGCCCCGGGCCATGAAGATCAGGCCGCAGGTCACACCCACCGCGACGACGACCCAAAGCCAGGTGGGCACGGCGGGCAGGCCGTCAGCGGGCGATGCCGCCGCTGCATCCGCCGGTGCCTCTGCGCTCTGGACCCCGGCGCCTGTGTCTGCTGCCGGGTAGCGGCGTTGCAAGGCCTCATCGAAGCGACGGAAAAAATCTTCAGCCAAGGATTTGGCGGCGCCGTCGATCAGACGCTGCCCCAGCTGGGCGAGCTTGCCACCCACGGTGGAATGCACGGTGTAGCGCAGCTCGCAGCCGCTGTCAGTCGGTAGCAGTTGTACCGCCGCCCGGCCCTTGCCGAAACCGGCCACACCACCTTGTGCGTCGAAGCCCAGGGTGTAGGACTGCGGGGCGACGATGTCGCTCAGTTGCACCCGCCCGTTGAAGCGGGCCGCGACGGGTCCAATCTTGATGGCCGCCGTCATGTTGTAGGTATCTGCGTCGCTGGGCTCGAAGCGCTCGCAGCCCGGGATGCAGGCCTTGAGCATCTCAGGGTCGTTGAGCGCCTGCCAGGCTTGTTCTCGGTTGACGGCGAGCATTCGGCTGCCTTGCATGTCCACGGGGTGTCTCCAGTCGTGCAGTGCACAGGGTCAAGGGGTCAGTGCGGTTCGGTCAGTGCTCGACCCGCTTCGTCCCATCAGGCGAGCGAGGGCGCGGGCTAGGTCGTGCAGGTGGCTCAGATTGTGGACCGCCAGCATCCCGTCGGTGTGCCGATGCAAGACCTGCGCGCCACGGGCCAGGGGGGCATAGCCTTCGTAACGAAGCAGCGGATTGAGCCACAGCAGCTTTCGGGTGTGGCGCCCCAGCCAGGCCAACTCTTGATCGAGCGTGGCTGGCTCGCCGGTGTCCAAGCCGTCGGTGATCAGCAGCACCACGGTGCGCCGACCCACCAGGCAACGCGCGTGCTGCTGGCGCAGTTGTGCGAGTGAGGCACCCAGCCGGGTGCCGCCAGCAAAATCGTCGATGGCCTCATTGGCCAGGGCCAGCATCTGGTCGGAGTCGCGCAGGCGAAACGCCGGCCGCAGATCGGTCAGGCCCGTGCCAAAGGCAAAGGCGGCGCGTGGTGCGCCTCGCGTGGCCTGATGCAAAAAGGCCAGCAGCAGCCGCGCGTAGCGCTCCATTGAACCCGAGATATCGACCAGCACCAGCAGCGGCAGGGGCTGCTGGCGGCGGGTCAGGCGCGGCAGCTGCAGCAGCTCGCCATCATGGCGGTGCGCCTCTTGCAAAACCCGTGGCCAGTGCAGGCGCTGGCCACGCGGGCCGACCCGGTGGCGCCGCGCAGGCACGGGTGGCAGGGGCAGGGGAATGTCGCGCACCAGGCGCTCGACCAAGCGGAACTCGCTGGCTGACAACCCCTGGAAGTCCGCATGCCGCAGTCGCTGTTGCTCGCTGGCGGTCATGGCGGCATCCAGGCGCAGTTCGCTCTCGCCAGAAGGCGTGGTCTGGCGGGGCTTGAGTCCAGCCACGGTCAGGGCTTCCTGCACCCGCGCCTTGCGCCGGGGCGGATGGGCCTGGGCGGCCTTGGGCAGCATCTGCGACAGCAGTTGCTGCGCCAGCTCCGGGTTGCGGAAGAAGGCCTCGAACATTTCATCGAACACACCCAGGTCTTGCTGGCGGCTCACCATCACCGCCGCTAGAGCGGCGCGCAGATCGTCCTTGCGCGACACCCCTACCGCCTGCGCGGCCTGCACCGCCAGGGTGATGCGACTGCTGTCGACCGCCACGCCGGCGCGGCGCAGGGCGCGTCCGAAGGCAGTGAAATGATCTGGCAGCTTGCCGCTGCGCGCGTCGCCAAGGATCACTGCACCTCCAGCAACTGGTCCATCAGCGGCTGCAGGGCCGCTACATCCTCTCGCTGCTTGAACAGGATGCCAGCGGTGTCCTGGATCACTTCCGGGTCCAGGGTGAGGGTGTCCAGGGCCACCAGGGCTTTGGCCCATTCCACGCTTTCGGCGATGCCGGGGCTGCGCTGGAAGGCGTTGGCAAAAGGTTGGCTGCGCAGACGCGAGACGAATTGCGTGATTTGCTCGGTGAGTGCGGTGCTCGCCTGGGGCACCTGGCTGCGGACGATGGCCAGCTCGCGTTCGCGCTCGGGATAGTCCAGCCACTGGTACAGGCAGCGTCGCTTGACCGCGTCGTTGAGGTCGCGGGTGCGGTTGCTGGTCAAAAGGGTCAGGGGCGCGGCCGCCGCGCGCACGGTGCCCAGCTCCGGGATACTGACTTGGTACTCGCCCAGGTACTCGAGCAAAAAGGCCTCGAAGGGTTCGTCAGCGCGGTCGACCTCGTCAATCAGCAGAACAGCCCCTGGGGCGGGGGCTTCCAGGGCCTGCAGCAGCGGACGCCGGATCAGGTAGCGCGCCTGGTAGATGTCGCGCTCGATCTCCTCGGGGGTAGCGCTGGCCTGTGCGGCGCGCATCCGAAGCAACTGGGCGGCATGGTTCCATTCATAGAGCGCCTCGCGCTGCTCCATGCCGTCATAGCACTGCAGGCGCAACAGCGGCTGGCCCAGCACCTGGGCCAGGGCCTTGGCCAGCTCGGTCTTGCCCACGCCCGGTTCGCCCTCCAGCAGCAGCGGTCGCTGCAGCCGCATGGCCAGGAAGACGGCCGTCACCAGCTGCCTCGGCGCGTGATAGCCCACCCCTTCGAGGGCGCGGGTCAGGTCGTCGATGGTGCTGTGGGGCGTGGGCACTCGCTCTATCCGTTCGCCAGCCGCACCGCGGCTTGCGTCTGGACCTTCACCAAGTGCGCGCGGTAGGCCGCACTGGCGTGCAGGTCGCCGCTGAAGTCAGCGGCATCGATGGCCACACCGACCACGGCCTCCGGGGTGAAGCTTTTGCTCAAGGCCGCCTCAAGTCCGGCATGCCGGCACACACCGTTGCCGCCGCCGGTGATGGCCACCCGCACCCCGCTGGCGGTGTGCGCCACGAACACGCCCAGCATCGCGAAGCGCGAAGCAGGCTGCCGGAATTTGGCATAGGCCGCCTTAGCGGGAATGGGAAAGCGGATGGCGGTGATCAGCTCACCGGGCTCCAGGGCGGTGGTGTAGAGGCCCTGGAAAAAAGCGTCGGCGGCGATCTCGCGCCGGTCGGTGACGACCGTTGCACCCAAGGCCAGGACTGCGCTGGGGTAGCAGGCGGCCGGGTCGTTGTTGGCGACCGAGCCCCCCATCGTCCCCATGGCCCGTACCTGGCGGTCACCAATGCCCTCGGCCAGGGCTGCGAGCGCGGGCAGGTGCTTGCGCACATCGGCACTGGCCGCCACCTCGGCGTGGGGGGTCATGGCGCCGATGATCACCTGCTTGCCATCGACCTGGATGCCGCGCAGTGCGTCGATGCCGCCCAGATCGACCAGGTTTTCAGGCCGCAGCAGTCGCTGCTTCATGGAGGCGATCAGGGTCTGGCCTCCGGCCAGGGCCTGGGCGCCGCCAGCGGTCAGGCGCTTGGCGTCGGCCAGGGTCTTGGGCTGTTCAAGAGTGAAGGCGTACATGCTGTGTCTCCTTACTTGCTTGCCTGGGCCGTCTGAATAGCCTGCCACACGCGGTGCGGGCTGGCGGGCATGTCCAGGTCTTTGACGCCCAGGGGGGCCAGGGCGTCGAGCACCGCGTTCATGACCGCAGGCGGTGCGCCGATGGCACCGGCCTCGCCGCAGCCCTTGGTGCCCAGGGGGTTGGTGGTGCAGGGCGTGACCACATGGCCGAGTCGGAACTCGGGCACATCGTCTGCGCGCGGCATGGCGTAGTCCATGAACGAACCGGTGACCAGTTGCCCGGTCTCGCGGTCGTAGACGCAGTGCTCGAGCAGGGCCTGGCCGATGCCCTGCACCAGCCCGCCGTGTACCTGGCCCTCGACGATCATGGGGTTGATGATGGTGCCGAAGTCGTCGACTGCAGTGAAGCTGTCGATACGCACCACACCGGTGTCGGGGTTGACTTCAACCTCGCAGATGTAGGTGCCACCGGGGAAGGTGAAGTTGGTCGGGTCGTAGAAGGCGGTTTCGTTGAGGCCCGGCTCAAGCTTGTCCAGCGGGTAGTTGTGCGGCACATAGGCGGTGAGCGCCACCTGACCAAAGGTCACCTTCTTGTCGGTTCCCTTGACGGTGAACTCGCCGTTGGCGAACTCGACGTCACCATCGCCAGCCTCCATCAGGTGGGCCGCGATCTTCTTGGCCTTGGCCTCAATCTTGTCCAGAGCGCGCATGATGGCGGCACCGCCCACGCTGATCGACCGCGAGCCGTAGGTGCCCATACCAAAGGGCACGCGCCCGGTGTCGCCGTGCACGATGTCCACTTGGGAGGGGTCCAGCCCGAGGCGGGCAGCCACCACCTGGGCAAAGGTGGTCTCGTGGCCCTGGCCGTGGCTATGCGAACCGGTGAACACCGTCACGCTGCCCGTGGGGTGTACTCGCACCTCGCCGCATTCAAACAGGCCAGCGCGCGCGCCCAAGGCCCCAGCGATGTTGCTGGGGGCAAGTCCGCAGGCTTCGATGTAGCTGCTGTAGCCCACGCCGCGCAGCAGACCCTTGGCCTTGGAGGCCGCCTTGCGCTGGTCAAAGCCTGCTGCATCGCCGAGCTCACGGGCCTGGTTCATGCACGCGTGGAAGTCGCCGGTGTCGTATTGCAGGGCCACCGGGGTCTGGTAGGGGAACTGCGTGATGAAGTTGCGACGACGGATTTCGTCTTGCGACAGTCCGGTCTCCCAGGCCGCGCGGCTGACGATGCGCTCGATCAGGTAGGTTGCCTCAGGCCGGCCTGCGCCACGGTAGGCGTCGACCGGCGAGGTGTTGGTGAACCAGGCGTCCACCTCGACATAGATCTGCGGGGTGGTGTACTGACCGGCCAGGAGCGTGGCGTAGAGGATGGTGGGAACTGCGGTCGAGAAGGTCGACAGGTAGGCGCCCAGGTTGGCATCGGTGTGCACCCGCAGAGCGAGAAACTTGCCGTCCTTGTCCAGGGCCAGCTCACCGTGGGTGACGTGGTCGCGGCCATGGGCGTCGCTGAGGAAGGCTTCTGAGCGGTCGCAGGTCCACTTGATGGGGCAATTGAGCTTTTTGGCCGCCCAGGTCAGGCACACGTCTTCGGCGTAGAGATAAATCTTGGCGCCAAAGCCACCTCCCACGTCGGGGGCGATCACCCGAACCTTGTGCTCGGGCAGGCCCATGACGAAGGCCGTCATCAGCAGCCGCTCGACGTGCGGGTTCTGGTTGGACACATAGAGGGTGTAGTCGTCCCCCGCACGGCTGTAGCTGGCGATGGCCGCGCGCGGCTCCATCGGGTTGGGGGCGAGCCGGTTATTGACCAGGTCCAGCTTGGTGATGTGGGCGGCATTCTTGAAGGCCGCATCGACGCCGGCCTTGTCGCCGATGGCCCATTTGTAGCAATGGTTGCCCGGGGCGGCATCATGCAGTTGGGGCGCGTCCGCCTTCATGGTGTCACGCACATCGACAACGGCGGACAGCGGCTCGTAGTCGACCTCCACCAGCTCGGCGGCGTTCTTGGCGTTTTCCAGGGTGTCGGCCACCACCATGGCCACGTGGTCGCCCACATAGCGCACCTTGTCCAGAGCCAAGATCGGGTGGGGCGGCTCCTTCATGGGTTGGCCGCTGGTGTCGGTGATCAGCCAGCCACAGGGCAGGCCGCCGATCTTGTCGGCGGCGACGTCCTTGCCATCGAGCACACCCACCACGCCGGGTGCCTTGAGCGCTGCGGACTTGTCGACCTTGCGGATGGCGGCATGCGCATGCGGTGAGCGCACGAAGACCGCGTGATGCATGTTGGGCAGCACGATGTCGTCGGTGTACTGGCCTGCGCCCGTGAGGAAGCGGTAGTCCTCCTTGCGGCGCAGGGACTCGCCGATATGCGGCAGCTTGGAAAGATCAGTGGCACCCATGATGTGTCTCCTCAAGCTTTCATGGCGGCAGCACCTTGCTGCACGGCCTTGACGATGTTCTGGTAGCCCGTGCAGCGGCACAGGTTGCCCTCGAGCTGCTCACGGATTTGTGTGGCATCGGCCTTGGGATGGCGCTGGCATAGATCGATCGCACTCATCACCATGCCCGGCGTGCAAAAGCCGCATTGCAGGCCGTGGCACTCTTTGAAGGCCGCTTGCATCGGGTGCATGGTGCCGTCGGCGGCAGCCACACCCTCGATGGTGGTGACCTCACGCCCCGCCACCTGGGCCAGCAGCACGTTGCAAGACTTGATGGCCCGCCCGTCGACCAGCACGGTGCACGCGCCGCACTGTGCGGTGTCGCAGCCCACATGGGTGCCGGTGAGGTGGAGGTGTTCGCGTATCGCCTGGACCAAAAGGGTGTGGGGCGCCGCATCGACGGCCACGGCCTTGCCGTTGACCTTGAGTGCAACCTGCATATTTGTCTCCTTGCCGGTTTTGTAAAAGGCTTTAGGGACCCTAAGTGGATCATGCCGACCGCGGCGTGATTCGAGGGATAACCCTGCACAGCCCGATGAGGCCAGCGCCTCCCGCGCCAATTTGTCGTCGGTCATCTTCAATTCCTGCAGGCACAGGGCGTCGACCGCGTGGGCGGCCAACCCCTACAGCACATGTTGCAGGGGGTGACGAGGGATTCGACGCTCGAGGTGGCAAGCTTCATAGGGTGCGCCCGGTGATGGAACCGACCTGGGCAGGGCCGCTGTTGATTCCTCGCGCCCTCGGGGCTTTAGACTTGCGCCTCAATATCCGCGACCCTGTTGACGACAGGCCCTCCGCTGCACCCCAGATCGTCAGACCGGCTTGCTTGCTACGTCGAAGGACATCCATGAAGACCGCGATTCAGACCTTGACTCTGGGCGCATGGCTCGGAGCAGCCGGCCTGGTCCAGGCCCAGGCACCCGACCCGCTGCAGGTACGCAGCTGGGCAGCGTCCTGCGCCAACTGCCACGGCACGGACGGCCGTGCACAGCCCGGCATGGCATCGCTGGCGGGGGCCTCCAAAGACGAACTAGTCAAAAAGATGCTGGACTTCAAGGCAGGCCGCCGGCCTGCAACCCTCATGCACCAGCTGGCCAAAGGCTATTCCGACGAGCAGATCGAAGCCATCGCGGCCTATTTCGCCGCACAGAAGAACTAAGGGGATCCCATGACGCGTCGTCACTTCCTCCGCGCCGGCGCTGCAGCCGGTGTCATGGGTTTGACGGGCTATGCCACCGCTGACGGTGGCTCGGGCCCCAAGGTGGTGGTGGTTGGTGGCGGCTATGGCGGCGCCACGGCCGCCAAGTACGTTCGCATGTGGTCGGACTACAGCGTCAACGTCACCCTGGTCGAGCCCAACCCGGCCTTTGTGTCTTGCCCGATCTCCAACCTGGTCATTGGCGGCAGCAAAACGATCGCCGATGTCACCACGCCCTATGACAACCTCACCCTGCGCCATGGCGTGCGGGTGGTGCGCGACGTCGCCGCCTCGATCGACCCGGACAAGCGCATCGTCAAGCTCGCAAGCGGCGCCGAGCTGCCCTACGACCGCTTGATCCTCTCGCCAGGCGTCGACTTCATGTACGACGCCTTGCCCGGCCTGACCCGCCCTGGCGCGCAAGACCGCGTGCTGCATGCCTGGAAGGCTGGCGCGCAGACGGTGGCACTTCGCAAGCAGCTCGAGGCCATGCCCGATGGCGGCGTGTTTGCCATGACCATTCCGCTGGCGCCTTACCGCTGCCCCCCCGGCCCCTACGAGCGCGCTTGCCTGGTGGCCAGTTACTTCAGCAAGGCCAAGCCCAAGAGCAAGGTCCTGATCTTGGATGCGAACGAGGACGTGACCTCCAAGGGGCCGTTGTTCAAGAAAGCCTGGGCAGATCGCTACAAGAACATCATCGAGTACCGGTCCGGGCATGCGCTGACCGACGTCGATGTGGCAGGCAGCACGCTCAAGTTCGAGTTCAACGACGACGTCAAAGCCGCCGTCCTCAACGTGTTGCCGCCCATGCGTGCCGGCGAGATCGCGGTCAAAACGGGTTTGGCCACGGCCAACAAGCGCTGGTGCGAGGTGGACTTCCTGACCTTTGAGTGCAAGGCAGCCCCGAACATCCATGTGCTGGGTGACTCTATCCAGGTGGCGCCCGCCATGCCCAAGTCCGCTCACATGGCCAACCAGCATGGCAAGACCTGCGCTGCGGCGGTGGTGGCCTTGTTGGCAGACAAGCCGGTCAACCCGCTGCCAATCTATAACAACACCTGCTACAGCTTCGTGAGCGACGAGGAGGTGGTCCATGTAGCCAGCGTCCACCGCTATGCCGCGGCCCAAAAGACCATGCTCACGGTGGCCGGCTCGGGCGGTGTGTCATCCGCGGCCAACGCACTCGAGGGCCACTACGCCATGGGTTGGGCCCGCAATATCTGGGCGGACACCTTGGCCTGAAGCGCTGGCGCTCTGCGCTCCTCATGGCACTTGCTGCCGGTGCGGAGCAGTGACCCGCCTCTTGCGCGACTTCATCGGCACGGCGGCGACGCACCACCCAATGATCGATCGCCCGCCGAGCGCGGGAAAACCCGACATGGGTCTGTCCGCTCAGAGCGCACAGTTAACATCAGTCGATGCTCATCTATTTGATCTGAGGAAATATTCAATGAACAAGTCGATCGCCCTGGGCACCCTGGCTCTGGCGCTTTCAGCACCTGCCTGGGCCAACCTGGCCCTGGCCCAGAAAAACGCCTGCTCGTCCTGCCATGCCGTTGAGCGCAAGTTGATGGGCCCTTCCTATGTAGACATCGCCAAGCGCTACACAGACCAGACGGAGGCCGAGGCCACCTTGGCCAAGAGCATCAAGGCGGGCGGTGCGGGCAAATGGGGGCCCGTGCCGATGCCAGCGCAGCCTTCGGTCAGCGAGGCCGATGCCAAGACCCTGGCAGCCTGGATTCTCGGCGGCGCCAAATAAGCGGGCGCGGCAAGTAAAAAACCGCTGACCCTTTTGGGGACAGCGGTTTTGATTCTGGTGGCCTGGGGCGGAATCGAACCACCGACACGCGGATTTTCAATCCGCTGCTCTACCAACTGAGCTACCGGGCCAGAGCGGCGGAGTATAGCAGACGCCTCTCACCCCAGCCCGCAGCCACAGGCACTTCAGGGCTTCTGGAGCCAGAACTGGTACATGCCGACAAAAGTCTCCGGGTGCCGCTCCTCGAACTGCTGCCAATGGTCCAGGCGGAGGCGCTGCGGGTCGTTGGGGAATTCGCTGTCGTATTGGCGGTAGACAGAGGGTTCGCAGCGAAAGCCCAGGAAGCGAAGGCCCAGCGTTTCGATCGCCTCAGCCAGGCGGGGCACGGTGAAGCGGTGCTCCTGAACATGAAAGAGCAAGTCGCGGCAAACGCTCAGGCCATAGACATCGCGAAACCGGCGCAGCGGGCGCAGGGCCTCCGGCGCATCAGCCGCAAAAATGGCCTGCCGCGCTTGGCGGATGGCGCGCACCACCTGCGCAGGGTCCTGGTGCGGGTCATGCTGGCCAAAGCGCGCGCGCGCAGCCACCACCGGTTGGCGGGCCAGCTCGCTATAGAGCCCGATCATCATCAGCCCCCCGGGGCGCAGCAGGCCGCACAGGACGCGCCAGCCCACCATGGGGTCTGCAAGGTGGTGCAGGACGCCGACGGATTCGATCAGGTGGAAGCGCTCGCCCAGCGACCCCAGCGCCAGAATGTCGCCCTGGGCCAAGCGCAGGTTGCCGATGCCGGCCTCCTGGGCCTTGCGGGCGGCATAGGCCAGGCTGGCCCGACTGAGGTCTATCGCGAGCACGCGGGCGTCGTGGTAGCGGGTGGCGGTGTCGATCGGGTGCTGGCCTGTGCCGGCGCCGGCCACCAGCACCTCGAGTGGCGCCGGATGGCCCAGGGGTGCGAAGGGCGCGCCGGGAAAGGCGCTGCGGAGCGCATCGTCCAGGCGTTGAGGATGCGCCGCGAGCGGCACGCGGGTCCAGCGCGGATAGGGGTGGGACTCGTACTGGTCCTGCACCGCCCGCGAGACCGCGTCGTCGATCGGCGTGACCGCAGGCAGGGCCGCCGCCAGCGCGCGCTCGCGGTCGGGCTCGTCGACATGCTGGCGCAGCACCAGCGCGAGCGCAGGTTCCTGCGCCAGGCGCGTACGCAAGGCCTCGTCACCCACGCCCTGCAAGGAGCGGTAGCACGCCAGCAGCAGCCAGGCCGGCACCTCGGACTCCACGAGTGAAGTCCCCGAGGCGGCTGCCGCCAGCAGACGCTGCACAAGGGCGTCGACGCGCGCGTCCTCCGGCTCGGTGCTGCCGTAGACATGCTCGTTGATGTGGCATTGCTGCACGAGTGCCAGTAGGAAGCCCGTGGCGCCTGGGAACAGGGGCCGGCCAGCCTCGACATCGTCCAGCAGCAGGGCGCGGCAGGTGGTGAGCAGCAGCTCCATCTCAAAGTCACAGGCGAGCGACTGGGCGAGCAAAACATGCAGCAGCTCTGAGCGAAGCAGGTTTTGCACCGCCGGCCAGTCCTCGCTCGCGCGCAGGTCCTGCCGCTGGGGCCAGGCCTGCGCGCAGCGGGCGAGCACACGCACGATGGCGTCGCTGCGCCGCAGGCAGGCCAGGGCCGCGCCGGCGAGATCCTGCGGCCGCCGCCACGCTTGGGCGATGGCCTCGCGCAGCAAAGGCTCGTCGCCCGAGGTGAGCTGCTCGGGCGGGATGCGCTGCAGCGACTCGGCGGCGCCGATGCGCGCCTCATTGACAGGCCGCAGCTGCAGGGCCTGTCGGTAAGCCTGCAGCGCCTGCTGGGGCTGGCTGAGGCGGTTCTGGATCAGCCCGAGATTGCACCAGGCCTCGACAAAGGTCGGCTGCAAGCCGGTGGCGCGGCGGTAGGCATCCGCCGCCGCCTCGGGCTGCCCCATTCGCTCGCAGGCCAGTCCGATGGCAAAGTGAACAGCCGCATCAAAAGGGTGATGCTGGGCAGATTGCTCCAACAGGCTGCGGGCAGCGTCGGGGCGATTGAGCTGGAGGGCGACCAGGCCCAGCAGGTGCAGACCTTCGGCGTGCGCAGGTTGCTGTTGCAGCAACGCCTCGCAGGCCTGACGTGCGGCCTGAATGTCACCCGACTCCAGCGCGTGCCAGGCAGGCCGCAGCCGCGGGTCTGGCCCAGCGGTGAGGGTCGCCACCGGCGCCGGCCGGGATTCGCAACACTGCTTGAACTTCTTGCCGCTGCCGCAGGGGCAGGGGTCATTTCTTCCGGGGCGGGCCATCGCGCCGGCTTCAGCCGCCGCTGCGCCGACCGCGCGACAGGTCGACTCCCAGCTGCTTGAGCTTGCGATAGAGGTGGGTACGTTCCAAGCCGGTCTTCTCGGCCACGCGGGTCATGGAGCCCCCTTCGCGCGCCAAATGAAACTCGAAATAGCACTTCTCGAATTCGTCACGGGCGTCGCGCAGGGGCTTGTCCAGGTCAAAGCTTTGCTGCGACTGCGGCCCCAGGTCGGTCATCGCGGGTACACCCTGGCCGCCGGTCATGGCGTTCTCGACGGTCAGGTCACTGGCCACTAGCGCCGCTGCCAAACCCGTGACTGCGATGGTCTGCGCACCAGGCCTGTGGGCAGAGGACGCAGGCGCCAACGCCGGCAACTTTCGGTTCAGGCCAGACTCCACCGCCTTGAGCAGCTTTTGCAGGGTGATGGGCTTTTCGAGAAAGGACTGGGCGCCGATTTTGGTGGCTTCGACCGCGGTTTCAATGGTGGCGTGGCCACTCATCATGATGACCGGCATGGTCAGCAGCCCGGTCGAGGACCACTCCTTGAGCAAGGTGACACCGTCTGTGTCCGGCATCCAGATGTCAAGCAGCACCAGATCGGGCCGGGCCTGCTGTCTCAGGGCACGGGCCTGGGAGGCGTTTTCGGCCAGCTCGACTTGGTGACCCTCATCGTTGAGGATTTCGGAGAGCAGCTCGCGGATGCCGTGCTCGTCGTCAACCACCAGAATATTTGCCATTTTGAAAAGCGATGCCTACGCGTCAAGCCCAAGTCCCACGCACGGCCCGCATCGGAACTAATGTCAGGCCGCCACGGTGAATGATAGCGAGACTTGGGCGCCCACCAAGCGATCGTCTTCCAGACGGTTCTTGAGATCAATGCGCGCGCCATGCTCGTCGGCGATCTTCTTGACCACAGCCAGGCCCAGGCCAGTGCCCTTGGCCTTGGTGGTGACGTAGGGCTCGAATGCGCGCTTGAGGATGTGCTCGGGAAATCCACCGCCACTGTCTTGAACGACCAGACGGACCCGGTTGGAAGCCTCGTTCCATTGGGTACGCAGGACTACTTCGCGCGGTACGGCGCCGGCCGGCACTGTCTCGGTGGCATCCTGGGCGTTTTGCAGCAGGTTATGAATGACCTGGCGCAGCTGCATCGCATCGCCCAGGATCAGCGGGCAAGCCGGGTCGAGCTCGAGCCGGACAGGGACCAGGGCAGCGGTCGCGGCCGCATCGCCGGCATCGCGCCCATAGAGCTGGAGCACATCGGTGGCCAGCGCATTGAGATCAACTGGCAGAAGTTCGGCCGTGGGCAGGCGCGCATAGTCGCGAAATTCGTTGACGAGGCGCTTCATCGCGTCGACCTGGTCGACGATGGTCCGCACCGACTTGGCCAGGATGGCGCGCTCCGGCTCGGCCACCTTGCCTTCGAGCTTCATCGCGAGCCGCTCGGCCGACAGCTGGATGGGCGTGAGCGGGTTCTTGATCTCGTGCGCTAGGCGACGCGCGACCTCGCCCCAGGCCCGCGCGCGTTGCGCAGAGACGATTTCGGAGATGTCATCGAGCACCAGCAGATGCGCGCTGCGCCCACTGGCGTCGGCGGGCATGTCGGCGCCGCGCACGACCACGGTCACTGCCTCGTGATTGCTCATGGGCGAGCCAGGGTGTTGGCCACCGAGCTCGAAGGATTGCTGCCAGTGGTCCAGGCCGTGCTGACGGTCGGCGTGGTACTCGTCAAAGCGCCGGGTGACCGAGTCGCCGAAGGCCTGCAGACCCTCGACTTGCGCCAGTGGCTTTCCGACACATGCCGCGAGAGGCACCCGCAAGATGCGGGTGGCGCCCGGGTTACACGAGAGGATACGGCCCTGGTCGTCGAGCACGATGATGCCGGCGGTGAGGTTGTCCAAAATAGTCTGCAAGTTGGCGCGGGCAGCATCGACCTGCCCCATGCTGAGGTCGACAGCGGAGCGGGCGTCGGCCAATTGCTGCGTCATCTGCGCGAATGAGCGGGTGAGGCCGCCGAGTTCGTCCTTGCCTTGCAGCACCGGCTTGGGGCTGAGGTCGCCAGCGGCCACCTCGCGCACACCCGCCGCCAGCAGCAGCAGCGGGCGCGCCAGGGAGTTGCCCAGAACGACCGCGAGCAAGATGGCGCCGAACACTGCCAGCACGAGACTGAGCGTGAGTGTGCCGATGTACATGCGGCGCAGCCCTTCGCGGCCAAGCGCGCGCTCCTGGTACTCGCGGTTGGCCTCCTGCACCGCGACGGCATTGGCCACGAGGCTGGCGGGCAAGGCCTGGGTCACCTCGAGTACCCGTCCATCGGACAACAGACCCAAGGTGGCCGGTGGCGCCAGCACCAGCACCCGCACGCGGGGTGGGGCTGCTGACCCGGCGCCAGAACCACCCGGGGCGCCAGCCTCCTCCAGGCCTTCGATGGCCGAGACCGTGCGCTGGGCGCGCACGGCGCGAAGTTGGGAGGCCGAGGGGCGATCGGGCGACAGCTGGAATCGCTGCGGGCCCGCGCCGGCACCCGCGATGAGTTGCCCGGAGGCGCTCCAGAGGTTGACGTCGCCCGCTCCGAGCTGGTCACGCACGCGCTCGAGCACCAGGCCGGCGCCCGCGTCCGACACACCCGAGAGCTGCGACGCGGCGTTGCGGGTCTTGCTGGCGAGGTCGCCCGACAGCGCGTCGAGCGACGCCCGGCCCAGGCTCAGGCCGGCGTAGAGCGCGCCTTCGACCTTGACGTCGAACCAGCTCTCGATAGAGCGCGAGACGAATTGGTAGGACACAACATAAATCAGCAGGCCAGGTGCGAGGCCCACCAGGGCGAAGATCAGGGCTAGCCGGGCCAACAGCCTGCTGCCGAACTTGCCACGCCGCAGGCGGGTGACCAAGCGCAGCGCCATCCAGGCAATGGTGGCCAGCAGCATGGCGGCGGCCGCCACGTTGACGATGAAAAGCGTCTGGTAATTGCGCTCGTACAGCTCGCGGTTGTCCGTGGCCTGGGCCAGCAGGAAGAGCAGCACGATGCCCAGGGCCGAGATGACCGCCGCACCCACCGCGACCGCCCACTGGAAGACGCGGGAGTTGCGCACCCGGGGCGCCAGCCGGGCCGGGGGGGGTGAGGCAGGAGGGTGGACGGGCTCGGTCATGGGCTGGCGGCGCAGTCCGCGCTCAGCGGGCCGGCTCGGGGTTCAGCCGCAGGCTGCGACTGGCGTCCAGGCCAGCGTCTTCCTGCCCGAGGGCGCCGATCTGCACCGGGCGGGGAAGCTGGGCGAGATCGAGCCGAAAGCGCAGCGTGAGGGTGTAGCGTGGCGCCGAGTCGATCTCGGGCCCTTCGGCGATCTTCCAGCCGCCGATGCGCTCGACGGCAGCCAACGCCTCCTCGCGAGACTCGAAGGACTGACCCAGCGCGGCGCCGGTGCCGGTGATCGGACTGTTGGAGACAAGCAGACGCCAGCGCCGGGTGAGCGGGTGAAAGGCCAGGCGCAGGTGGCGAGTGGCGCGGGCGACTTCCTTGTTGGTCCAATACCAGCGGTCGCGAAGGACGGTAGCCTCGGCGACGAAAAAGAGCGGAAGACCTTTTTGCAGGGCGTCCTCGAGCTGGGGCGGCAGGTCCAGGCGGATCTGCGCGGACACGATGACGCCCTCGGCCCCGCGCTCGGCGCTCAAGGCGGAGATTTCGGTCGCGGCGGCAGGAGCGGGAAAGAGCGCGAGAGAAAGCGCAAGGAAGAGCGCAAGCCGGAACACGGCCAAGGCCAGCAGCCCGCGAAGGCGCTCAAACCCGTTTGTCCAGGCGCGCGTAAAAGAAGCCGTCATACTCACTGGCCTGATTTTCCGGGACGGACGTCGCTCTTGCGCCGCCCAAGGGCAGCAAATGGCCGGGTGCGGGCTGTAAAACCGCTTCGGTGTTGTGCGCAACAAACGAACGGATGCGGTCCTCGCCCTCGGCGCGGAAGACCGAGCAGGTGCAATAAAGGAGGCGCCCCCCCGGCGCCAGTAGGGGCCAGAGTGCTTTCAACAGCCGGGCCTGGGTCTGGGCCAGGGCGTCGATGTCCGAGGCCCGGCGCAGCCAGCGCACGTCCGGGTGGCGGCGCACGATGCCGGAGGCGGTGCAGGGCGCGTCCAGCAAGATGGCGTCAAAGACCTGCCCGTCCCACCAGTCGGCCGGACGGGCCGCATCGGCGGCCACAATCCGGGCCTGCAGGCCCAGGCGCTCCAGGGTCTGGCTGATGCGCTCGCAGCGCACAGGGTCCACGTCCAGCGCAGTCACCTGCGCATCGGCACGCTCGAGCAGGTGCGCGGTCTTGCCGCCCGGGGCGGCGCAGGCATCCAGAATCCGCAGCGGACGCCCGTCGGGGGGTAGAGGCAGCCCGTCGAGCAAAAGTGAGGCGGCCATCTGGGCCGCGGCGTCCTGCACCGAAGCCAGCCCCTCGTCGAATCCGGGCAGGACCTGCACCGGCCGCGGTGAGGCCAGCACCAGGCCGTCCTCACCCACCCGGCGAGCCGGCATGCCCGCTTCGGCAAGCCGCTGCAAGTAAGCCTCGGGCGTGGACCGGCGGCGGTTGACCCGCAGCGTCATAGGCGGCACCTCATTGCCCGCCTGGAGGATGGCCTCCCAGTGCTGCGGATGGTCGGCTTTGAGCCGGCGGATCCACCAGTCCGGGTGATTCCAGCGGGCCACCGGATCGGCGTCGGTGATGGCGACGAGAGCGTCCCGCTCACGCAGAAAACGGCGCAGGCAGGCATTGACAAAGGCCGACTGGGGGGCGGTGGCGCGGTCCCGCTTGGCGGCCTCCACCGCCTGGTTCACCAAGGTGAAGGGTTCGTAGGGTGCAGCTGTTGGATCCCAGGCCAGGGCCAGTGCGGAGCACAGGAGCGCGTCCACCGCCGGCGGCGGCGGGCGGCGGGCCAGGAGGACCCGAAGGGCCTGCGCCCGACCAAGCTGGCGCAGCGCCTGAAAGGCCAGGGCCTGGGTGCCAGCGCGCAGCGCAGCAGGCACCGCCGCCAGGGCCGGGGTGGTCGACTGCCCCTGAAGCACTGCCTGCACGACCCGAGCCGCCGCTTGCAGGAGCCGCCACAACTCCGGGGCGGCCGTGTGAGCGAGTGCCTGCGTCACAGGCGACGCCCACGGCGCAAATTGAAGGTCCAAGCGATCAGTACGGCAGGGATCTGGGTCACCGCCCGGTTGTAACGGTCGATCGATTCATTGAACTGGCCAGCGATCACTTCGGCCTGTTTCAGGCGGAGGGCCCGCTCGGTGCTGACCGTGTCGGGCAGAAAGGGGCCGCCGAGCTCGCGGGCGTCTTCGTAATCGGCCCGGTCCCAGGTGCGGGCCCAGTGCTCGCCGGCTTCTCGGACCGCCTCGATGCGCTCCCCATCGAGGGGGCGCAAGCGGGCCGCAGCCAGCGCGTTGGAAAGCTGGCCGGAGGCTTCGCGGATCGGGGCGAGCAATTTGTCAGAAGGCGGCGGCCGGTCTTCGTCTTGCGGGTCGATGCCCGCGAGCATGTCATCGACCAGCCGGACCAAGGGCTGCAGCTCGGCGTCGACCGCAGCGAAGGCGGCGTTGACCGCCGTTCGCAGGCGGACCAGGCGGTTGTAGGCGCCCACGGCCCAGGCCACGCCGACGAAGGCGAGGGCCCAGAGCAGGAGGGAAGAACTCATGGCACTAGCTTAACAAGGTCGGTCGTCGTCGGTGGCGGGCACCAGCGAGGTCTCCTGAGGACCCCAAGCGGCTCGGATGGCCAGCACGCAGGCTGCAGGCCCCGGATGAAAAACGCCCCGGGGTCGGCAAGCCGACCCCGGGGCGCATGAGGCAC
>CANFQF010000062.1 GCA_947449025.1 Comamonadaceae bacterium
GGCTCGTCCAGCAGCAGCAGGTCCGAGGGGCACATCAGGGCCCGCGCCAGTTGCAGGCGCATGCGCCAGCCGCCGGAGAAGCTGTTGACGGGCCGGTGGAGTTGCTCGCTGGTGAAGCCCAGGCCCAGGATCAGCGCCTGCGCGCGGGGCACCGCGTCATGGACGCCGGCGTCATGCAGGTCGGCATGGGCCTGGCCTACGGCCATGCCGGCATCGGCATCGTCGGGGAACTCCTGCAGTCGGGCCTCGGCCTGGTCCAGGCGCGCTTGCACCGCCATGAGCCGGGTGTCGCCGGCTAGCACGAAGTCGGTGGCCGGCTCGTCGGTCTCAGGCATGTTCTGGGCCACCTGGGCCATCTGCCAATGCGCAGGGCGGCTGAACTCGCCGCCGTCCTCGTGCAGGCTGCCGTCGAAGAGGGCGAACAGGGTGGACTTACCCGCGCCATTGCGGCCAACCAGGCCTGCCTTTTCGCCGGGGTTGAGGGTGAGGGAGACCTTGTCCAACAGCACCTTGGTGCCGCGGCGAAGTATGACGTCGCGCAGAGTAATCATTCGGGTCGCTCGTGGCGCTCAGTCAAGGATGCAAGGGGATGGGAAGGGCGACTGCTAAGTCTGCTAGGTCTGCCTGGGTGACCAGCAGCACCTGGTCCTCGCCGGCCGACGTCTCGAGCCAGACGACTTCGAGGCTGGGAAATGCCGCTTCGAAAAAAGGGCGCTCGTTGCCGATCTCCAGCACCAAGACCGCACCCTCGTTCATGTGGGCCGGCAACTCCCGCAGCAGACGCCGGATGAAGTCCATGCCGTCGGCGCCGCCGGCCAGGGCCAGTGCGGGTTCGGCCCGGTACTCTGCTGGCAATTCGGCCATGCTGTTCGAATTGACGTAGGGCGGGTTGCACACGACCAGGTCGTAGCGACCAGCGACCGCGTTCAGGCCGTCGGACTCGAGCAGCCGCACTCGCGTCTGCAGCCCGTGCTTGTCCACATTGATCCGGGCCACCGCCAGAGCGTCTGCGCTGATGTCGGCGCCATCCACCTGCACCTCGGGCCAGGCCATGGCCGCCAGAATGGCCAGGCTGCCGTTGCCGGTGCACAGGTCCAACACCTGCCGCGTCTCTTCCCCCAGCCAAGGGTCGATGGACGCGTCGGCGATCAGCTCGGCGATGAAGCTGCGCGGGACGATGCTGCGTTCATCCACGTAGAAGGGGACGCCTTGCAGCCAGGCTTCCTGCGTGAGGTAGGCGGCCGGCTTGCGGGTGGCGATGCGCTCGCCCAGCAAGGCCTTGACCGCAGCTTGGTCTGGTTCGGTCACCTCACGCGCCGCAACGCCATCCAGATCGTCCAGGGGTATACCCAGGCGCCACAGCACCAGCCACACTGCCTCGTCAAAGGCATTGGCCGTGCCGTGGCCGAAGGCAACGCCCGAGGCTTCGAGCTCGCGCGCAGCGGCGTCTATCAGTTGCAGGATGTTCATGGACGGTACCGTGCGGCGCGGACAGGCTCAGGCCAGGGCCTCGAGCCCTTCGAGCGTGCGCCGGTAGATGTTTTTCAGCGGCTCGATGTCGGCCACCGTCACATGCTCGTCGATTTTGTGGATGGTGGCGTTGACCGGGCCGAACTCGATCACCTGCGGGCAAATGCGCGAGATGAAGCGGCCGTCGCTGGTGCCGCCGGTGGTGGACAGCTCGGTCTTGACACCGGTCTCTGCCTCGATGGCGCCCTGAATGGCAGCAACCAACTCGCCCGGGGGTGTGATGAAGGGCTGGCCGCTCAGGGCCCAGGTCAGCTCGTAGTCGAGCCCGTGCCGAGACAGGATCGCCTCGACCCGCTGGCGCAGGCCGGCGTCGGTGCACTCGGTGGAAAAGCGGAAGTTGAAGTCGATGACGACCTCGCCCGGAATGATGTTGGTCGCGCCGGTGCCGCCATGGATGTTGGACACCTGGAAGCTGGTGGGCGGGAAGAAATCGTTGCCGCGGTCCCATTCGATGGCGGCCAGTTCGGCCAGCGCCGGCATGGCGTCGTGAATCGGGTTGCGCGCCAACTGCGGGTAGGCGATATGGCCCTGGATGCCTTTGACCTTCAGCTTGCCCGACAAGCTGCCTCGGCGCCCGTTCTTGATCATGTCGCCCAGACGGTCCACAGAGGTGGGCTCGCCAACGATGCACCAGTCGAGCCGCTCCCCGCGCGCTTGGAGCGCCTCGCAGACCTTCACCGTGCCGTCGACGCTGGGGCCTTCCTCGTCGCTGGTAATCAGGAGCGCAATCGAGATTTTTGGGTTCGGGTGCGCCGCCAGGAACTCCTCGGTGGCCACCGTGAAGGCGGCGATGGAGGTCTTCATGTCGGCAGCGCCGCGCCCGTACAGCTTGCCGTCCCGGTGTTCGGGGGTGAAGGGGTTGCTGGCCCATTGCGCCAGCGGGCCGGTGGGCACCACGTCGGTGTGGCCAGCAAAAACCAGTGTGCGTGGGCCGCTGCCCGCGCGCTTGGCCCAGAGGTTGGTCACGCTGAAATCCGCCGGACCGAACGCCATCGTCTCGCAAGCAAATCCCAGCGGCGCCAGTCGGGCCTGCAGCACTTGCTGGCAACCGGCGTCGTCGGGCGTGACCGATCGGCGGGCGATCAGCTGCTCGGTGAGGTAGACGGTGGGTGTCATGCGATGCGTATCTGTCGGGGCGTGGCGTTGAGTGAAGTCGCGCGGTTCGCGGCTTTGACTTCAGTCGCGCAGCAGGTCGTTCAGGCTGGTCTTGGCCCGGGTCTGGGCGTCGACGCGCTTGACGATGATGGCCGCGTACAGGCTGTACTTGCCGCCGTCCTTGGGCAGGCTGCCGGAGATCACCACCGAGCCGGCCGGGATGCGGCCGTAGGTGACTTCGCCGGTGGCGCGGTCGTAGATGGGGGTGCTTTGGCCGATGTAGACGCCCATGGAGATGACCGAGTTTTCTTCGACGATCACACCCTCTACGACTTCGGAGCGGGCGCCGATGAAGCAGTTGTCTTCGATGATGGTCGGGTTGGCTTGCAGGGGTTCGAGCACGCCGCCGAGACCCACGCCGCCGGACAGGTGCACGTTCTTGCCAACCTGGGCGCAGGAGCCGACGGTGGCCCAGGTGTCGACCATGGTGCCTTCGTCCACATAAGCGCCGATGTTCACGTAGGAGGGCATCAGGATGGCGCCCTTGGCGATGAAGCTGCCGCGACGCGCCACAGCCGGTGGCACCACCCGCACGCCGGTGGCGGCCATTTCATCGGCGCTCATGCCGGCAAACTTGGTGGGGACCTTGTCGTAAAAGCCCAGGTCGCCCGCCTCGATGAGGGCGTTGTCCTTCAGGCGGAAGGACAGCAGAACCGCCTTCTTGATCCACTGGTGCACCGTCCACTGGCCCACGCCCTCGCGGGTGGCCACGCGCAGCTGCCCTTTGTCCAGGGAGGCCAACACGTGCTCCACCGCGTCGGCGACTTCCTTGGGGGCCGACTTGGGGGAAATATTGGCGCGGTTGTCCCACGCGGCGTCGATGATTTGCTGGAGTTGCTGGCTCATAGTGCTTCGGCAGTTAAAGGGATGAATCGGAAAAGTGAAACTGGACAAAGGCAGGTGTCGCGGGAGCGGCAGGTCGGGATAGTGGTTCAGCGCAGAAGTTCGGCACAGTTGTTTGGCCCATTAGTTCGGCCCATTAGTTCGGCACATCAGAGGACCGCTCTGGGCCCGCCACTGGCGTCGCATCAGTCACACCTGCCGCATCAGCGCAGCGCGCGCCTTTCGCGTACGAAGCGTGCGATCCGCTGCGCGGCTTCCAGGCATTCGGCGGTGTCGGCCACCAGGGCCATGCGCACACGCCCCGTGCCTGGATTGCGACCGGCGACCTCGCGCGCAAGGTAGCTGCCGGGCAAAACCGTCACATTGTATTGAGCCAGAAGGTCGCGGGCGAAGGACTCGTCGCTGCCTTCTACGCCGGCCCACAGATAAAAGCCGGCGTCGGGCAGGGCAACATCCATGACCTCGGCCAGCACCGGCGTCACTTCGGCGAATTTCTGGCGGTACAGCGCGCGGTTGTCGACCACATGGGCCTCGTCATTCCAGGCCGCAACGCTGGCCGCCTGCACCACCGGGCTCATGGCGCCGCCGTGGTAGGTGCGATAGAGCAGGAACTGCTTGAGGATGGCCGCGTCGCCGGCGACAAAGCCCGAGCGCAGACCTGGTACGTTGCTGCGTTTGGACAGGCTGGTAAAGGCCACCAGGCGCCGGAAGTCGGACCTTCCCAGCTGCGCCGCCGCCTGCAGCCCGCCCAAGGGAGGCTCGTCGCGGAAGTAGATCTCGCTGTAGCACTCGTCGGAGGCGATGACAAAACCATAGCGGTCTGACAGCTCGAACAGGCGCTTCCATTCCTCGAGCGGCATCACCGCCCCGGTGGGGTTGCCCGGCGAGCAGACGAAGAGCAAGCGGGTGCGGGCCCAGACCGCGTCTGGCACCTGGTCCCAGTCGATGGCGAAATTACGCGCCGGGTCGCTGGGCGCATAAAAAGGCGTCGCCCCTGCGAGGAGGGCCGCGCCCTCGTAGATTTGGTAGAACGGGTTGGGGCAGACCACCACCGCGTCGTTGGCGGGATCGACCACCGTCTGGGCAAAGGCGAACAAAGCTTCGCGCGAGCCGTTGACCGGAAGCAACTGCGTGGCCGGGTCCACCTTCAAGCCATAGCGGCGCGCCAGCCAGCCAGCGCCGGCCTGCTTGAGCGCGGGTTCGCCGCCGGTGGCCGGGTAGACCGCGAGGCCCGCCAGGTTCTCCATCAGCGCCTTCTCGATGAAGGCAGGCGTCGGGTGCTTGGGCTCGCCAATGCCCAGGCTGATAGGACGCAGGTTGGCCGGTGGGGTGACGCCGGCGAACAACTGCCGCAGGCGTTCAAAGGGGTAGGGCTGCAGTTTCTGCAGGAGCGGGTTCATCTCTAGATTATCGACGGCCCGGCCTCAGGCCCGCGCCGCACAGATGGGTGCAGCGGGTGTAGTACTTCCGTGCTGCTGGCGATGCTCGCTGCTGGCCGGGGGGTGCCCCTGTCTCGCCCGTTAAGCGCTGGGGGCGCGCCGGGGTCGCGCTGGGGTCGCGCGGTATCATCACACGCAACCCCGAGGTCGTCCCTCCGGCCGGCGTACCCGTCCGTTTTCACAGGTCTCCCGTGCGACTCACATCGATCAAGCTTTCCGGCTTCAAGTCCTTCGCCGACCCTACCAACTTCATGCTGCCTGGCCAGCTGGTCGGCGTGGTCGGCCCCAACGGCTGCGGCAAGTCCAACATCATGGACGCGGTGCGCTGGGTGCTGGGCGAATCGCGCGCGTCTGAGCTGCGCGGCGAGTCCATGCAGGACGTGATCTTCAACGGAACCACCACCCGCAAGCCGGCCTCGCGCTCCTCGGTGGAGCTGGTGTTCGACAACGCCGACCACCGCGCCGGCGGCCAGTGGGCGCAGTTTGCCGAGATCGCGGTCAAGCGGGTCCTGACCCGCGACGGCACCAGCAGCTACTACATCAACAACCAGCCCGTGCGCCGCCGCGACGTGCAGGACGTGTTCCTGGGCACTGGTCTGGGCCCCCGCGCCTACGCCATCATTGGCCAGGGCACCATTTCGCGCATCATCGAGTCCAAGCCCGAGGAGCTGCGTCTTTTCTTGGAAGAGGCCGCAGGCGTCTCCAAATACAAGGAGCGCCGCCGCGAGACCGAGAACCGGCTGTCCGACACGCGCGAGAACCTCATTCGGGTCGAAGACATCCTGCGCGAGCTCAATGCCAACCTCGAAAAGCTCGAGAAGCAGGCCGAGGTTGCCGCGCGCTACCACCAGCTCCAGGCCGACGCCACGCTCAAGCAACAACAGTTGTGGTTCCTGCGTCGCGCCGAGGCCGAGGTGGACCAGGGCCGCATCAAGCAAGAGGTCGACAAAGCGACCAATGACCTCGAGTCCCGTGTCGCCGACCTGCGCCGGGTCGAGAGCGACCTCGAGACCATCCGCCAGGCGCACTACGCGGCGGGCGACCAGGTCAACCAGGCCCAGGGCGCCCTCTACGAGGCCAGCGCCGAGGTGGGCCGTCTCGAGGCCGAGATCCGCTTCGTCGTCGAAGGGCGCCAGCGGGTCGAACAGCGCCTGCAGCAGCTCAAGGAACAGACCGAGCAGTGGGCCACGCGCCGTGACGATGCCTCGATCGAGGTCGAGACCCTGGCCGAGCAGTCCGTGGCGACCGAGGAGCAGGCCATGCTGTTGGCGGCCCAGGTCGAAGACCAGGCCCAGCAACTCCCCGACCTTGAAGAGGCCTTGCGCCAGGCTCAGGCCCGCGCCAGCGAGCAGCGCGCCAGCGTGGCGCAGGTGCAGCAGCAGATCCAGGTGCTGGCCGCCGACCAGCGCAATATCGAGGAGCAGTCCAACCAGCTCTCCCTGCGCCGTGAACGCCTGGTGACCGACCGCAATGCGCTGGACGCGCCCGACACACAGCGTCTCGCCGGGCTGCAGCAGCAGCTGGCGGCGGCGCAGGAGGCCGCTCAGGCCGCTGACGCGCGCTTGCAAGAGCTTCAGGAGCAGGTGCCCGAGCGTGATGAAGACCGCCGTGGCAAACAGCAGGCTCTGAACGAGCAGACCTCGCGTCAAGCGGACCTCTCGGCCCGGCTGGACGCCCTGAAAGCCCTGCAAGAGAAGGTACAGACCGACGGCAAGTTGCGCCCCTGGTTGCAGCGCCACGGCTTGGACCATCTGCAAGGCCTGTGGAGCCGTATCCACATTGAGCAGGGCTGGGAAAACGCGCTGGAGGCGGCGCTGCGTGAGCGCCTGGCCTCCCTCGAGGTCTCACGTCTGGACATGGTCAAGGCCTTCGCCAACGACGCGCCGCCGGCCAAGCTGAGCTTTCACACCCCGCCGGCCGCTGGCGTGCCGGAGACCTCCTCCGGCCTGCCGCGCCTGGCGGACCTGCTGCGGCTCCACGACGCAGGTCAAAAAGCACTGCTGACCGATTGGCTGCACGGCTGCTACACCGCCGCCACCCTTGAAGAGGCACTGGCCCAACGCGAGCGGCTGCAAGGCGGCGATGTCATCTACACCGCGGCCGGCCATGCGGTCAGTCACCACAGCGTGAGTTTTTATGCGCAGGACTCCGAGCAGGCAGGTCTGCTGGCACGCGCCCAGGAGATCGAGAACCTCGACAAGCAGTTGCGCGCCCAGGCCCTGCTGCTGGAAGAAGCGCGTAGCGCCCTGGTGCGCGCCGAGGCTGCCTACACCGACGCCTCCCAGCGCCTTGTCTCGGTGCGCAGGGAAGCCAGCGAAACTCAATCGCGAGCCCATGAGCTACAGGTCGAAACCCTGCGTCTGAGCCAACTGGCCGAGCAGACCCGTGTGCGCGCCGAGCAGATCGGCGCCGATCTGTCTGAGGTGGATGCGCAGCTTGAAGCCCTGCAGGAGCGCCGCGTGACCGCCGAGGCGCGCTTTGAAGAGCTCGACCTGCAACTGGCCGACACCCAAGAGCGGCATGCCTCCCTGGATGAGCGGGTCATCGAAGCGGAGCGCAAGCTGGCCGAATCCCGCGAGCAACAACGCAGCCTGGAGCGGCAGGCCCAGGAAGCACAGTTTTCTCAGCGTTCCCTCGAGGCCCGTCGCGGCGAGCTCCAGCGCACCATCGAAACCGCCAACCAGCAGGCGGCCTCGATTGCCGAGGAAGAGCAGCGTGCGCGCGATGAACTGACCCGTTTGACCGACGCCGCCGCCAAGGCTGGCCTGCAGGCCGCGCTGGAGCTCAAGAGCGAGCGCGAGCAGGCCCTGGGTGCCAAGCGCAGCGAGTACGACGACCTCACGACCAAGCTGCGCGCCAGCGACGAGCTCCGCCTTCAAATCGAGCGCGACCTCGACCCGATGCGCCAACGTATCACCGACCTGCAGCTCAAGGAGCAGGCGGCCCGGCTGGGTCTCGAGCAGTACACCCAGTTGCTCGCCGACGCCGAGGCCGACATGGAAGCAGTGGCCCGCAGCATCGAGGCTGGCCCTGTGCGGCTGGCCGGCTTGCAAGGCGAGATCGACCGCCTGCACCGCGAGATCAGCGCCCTCGGTGCGGTCAATCTGGCCGCTCTGGACGAGCTGAGTTCGGCACGCGAGCGTAAGCAGTTCCTGGACGCGCAGTCGGCCGACCTGAACGAAGCCATCAACACGCTCGAGGATGCCATCCACAAGATCGATGGTGAAACCCGCGAGTTGCTGGGAGGGACCTTCAAGGTGGTCAACGAGCACTTTGGCCGCATGTTCCCCGAGCTCTTTGGCGGCGGCAACGCCAGGCTGGTGATGACCGGTGAAGAAATCCTCGACTCCGGGGTGCAGGTCATGGCCCAGCCACCCGGCAAAAAGAACCAGACCATTCACCTGCTCTCTGGCGGCGAGAAGGCGCTGACCGCTATCGCGCTGGTGTTCGCCATCTTCCAGCTCAACCCGGCGCCCTTTTGCCTACTCGACGAGGTCGATGCGCCGCTGGACGACGCCAACACCGAGCGCTACACCAAGCTCGTGAGCAGCATGAGCCGGGGCACGCAGTTCCTCTTCATCAGCCACAACAAGATTGCGATGGAAATGGCCGAACAGCTGATTGGCGTGACCATGCAGGAGCAGGGCGTGTCGCGCATCGTTGCAGTCGACATGGAGTCGGCGGTTTCCCTGGCTGAAGCATGAACCCGCTGACCCTCGAACTGGCGATGCTGGGCGGTGGTGTCCTGGCCACGGTGGTGGCCTGGAATGTCTGGACGACCCGCCGCAGCACCCCCCGCCAGGCCCGCTCTGGCGAAGACATCGAGCCCAGGGGTGAGGAAACGCCTGTGGCCGAACGGGTCGATCCGGATCTTGGCGGTGACGCTTCGCCATCGCTGGCTGATGAGGATGACTCCCCTCTGGGGCCTCTGCCGGCGCCGGAGCGCAAACCCGGGCTGGATGCGCTGATCGATGTCATCGCACCGATTGAACTCGAGGGCCTGTCGGTGGCGGGCGAGGCTGCCCTGGCCGCATTGCCGCCGACGCGCCGTGTCGGCAGCAAGCCCTTTGCGGTCGAGGGCCGCAACCAGGCCAGCGGGGACTGGGAGCCCCCCCGCGCCGGGCAGCGTTACACCGCCTTCCAAGCCGGCGTGCAACTGGCCAACCGGAACGGCGCCCTCAATGAGATCGAGTTTTCCGAGTTCGTGGTCAAGGCGCAGGCCTTCGCCGACTCGGTGGATGGCGACATTGATTTTCCGGAGATGCGCGACGAGGTCGCACGTGCACGTGAGCTGGATCAGTTCGCCGGCGGTCACGATGCTCAGCTCAGCCTCACGCTGCGGGCCCGTGGCATCGCCTGGAGCCCGGGTTTTGTTCACCAGCATGCGGCGCGGCTGGGGTTCGTGCCGGGTGTGATTCCCGGCCGGATGGTGTTGCCCATCCTCACGCCCTCCACCCAACCGGTCCTCAGCCTTACCTTCGACACCCACGCCGCTTTGGCCGAGGACCCTGGGCAGGCCGCGCTGCATTCGCTCACCCTGAGTGTGGACGTGCCCCAGGTCCCGCGCAGCGAGCAGCCCTTCGCCCGCATGCGCGAGGCGGCGGATTTTCTCGCCCAGGCCATGGACGGGGTGATCTCTGATGACCATGGTCAGCCCATCCGGCCCGACACCCTGGACACCATTGCGGCCGACCTCGAGGCCCTCTACGACACCCTCGACGCACGCGACCTTTCCGCCGGCTCGCCCCAGGCCCGCCGACTCTTCAGCTAGCAAGACCAGGACCGATATGCCCGTGCCCGCCGCCGCGCAGCAAAGGGCTGATGCGCTGCGCGAGCGGCTGCATCACCACGCGCACCGCTATTACGTGCTCGACGCGCCGGAAATTCCGGACGCCGAGTACGACAAGCTCTTTCAGGAGCTGCAGGCCCTGGAAAGCGCATACCCAGAGCTCCTCACACCTGATTCGCCGACCCAGCGGGTCGGCGGCCATGTTCTGGACGGTTTCGCCAAGGTGCGGCATCGGGTGTCCATGCTCTCGATCCGCACCGAGACCGACATCGAGCCCAGCGGCGCGCGCAGCTTTGATGCACGTGTGCGGCGTGAACTGGAACTGGGCGAAGGTGCCCCCCCGGTCCGCTATGTGGCCGAGCTGAAGTTCGACGGCCTGGCGATCAACCTGCGCTACGAGCAGGGCCTGCTGGTCCAGGCCGCCACCCGTGGCGACGGCGAGGTGGGTGAGGACGTGACCCAGAACCTGCGCACTGTCGGGCAGGTCCCGCTGCGGCTGATCGGGGATGTGCCTGCGGTGGTGGAGGTCCGCGGCGAGGTCTACATGCGGCGCGATGACTTTGATCGTCTGAACGAACTGCAGCGGGAGAAGATCGCGCAGGGCCAGAAAAACGAAAAGACCTTCGTCAACCCGCGTAATGCGGCAGCTGGTGCGGTCCGCCAACTCGACCCGGCCATTGCCCGTCAGCGGCCCTTGTCTTTCTATGCCTACGGGTGGGGCGAGATGACGCCTCCCGAGGAGGGTGGCCCGGTCTTCACCTCGCACCACGAGGTGCTCAAGACCTTTGGCGATTGGGGTTTGCCGGTCTCGGACCGCATCCGCCTGTGCGAGGGGGCCGAGGACCTGGTGGCTTTTCACCAGGACATTGGCCGAACCCGCGACGGCCTGCCTTTTGACATCGATGGCGTGGTCTACAAGGTGGACAGCCTGGCACTGCAGCGGCAATTGGGCTTTGTCACCCGTGAGCCCCGCTGGGCGGTGGCGCACAAGTTTCCCGCCCAGGAGCAGATGACCACTGTGGAGGCGATCGATGTTTTTGTCGGGCGCACCGGCAAGCTCACCCCAGTGGCCCGACTGGCCCCGGTCTTCGTCGGCGGCGTCACGGTGAGCAACGCCACCTTGCACAACGAAGACGAGGTGCTGCGCAAAGACGTCCGGGTGGGCGACCAGGTCATCGTCCGCCGTGCTGGCGATGTGATCCCCGAGGTTGTCGCGGTGGTCCCTGGCAGCCGCCGGGCGGACGCGGTCTCCTTCGTCATGCCGCGGCGCTGCCCGGTCTGCGACAGCGAGGCCGTGCGCGAGGCCGACGAGGCCGACTGGCGCTGCTCAGGCGGCCTGTTTTGTGACGCCCAGCGCAAACAGGCATTGCTGCATTTCGCGCAGCGCCGTGCCCTGGACATCGAGGGTCTCGGCGAGAAACTGGTGGAGCAGTTGGTGGACGAGGGCTGGGTGCGCACACTGCCCGACCTGTACCGCCTCGATCTGGACCGTCTGTCAGGGCTCGACCGGATGGGCGAGAAGTCAGCCCGCAACCTGCTTGATGGGCTGGAGCAGTCGAAAGCCACCAGCCTGCCCCGCTTTCTCTTTGGTCTGGGCATCCGCCATGTAGGCGAGGCCACAGCCCGTGATCTGGCCCGTCACTTCGGCAAGCTCGATGGCATTTTGGAGGCCAATGTCGATCAGCTGCTGCAGGTGCCCGATGTGGGGCCGGTGGTCGCCGAAAGCCTTCATCGCTTTTTTGCTCAGCCACACAACCGGGAAGTGATTGACGCGCTGCGTGTCTGCGGCGTCCATTGGCCGGAGGGCGAGCCGGCCCAATCGGCCCCTCAAATCCTCGCCGGAAAGACCGTGGTACTGACGGGAACCTTGCCGACATTGGGTCGCGACGAGGCCAAGGAAATGCTCGAGGCCGCAGGGGCCAAGGTGGCAGGTTCGGTGAGCAAGAAGACCAGCGTTGTGGTTGCCGGCACAGAGGCAGGAAGCAAGCTCGACAAGGCCAGGGAACTTGGCATATTGATCATTGATGAAGCCGGCTTGAGGGACCTGTTGGCCGGTGTTTTGAGCGTGTAGGACCAGGCCGGGTTTTCCGGTGTCGTCTCCCAAAGGACAGGATGGCTCTTCAGAATGCGCAGCCTCATCAACGTCCTACGACAAACAGGGAGCACGCACCATGGACAACGCCAGCGCCATCAACGGCCATCAATCCACCGAACCCGGCCACACGCCCAAACTCACGCCCGCCGAGGCCGATGCCCTGATCCCGCCGCCGACGCGGGCCAAGCGCGGCTTTGCGGTTCTCAGTCCGGAAAAAAAGCGCGAGATCGCCAGCATGGGCGGCAAGGCTGCCCATGAGCATGGCCGGGCGCACCGGTTCACCAGCGAAGAGGCCCGTGCTGCCGGCAAGAAGCGCCACCAGCTGCGCATGATGGCCGCCGCCCAGGCCGCCGACGGCACCCCCCCTCCGGTCAGCCCCTCCGCCACCCCGGCTGATGCTGCGGATGCGCAGCCCACCACCGGCTCGGTGCACAACGGCGCCAAGCGCTGAGCGACCGGTTCAGCCGCCCGGCGCCCGGGCCAGAGCCAACCCCAGCTGTGTGTAGAGCGGAATACCCAGCAGCAAGTTGAAGGGGAAGGTGATGGCCAGGGCCGCTGTGATGGACAAGGCGGCATCCGCTTCCTGCACCGCGATACGCATCGCGGTCGGGGCGGCGATATAGCTGGCACTCGCCGCCAAGGTCGCTATCAGCGCAATACCGCCCGCGCCCAGTCCCATCCAAGCGCCGGTCGCCGCGCCCACCAGTGCCAGCCCCATCGGCGCGATCAGGGCAAAGCCCACCAGGCGCCAGCCCTGCTGCCGAACTGCCGGAAGCCGCTCGCCCACCACCAGGCCGAGCTCAAGCAAGAACAGCGCGAGCACACCGCGGAAGGGGTCCACAAAGACCGCTTTCATGTTCGCCAATCCGCTGTCTCCCAGGCCTGCGCCGATGGCCAGACCACCGACAAGCAGCAAGACGGATTTACCCAGGAAGACGTCATGGCCCAGTTGCTTCCATGGCGTGGTCTCGCCGGCACGTCGCGGCCAGCGGGCCAAGAAAATCGCGGTGACCAGGCCCGGCGCCTCCATGAGCGCCACCCACAATGGCGCGTGGGCCTCGACCGGGATCGATTGCTTTTGCAACTGGGACAGGGCCACCGCGAAGGTCACCACCGAGACCGAGCCGTAGTGCCCGGCCAGTGAGGCGCTATCGGCCCGGTTGAATCCCAGCGCGCGCAAGATCGGCACCAGTACAAAGGGGATCAGCAAGCCCAGGCCGATGCAGCCCAGCACCTGCGGGAGCAGGTCGATCAGCGGCTGGCGGCTCAACTCAACCCCGCCTTTGAGACCGATGGCCAGCAACAGGTAGAAGGCGAGGATGTCGTACAGGCCCTCTGGAAGCTTCAGGTCGCTGCGCACCAGGCGCGCAAACAGGCCGAGCAGAAAAAAGAAGACGATCGGATCAGTCATGGCGCAAGTTTCCTTGGCTGCCAATTACCCTGCTGCACGCGGGTTTGTGGGTAGCCGCCAAAGTCGGGGTAGCCACCAGCGCGGAAGCAGGTCCCGCACCTCGGGTCGACAGAAGCGGTCGTCGATCAGGTACACCACGCCCCTGTCCTCAGGGCGGCGGATCACGCGGCCGGCCGCCTGCACCACCTTGCGCAGGCCTGGAATCAGGTAGGTGTCCTCGAAGCCTTGCCCGAAGGCCTCGTGCAGGCACCTGCGCAGGCGCTCGTTGGCCGGATTGATCTGGGGCAGGCCTAAGGTCGCAATGAACGCCCCTACGAGCCGGTCCCCGGGCAAGTCAATGCCCTCGCCGAATGCGCCGCCCAGCACGGCAAATCCCACGCCCTGGCCGCCGGGGGCGAAGCGATCGACAAACGTCCGCCTTTCACCCTCGTCCATGCGACGCGACTGCACCCATTGCGCAATGTCTGGCGCGTTTTCTGCCAGTCGCTCGGCGACCTGCGTGAGGTAGTCGTAGCTGCTAAAGAAAGCCAGGTAATTGCCGGGGCGCTCACGCCATTGCGTGGCGATCAGCTGGGCGATCGGTGCGACCGATCGGGCCCGGTCAGCCCATCGTGTCGAGACCTGCGGCACGAGATGCACCTGCAGTTGGCTGGCCTCAAAAGGCGAGGGAATGTCCACCCAGACGGCCTCGCCGGGCGCGCCCAGGAGGTTGCGGATGAATCGATCGGGCCCGAGCGTGGCCGAAAAAAGGACGGCGGTGTGCACCGACTGCCAGCGCGGCTGAAGATGCGGCGCCGGCAGCAGGTTGCGCAAGGTGAGTACCGATCGCCGGGCGCGGCCCGTCCCCTCGACCACCAGGTCGTAGCAGGAGTGAGGGCCAAATCGTTCACTCAGCCGCAAAAAGCCCAGGGCCTCGAACCAGGCCACTTGAAGCAGGGCCGATTCTTCTGGGGAGGCGCTGCCCTCGGCGCCCTCCAGTGCCTCCGCCAGCGCACTGCTGCATTGGCCGAGTGCGCGCAGAAGATCGTCCGGCACTTGCGTCAGGGCGCGGTACCCGCTGTCCTGGGCGCCCCGGGTACCGGGGGCACGCAGCGCAACTCGGGCACCCTGTGTGCCTTGTTCGCCTGCGCTTGCGGGATCCGCTGCGTCTGGAGCGTCCGCAGCATCCGCGTCCCCGGATCCGTCCAGCACCTCACGCCAGGCGTTCAGCATCGCTTGCAGCGGCCTGCGCAGCGGCCCCCGGGCGATGCGCCGCAGGCCACGCCAGCGGGCCTCGTCCAGACTGGCGCTGTACATCTGGCGCGCCCGCTCCGGCAGGTTGTGGGCCTCGTCGACCAGCACGGCGCAGCGCCCTTCGGACTCCAGGGCCAGGGTGTGCAGGCCGGCACCGAGGTCGAAGAAATGGTTGTAGTCGCCCACCACCACATCGGCCCAGCGCATCAGGTCTTGCGCCAGCCAGTAGGGGCAGACGCGATGGGCGGCGGCGAGCGTGCGCAGCGCCGGTGCGTCCATGCAGCCGCCTGCCAGCGCTGCGTCGCGCGCGGCGGTGAGCCGGTCGTAAAAGCCCTGCGCCAGCGGACAGGACTGGCCGTGGCAGGCCTTGTCGGGGTGCTCGCAGGCCTTGTCCCGGGCGGTGAGCTCCAGCACTCGCAGGGGTTCTGCGCCCGCCTCCCGCATTCGGGTGAGTGCATCGAGCGCCAACTGCCGGCCCGTGGTGCGGGCGGTGAGGAAATACAGCTGCTCCAGCCCTTGCCCGGGCATGGCGCGCAGCAGCGGATAGACCGTCGCTACCGTCTTGCCGATGCCGGTGGGCGCCTGAGCCAGCAGCACCTGGCCGGCGCCCGCCGCCCGCCACACCGCTGCCGCCAGCGCCCGCTGCCCGGCGCGGAATTCGGCGTGCGGGAAGGGCAGGGGGGCGAGCGCGGTGTCGCGGGCTTTACGATGCGCGGCCTGGGCGCGCGCCCAGGCGCTGAAGGCCTGGCAGCGGGCCTCCAAGGCGGCCTGCAGGTCCGCGGCGTCGCGCTCCTCCTCGATGATGGTTTCAGTGCCGCTCGCAATGTCGAGGTAGACCAGTGCCAGACGCAGCCGGCTCAGGCCCCGGTCGGCGCAGAAGAGGGCGCCATAGCATTCCAGTTGCGCCCGGTGCAGATGACGGTGGTGTTCGGGTTGAGCAGCAAGGTCGCCTCGATGCGTCTTGATCTCTTCCAGACGGCCCAGGGCCGGGTCAAAGCCGTCGGCGCGGCCACGGACGGCCAGATCGCCGAAGCGGCCGCGCAAGCTGATCTCGGTTTCGTAGGAGGAGCCACGTCGGGCGGCGATGCGTTGATGACCTTCGATCCCTTCCGCAGCGCTGGGCGAGGGAGTGAAGCGCAGGTCAAGGTCGCCTCGGCGCGCGGTCATGTCGCACAGGGTACGTACCGCGACGGTGTAGCGGGGGGCGTCCAGCAAGGGTTCAGTCGGGGAGTCGGGCATCGGATGCTGGGGCCGGGGCAAGTTCTTCCGCACCGGCCCTTGGTTCTAGCACACCCGCTGGACCGCTCACCCCGCCGGGGCGTCAAGAAAGCGGCAAGGTCCCGGGACATTGACCTTCAAGAATCCGGCATGCCCCCTGTTTGGAGAAGGTCATGACCCGCATCAACGCACCCCTGCCGCTTGCCTGGATGGCCAGGTCCCCGGGCGAATGGGGTGGCAGCGATCACCGCCCGGCCGGTGACCTGCCGGATCAAGGCGAGGCCTACCGCGCCGCCCATGGACTCTCTTCCGCTGATCATTTCTCGAGTGCCACGGTTTCCCACCTGACCTGGCTCGACCCTTCCAGCGTGAGCAGTTCCTCCTCGGTCAGGCCTGGTCGCCTCACCGCGGGTGGCAATGAAATCTCCCGTGACCTTTTGCGTGTCATGCACGGCCAGGGCCTGGCGGTCTTCTCTTGCGACGCCCCGCCCGCCCGCGGCCTGGTGGCCCAGGTCGGCCCCGGCGAGCTGGCGCTGGCACTTCGCAACGGCCTGTCGGTCGGTCTGGCGGTCGAACCGCTGGGGCTCGCCAAGCTACCTGAGCGCTTGTCCCACATGCTGGCCGATTTCGGCCATTTGCCCGGCCCCTCGCCTGAGTGGGCCATTGGTCTGGATGTTGGGCAGTTGTCGGCTGAAGAACGCGACACCCTGCGCCGCATCTCGACCGAATTTCGTCTGGGGGTCAAGGACCTGTCGCAGGGGCTCTGGGTCATCGACCGCTTGGGCGGTCTGCACGCCGATTGGCCCGCCGGCACCCACTTTGAGTCCGATGCGCGCTGAGCCCTGAGCGGCCTGGCATGGGCGCTTGCAGTCACGGCCCCACCGCTGGGACCACGCCCCCGTGCCACAGGCTTGGCCGCACCCCTGACCAGACCCCCGGCCACACTGGGCAAAGGGCCTGAGGGCGGCCCCGTAGAATCGCGGGCTTCATGAACGCCCTCGTCGACGTCTCCTTTTTCCCTCGGCAAGCCAAGCAGATCACCAGTTATCGCAAGTACTGGGCGTCTCGCTTTGGCACAGCGCCTTTTCTGCCCATGAGCCGGGCGGAAATGGACAAGCTCGGCTGGGACAGCTGCGACATCATCCTAGTGACCGGCGACGCTTATGTGGACCACCCCAGTTTCGGCATGGCGGTCGTGGGCCGCACCCTTGAAGCACAGGGTTTTCGGGTCGGCATCATTGCCCAGCCCGATTGGCTGAGCGCCGACCCCTTCAAGGTGCTGGGCAAGCCCAACCTCTTCTTCGGGGTGACGGCGGGCAATATGGATTCGATGATCAACCGGTACACCGCCGACCGGAAGATCCGCAGCGACGACGCCTACACCCCTGGCGACATTGGCGGCAAACGGCCCGACCGCGCCGCCCTGGTGTATTCGCAGCGCTGCCGCGAAGCCTGGAACGATGTCCCGATCATCATGGGCGGCATCGAGGGCAGCCTGCGCCGCATCGCCCACTACGACTACTGGTCTGACAAGGTCCGCCGCTCTATCGTGGTCGACGCCAAGTGCGACCTGCTGCTGTACGGCAATGCCGAGCGGGCCATCATCGAGATCGCGCACCGGCTGGCGGCGCGGGAGCCCGTCTCGCAAATCAC
>CANFQF010000063.1 GCA_947449025.1 Comamonadaceae bacterium
GCAGACATGAAAAAGCCCGCTTCTTTCGAAGCGGGCTTTTTGCATCTTGATTTTGGTGGGTCCTGAGTGACTCGAACACTCGACCTACGGATTAAGAGTCCGCTGCTCTACCAACTGAGCTAAGAACCCATGCCGGGAAGGCAAGGGCGTGAGTATAGCAGCACATGGGACGGCCCCTTCCTGGCGAGTTGCTCGCTTGCAGAGCGGAAATGCGCCCGAAAATAAGCATTCAACCAAACGGTATTTCGCGTGTGATGGCAATGCCGCGACAATCGCCCTCGCTGTACAGGAGACCTCCCATGAAAAAAATTGCTGCCCTTGTCCTGAGCCTCGCGCTTGCCCCCCTTTCCCATCTGGCCTTCGCCGCCCAACCCCTGCTGTCGCCGCAGGAGTTGCAGTCCAAGTTGACCGATCCCAATGTGCGGGTGATCGACATCCGTGAGCCGCAGATGTATGCCGCCGGCCATATCCCAGGCGCCTTCAGCGCGCCCTATGGCCAATGGCGTGGCCCGGCCACCAACCCCGGTGAGTTGCCTCACCTGCCCAAGCTCACGACCCTGGTCCAAAGCCTGGGCCTGACCCCCACCACCCATGCCGTGATCGTGTCCACGGGCGCCGACTCCACCGATTTCGGTGCTTCGGCCCGTGTCTACTGGACGCTTAAGGTGCTGGGCCTCAAGGAGCTTTCAGTCCTCAATGGTGGAACCAAGGCCTGGACCGACGCCAAGCTCGCCCAGAACGACCGCGTGCCCACGGTCGCCGCCAGCAGCTTCCAGCCCAAGCTGGACCAGAGCCAGATCGTCACCACCGAAGATGTTGCCAAGCGCATCAAGGCTGGCGACGCCACCCTGATCGACGCCCGTCCCTCTGCCTTCTACCAAGGCGAGACCAAGGCCCCGGCCGCCAAGGCTGCCGGCACCCTGCCCGGCGCGGTCAATGTCACCTATGACAAGTGGTTCGCCGCCGGCAGCGGCGTCTTCGTCTCGGCCGACCAGGCCAAGCAAATCGCCGCCACCAACAAGATCGACCCGGCCAAGGAAACCATCTCCTTTTGCAACACTGGCCACTGGGCTGCGACCAACTGGTTTGCCATGTCCGAGGTGCTGGGCCAGAAGAATGTGAAGCTCTACGCCGCATCCATGGTCGAGTGGTCGCAGGACAACAACCTGCCCATGGCCAATGCCCCGAGCCGCGGCCAGCAGCTTCTGCAAGATGCCAAGGGCTGGGTCAACAAGGTGATCAACTGATCCGCCTTATCCCCAGGGGCTGGTGCAAGGGCATACTCTGGGCGTTCTGGCTACCGTTCGCATCATGAAGCGACTTCCTCTGGCGGCCCTGGTGGCCGCCTTTTTCATCTTCCTGCTGTTTTCCGTGTCGGTCCGACAGGCGGTGCTGCTGCTGGTGGGCATTGGCATGGGCGCCGCGCTAGCCGGCGCGCGCTTTGGCTTCACCACGGGCTGGCGCCAACTGATTGAGCAGCGCGACCCGCGCGGTGTGACAGGCCAGGCGCTGCTGCTGGCGCTGGCCAGCGCCGCGGCCCTGCCGCTTCTGGGGCAGTTCTCTGAGCTCCATGCGGCTCTCGGTCCGCCCAGCGTGAGTCTGCTGGTGGGGGCCTTCGTCTTCGGGCTGACCATGCAGATTGCCGACGGCTGTGGCTCAGGCACGCTTTACAAGGCAGGTCTGGGTGTGCCGCTCAATGCGGCCATCCTGCCGCTGTTTGCGCTGGGCAGCTTCCTCGGCTCTGTCCATCTGGACAAGTGGCTGGCCCTCGGTCAGATGGAGCCGGTGAGCCTCTCCGCAGAATTCGGAGCGGGGCCCGCACTGGGTATGACGCTCGCAGGCTTGGGCCTTGCGCTGGTGGCCGTGCGCGCCTGGGTGGGCTCGGGCCGCATCTGGCTGGAGCGGCGCTGGGTCTGGGGCGCGATCGCCCTGGCGATTCTGGCCACTTTCAACCTGCTGCTTGCGGGCCAGCCCTGGGGCGTGGTCTATGGCTTTGGCCTTTGGGCGGCCAAGGTCTCGGTTGCCTTGGGTCTGTTCGAGCCCGCTGGCAACGCCTTCTGGAGCCAGGCGGGCAATGCGCAGCGCCTGACGCAAACGGTGCTGATGGATGTGACCACCATCACCAGCATCGGCATCCTGGCCGGTGCGCTCTGGGTTTCTGCCAAGACGTCGGCCGAAGGCGGCAAGCCCTTGACCCGCCAGCAATGGTTGATTGGCCTGCTGGCTGGCTTCGTCATGGGCTACAGCTCACGCCTGGCTTTCGGCTGCAATGTGGGCGCGATGCTCAGTGGCATCTCCACTGGAAGCCTGCATGGCTGGATCTGGGTGCCACTGGCCTTTGCCGGCACCTTGCTGGGTGTGCGCGTTCGGCGCCGCTACGGTTTTTGAGGAGGCAGCGATGATCACCACAAGACGCCTGCAGTGGATCTTCTGGACGGTTCTGGCCGCCTTTCTCGCCTGGGACTTCACGGTCTCTGCGCCGGTCAATCTGCGGGACGAGCCGCCCCTGATCGCCGCGGGCTCTGGCCAGGCAGTCAGTGGCGGGCATTGCTCGATGGCGAAGTAAGCGACCGCAGGCGCCGTGGGTTTGCCTCCATGCGCTGGTGCAGGGGCCGGCGAATGCTCAGGAGATGATGCCTTGCTCGCGCATCGCCTTGAGTTCCTCGGGTGAGTGTCCCAGCCAGGTGCCATAGACCTCATCGTTCATCGCACCCAGTGGCAGGCTCGGTTCGATCGGCCGCCGCTCACTGCCCTCGAAAATCAGCGGCGAGTGGGGAAGCACCACCTTCCCCAACTCAGGATGGTCGATCCATTGCAGGCTGCCACGCGCATGCATGTTTTCATCGGCCATGACCTCGGCCAGCCCGCGCACCGGCGCACAGGGCACCTTGGCCGCCTGCATGCGCTTGGCCACTTCATGTTTGGGTAGCGTCGACGTCCAGCCCTCAATCAGCGTGTCGACATCGTTGAAATTCGCAACCCGGGTTGAGCGGCTGGTAAAGCGCGGGTCGTCCTTCAAATCCGACCGACCCATCACCTCGAGGATGGCGCGGAAATGATGGTCCCCTGGCGCATTGAGCACCACATAGCCGTCGGTAGTGCGGTAGACGTTGTAGGGGGAAATGCCGAGGCCGCCGTGGCGGTTGCCTGTGCGTGAAGGGGCCGCTGCGCCGCGCGCGTGGAACATGCCAAGGTTGGAGGCCAGCGAGGCATAGGTGGCCTCCTGCATCGACACCTCGACGGTGCGCCCCTTGCCCGTACGTTCGCGCTCGAACAGCGCGGTCATGATGGCGCCATAAAGGTGAATGCCGGCCATGAAGTCGCACATCGCAGCGCCGGCCTTGACCGGAGGCTGGTCGGGGTAGCCGGTGCACTCAATGACGCCGCACATCGCCTGCATCACCAGGTCCATCGCCGGGTAATCGCGGTAGGGGCCTTCCTTGCCGTAGCCAGAACTCGAGCCATAGACAAGGCGAGGGTTGACCTCATGCAAGACGGCAGCGCCGACACCTAGGCGGTCCATCACGCCGGGCGCAAAGTTCTCTACCAAGATATCGGCCCGCTGGACCATTTCTTTGAACAGCGCCCGACCTTGCTCCGACTTGAGATTGAGCGTCACCGGCTTTTTGTTCGAATTGAGCATCGCAAACGGCAAGGCCGCGCCGCCCATGTCGCCTCGGCTTCGCAGGTGCTCACCCTCGAAGGGTTCGATCTTGATCACCTCGGCCCCCGCCATCGCCATCAGAAAGGTGGCGTAGGGGCCGTTGTAGACGTGGGACAGATCCAGGACGGTGATGCCCGCCAGGGGTTGATGGGGCTGGGTGCCAGACATCGCGTTCTCCAGAATTGAGTCGTGCAGGCGCGCTCAGAAGTTGCCCATGGACAGGAAGCCGTCGACCGGATCGAAGTCGCTCACGATCTTCTTGCCCACCAGGTCCTTGAGCGCCTCGGTGGCCCCGCCGCCCAGGGTGCCATAGCGCACGCCACGGTAGATGCGGGAGATGGGGTAGTCGTCGGTAAAGCCATAACCGCCGTGCACCTGCAGCGCCTCGTTGGCCACACGGACAGCCATCTCGTTGACGAACATCTTGGCAATGCCTGCCTGGTAGGGGTCGGGGAAGGGGTTGGCCGTGAGGGCCGCCTGGTAAAGGAGCGCGCGGCCAGCCTCGATGTCGCGGTACATCTCGGCCAGCTTCCACTGGATGCCCTGGAAGTTGGCCACTGCCTGGCCGCGGATGGTGCGCTCGCGGACGTACTTCACTGCCTCTTCGAATGCGGCCTCTGCCATGCCCAGCGAGACGCTGGGGTTGAGACAACGCTGGGTGTTGAACGCCGACATCAGCTGCTTCATCCCGCCCTCGTGAAGAATCACGTTCTCGAGCGGTACCTCCACGTTGTTGAACTGGATCTCAGCCAGATACTCGCCGCCCATGGTGTGATAACGGGCGGTGACTTCAAAGCCGGGGTAGTTGCGATTGACCAGCACGCAGCCAATGCCATGGCGGCCTGGCGAGCCGTTGATGCGGGTGAACACCACGAACCACTCGGCCTCGTTGGCGCGGCTGATCAGGGTTTTGACGCCGTTCACGACCGCGTGGTTGTCCTTGATGGTGGTGTTGGTCTTGTAATTGGGAACATCGGTCCCGGCATGTGGCTCGGTCATGCACACCGCCAGGTGCGCCTTTCCGGCGGCGACCTTGGGCAGGATGTCCTGCTTCATGTGCTCTGGCGCGTAGGTCGAGATCACACGCACCTGAACGCCCAGCATGCCCATGAGGCCCATGGCAGTCGCATAGCAACCCTTGGCCACCTCCTCAAGAACCAGTGCGGTGTCGAAAACCGGCAGGTTCATTCCGCCGTATTCCTCGGGGATGGACATGCCCAGCACGCCGATTTTGGCCAGCGCGTCCAGGTTCTCCCAGGGGTAGGTGCCGTCCATGTACTTGATGGAGTTGCCACGGAAGTCCATGTCACGTGAGAGATCGCGTACAGCGCCGACCAGGGCGCGTTGTTCGGGGGAGAGCTTGAGCTTGGTGGGGGTCATGAGAGCTTGCTTGGATGGAAAGGAAAATCAGGATGTCGCTCGTCGGCGATGTGGGTTCGCTGGGGCAATGGTGTGCAGTGGGCCAATGGGTTTCAGGCCGTCATGTGTCCCGCATCTCGCCATGCACGCGCCAGTGCTTCGCGGTGGTCGGGGTGGGCAATCGCCAGCAGGCGGCGGGCGCGCTCCTGCAGGGAGCAGCTGCGCAGCTGGGCCACGCCCTGCTCGGTGATGACCACGTCCACTTCCACCCTTGGAACGGTCACCGGGCGGTTGCCCATCGAGGCGACGATGCGCGAATGCTTGCCGTCCGGCGTGGTCGACGAGAAGGCAATGATCGAGTGGCCGCCCGGTGAGGCCGTGCCGGCACGCACGAAATCGAGCAGGCCACCAATGGCGCCGAGATATCGGCCCCCGGCAATTTCCGAGTTGGCCTGACCCCACAGGTCCATCTCGATCGCCGAGTTGATGGTGTGAAAGCGGGCCAGCGTCTTGGCGGTTGCCACCTGGTGCGTGTACTCCACGTTGCGCATTTCCACCAAGCCGCTGCGCTCGGCAAAATCGCGCAGGCGTTGGGTGCCGAACAGGCCACCGGTGACGGTCAATCCCACATCGACGCCCTTGTGGGCGTTGGTCACGACGCCGCGCTCCACCAGGTCGACCAACACATCGGACACCACCCCACTGTGCACGCCAAGATCGCGGTGTTGGTGCAGGGCCTGGGCCACAGCGGCGGGCAGGGTGCCGATGCCCAGTTGCACGGTGGCGCGGTCTGGCACGAACTCGGCCACCCGACGCGCGACTTCTTGCTCCAGTGCGGTGGGCTGGGGGTCGGGCATGTCGATCAAGCGGGTGTCGCCGTCCACCAGCCAGTCAATATCTTCTGCATCCACCCGGCAGTCGCCCTGCATCAGTGGCAGCGAGGTATTCAGGAGCGCGATCACCACACGCGCCCGTTCGATCAGTGCGCGGGTGAAGTCGGAGACGACGCCCAGCGTGTAACCGCCCGTCGGCAGCGGCCGTACCTGGATCAACACCACGTCCATCGGCAGCTGGCCGCTCCGGATCATGGGGCACAGGTCACTGAGCTGGTAGGGAATGACCTCCGCCACCGCGGTGACACGCCGGCTGGTGCCCGCACCATTGAGGGCATAAAGGCGGAAGTGCTCGCGCAGCTCGGGGCGCAGCGTGTCCGATTCGGTGAGCGCGAACAGCAGCCCGGGATTTTTAAGCTGCGGGCCCTGGGCGACCAGCCGCTCAGTCAAGGCCAGCGGCTCGCCGGGCCCCTGCGGCCAGGCGATGACATCGCCGGGCGCGAGGAGGTCGACGAACTGCAGTTGCGCCAGGGGAATCGATTGCATGCCGGTATCAATCGATCTGGATGTTCTTTTCGCTGATCAACTTGGTCCAGCGTGTCACCTCGGAGCGCAGCAGGCTGGCGAACTCCTCGGGCGTTCCCGGCATGGTGGCCGCCGCCTCGCGGGTGAGCGCCTCCTTCATGTCCGGTTGGGTGAGCGTCCAATTGAGTTCTTCGTTCAGGCGTTTCAGAACGGCCGGCGGCATGTTGGCCGGGCCGAGCAGACCGAACCAGGCCTCGAGACGGAAACCTGGCAGACCGGCTTCCGACGCGGTCGGGATTTCAGGTGCCAGTGACGAGCGCTGTGCGCTGGTCACTGCCAGTGCGCGCATCTTGCCGCCACGCAGCTGGGGCAAGACTGAGGCCAGGGTCGGCAACGTCATCTGCAGGCTACCTCCCATGAGGTCGGTGAAGGCGGGCCCGATGCCCTTGTAGGGGATGTGGGTCATTTCGATCTTGGCCGCCGAGGCCATCAGCTCCGTGCCCAGGTGGTTGATGCCACCAATGCCGGCGGTTCCGTAGTTCACGGCCTTGGGCTTGGCACGCGCCAGGGCGAGGAATTCGTTGAGGTTGTTGGCCTTGACGTCGTTGCCAACCACCACGGTGAACGGGGTGGCCGCCATCAGCCCAATGGGCTGCAGGTCCTTGAGCAGGTCATAGGGCAGCTTCTTGCCACTGGCCGCATTGGTCGTGACCGAGGTGGATGCGAAAAGAAGTGTGTAGCCATCGGGCGCCGACTTGGCGACGAACTCCGTGCCGAGGGTGCCTCCACCGCCGGCCTTGTTCTCGATGACCACGGTCTGTCCCAGGCGCGTGCTGAGCTTGGCTGCGAGGACGCGGGACAAGATGTCGTTGCTGCCACCAGGAGCGAAGGGCACGATCAGCCGGATCGGGCGGGTCGGCCAGGCAGACTGCGCCTTGGCTTGCAGCGGCAGCAGGGCGCTGGCGCCTGCTGCTAAGACGGTGCGGCGTTGGATATTGTTCTTGCGGTTCATATTGTCTCCTCGCGGTGGTTGAACGAGCGTTCTGGGTGATGGGTCAGCCGGCGGGTGCCAGCACGTGAATGAGTTCGCGCATGTCCTTCATGCCGGCCAGACGGTTGACGCCATCGCGCAGGCGGTCGGCTGCGTCTGCCACCAGCGGGCGGATGGCCACGCGCATGCAGTCGCGCGCCTTGGCGTCGAAGTCGGCCTCCGTCATCGGCAGGCTGGGATGGCCCAGGGGCGCATCGACCCGTGTCCGGTGCACCGTGCCGTCGTCCATTTCGATCTCGATCTGCACCGGTGACACATTGCGGCCGGCTTGCCGTTCAATGTCTGCATCCACCGCGGCGTCGACTTTGCGCGCCAGCGACAGCAGGTCTTCGCGGCGCAGCGACGCATCGGAGAAATGTTCCAGCCCGACCCCGCCATCGACCAAAGCCGACGCGATGGTGTAGGGGATGCTGAACTGCGCCTGCACGATGGTGCGCGGCGCCTTCCGCACGTCCACCGGGGTGCAGACCGCCTGGTAGGCCTGGTGGTTCAGGCCGACGCGTACCTGGCGGATACGACCGACTTGCCCGTCGATCGCCTTGCGAAGTGTCAAAGCGGCGCTGATCGCCGGATGGTTGAAGCGGCAGCAGGGGTAGGGCTTGTAGCTCAATTCGACAAACTCGAAGCGCTGGCCCAGGTCGGCGCGCAGCACCTCGCGGTCACAGCGCCCGTGCAGGTAGACCCGCAGGAAGCCGTCTTCACCGTCGAAGGTGTTTTGCACACCGCGGATGCCGCGCCGCGCCATCTGCACCGAAATCAGCCCCGACATCGCAGAGAACCCCGGCTGGATGCGCTTGGTCAGCGCCGCATCCCGCGTGACCTGGTGGTTGCCGGCTGCCTGCGAGTAGGCGATGCCCAGCGCGTTGACCATCTGCGATTCGTTCAGCCCGAGCACCCGGCCTGCGGCCACCGTGGCGGCGAAGTGTCCGAACAGCGCGGTGTACATGTAGCCGCTCTCGATGATTCCGATCTGAGTGGCCATGCCGATGCGACAGATCGTCTCCAGGCCAGCAGCGACGCCAGCGATGAAGTCGGCGCCGCTGACGCCGCCCGCCAGTTCCGCGGCTGCCAGTGCGGCTGGCACCACTGAAACCCCGGCGTGAAGCACCGCAGCGTCATGGGTGTCGTCGTAGTCGCGGGCATGGGCCATAGCCCCGTTGACCCACGCCGCATGGTGGGCGGGCAGCTTGTCGCCAAAGACCAGCACGCTCGCCTGGGGCTCGCCGCCCCACTCGGCCGCCAGGCCGCGCACTTCCGAGATCGCCGAGGCGCTGGAACCCGCCGCGGCGCATGCCAGGGTGTCGAAGATATTGGCCCGGGCCGCCGCCTGGGCTTCTGGCGGCAGCTTGTCCAGTGTGAGCTGGCAGGCGAAGCGGCTCAGGGTGGCGGCGAAATCTTCAGTCGTGTTGGCGGTCATGGCAGGCGGTGCTGAAATCCGGCAGGCAGTCTAGGAACAGGTGCGCCGATGCGTCCATCGCATTTTTCGAATCGCGGTGTGCAGGTTTCCCGAAGATCAGGGTTTACCCGCGCCGCGAGACGGTCCGAGCGCCGCTGCAAAATGACGACCGTCACCATGTTGATCGACCTCACCCAGCTCCGCACCTTCGTCGCCGTTGCCGAAGAACAGCACCTCACGCGCGCCGCCGAGCGGCTGCATATCAGCCAGTCCGCGGCCAGCGCCCACGTGCGTGCCGTCGAGGAGGCACTCGACAACCAGCTGTTTGTCCGCACCAATCGCAACCTCGAGCTCACCCCGGCGGGCGAATTGCTCTTTCGCAAGGCCAAGATGCTGCTGAATGAGGCGATGCATTTTTCATCGTTTGCCCGTGAGATGCGCGGCAAGGTGCAAGGGCAATTGGTGGTGGGCTCCAGCAGCGACTTGTCGGCCAACCGCCTGGGCGATGTGATCTCGGAAATGCGCGCGCAGCACCCGCTGGTTAACGTCGACCTTCGGGTGCGTCCGTCCTCCGGCTCGCGCCAGGGGCTCAAGAGCGGAGACTTGGACGTAGCAGTCTTGCTCGATCGCCCCACCGATGTGGCCCTCGAGTATCACGAGCTGACGAAGGTGCAATTTCGCATCGTCGGCCCCGCCGCCTGGAAGTCGCAGATCGAATCCGCAGACTGGGAGGCATTGGCTTATCTGCCCTGGGTCACGCCTTCCGACGAGGGCATGGCCTATTCAGCCATCCTGCATGAACTCTTCGGAGCGCGTGGCCTCACGCTCAACTCAGTGATCGGCTTTGACAATGCCACCTTCGCGCGGGCGATGGTCCAGGGCGGCGCTGGCTTGACCCTGGTTCGACTGGAGCACGCCATCGATGGAGAGCGGGAGGGGCGGCTGGCGGTCTCTCCCCTCGTGCATGCCGAGTATTCGCTTCACATCGCGCACCTCGCCAGCCGGCGCGACGACCCGTTGATTCGGGCCTTTGTCGGGGCAGCGGGTACGGTCTGGCCCGCGCTGAAAAACAGCCTCGAGTCGCTGAAAAGCTGATCTAGAACAGACTCCCTTGCCCCAGGTCCGCGGATGAGGTCTTGCGCGCGCGGACGCCGGAGGGCGGCAGGCCGCTGCGTCGCGAGCCATGTTTTTGCTGGATCGCCCCTGCCTCACCCTTCGCCTCAGGTGTCGCGCGCAGGGCATACAGCTTTCGCTTCGCCTCGGCCAGCGCGCTGCGTTCGTCCACGATGGGCGCCGGGTACGCGCTGGTGCCGAGCTCGGGCACCCAGCGCCGGATGTAGAGCCCCTGCGGGTCCTGGTCCAGCGCCTGCTTGGTGGGGGAGTAGATCCGCAGTGTGTTGATGCCCGTCGTACCCGACTGCATCTGCATCTGGCTCCAGTGGATGCCCGGTTCGAAATCGAGAAACTGCCTCGCCAGGAAGAGGCCAGGCTCGCGCCAATGCAGCCACAGGTGATAAGCCGCAAAGCTCACCAGCATGGCCCGCATGCGGAAGTTGAGCCAACCAGTAGCGCGTAGCTGCCGCATGCAGGCGTCGACCATCGGGAACCCGGTGCGTCCCTCGCACCAGGCGGCGAGCCGCTCGCGGTCGGCATCTTGCAACTCGGTGCCGTCGCCGGGGCGCAGGCCATCGACTGTGCGCGCGAAGTTGCGCCACTCGATGGAGGGCTCGTCCTCGAGCTTTTGCATGAAGTGGCAATGCCAGCGGAGTCGCCCGGCAAAGCCTCGCAGGTCGTAGGCCAGTTCCCGACTGGGGGTTGTCTGGATGGCCGCCTCCGTGGCCTGGTGCACCGTACGCATGGAGAGTGTTCCGAATGCCAGATGCGCCGACAGGCGGCTGCATCCCTCCTCGGCATCGAGCGGGCTCGACAGGTGCCGACGGTAGCCCAAGCCACGCTCGCGCAGAAAGCTTTGCAGCACCTGGTGCGCCGCTTCCTCACTCGCTGGCGGCGCGCGCCGGGTCTCGGGCGCGCCTACCGTATTGAGTGGGGCGGCGTCCCAAGCCAGACCGAGGTCGTGCAGGGTGGGCAGGGTCGGGAGCATGTCGCTCAGGGAGGCGCGCCTGGAGTGGGGCGGCTCACGAAATCCCGCCGGCACCGGAATTGAGGGGGCATCCATGCGTTGCTGCCAGAGCCTTGCCCAACCCCGCCGGTCTTTCAGCCGGCGCACCACGCCAGTCTGCGGCCACTCGGTCCATGCGACGCCATGCGCCCGGCACCACCGGGCTACCGCTTTGTCGCGCGCATAGCTCCAGCCCGGGCCCGTTTCCTCGTGGCTGAAAAGGTGGGTGAAGGCGAATTCACGCCGCAGTCCCGTCATCACCTCGGGGGCCTCACCCACGCGCACCAGCAGCGGCAGATTCTTCTTGGCCAAGGCGATCCGCAGCGTCTCCAGGCATTCAAGCAGCCAGGCGACATGTCGGGGGTGGCACTCCGGGCTCTCCAGCCAGGCGGGCTCGATGATGTAGAGCGCCAGCGCCGCTTCGCAGTGCGCAGCCTCGGCGAGCGGCGCGTGGTCCGCGATGCGCAGGTCACGCTTGAACCAGACCAGCGCGGAGGCGCTCACAGCAGCGCCCCGGCGTCTACCAGCCCGCGTGTGGCGCGTGTCCACCACTGGGAGAAGCTGCCGCAGGGCCGATCGACCTGCGGGAACAGGGCTGGCGCGGCGTCGAGCTGCGCCAGGGGGTACAGCCACCTGGTGATGTGCGGGTCGTCGACGCTGCGCACCCGCGCAGCGCCTGCCAGCAACCTGCGCAGGTCCTGCGCGTTCACCAGCCAGCGTTCTCTAGTGATGGCTGCCATGGCCGTGTCCACCCAGCGCCAACGGGCCTCGGGCCAGGGCCAGGCGGCATGGTGGTCCCGCAGGTACAGGCCGATCACCACCGCAGACGCCGGCAGGTCCGGCGGCGGCGCGCGCAGCGCCCAGGGATGAATCAGCCAGACTTCGCGGCCGCGGAAACGTTCTTGGTCGGCGGCCAGGGCGACAGAGTCATCGCCTTTGAAAGTGAGGATCCCCAGCCCCGTGGGTGGTGCGGCTTGCAAGGCTGGCTCGATGACACCCTGCAGGCCGGGTGGCTTCTGCCGCTCCGCCAGGACTTGCGCGTTCGCGCCCCGCGTGCCTCGAGCGATCTGGTCCAGTTGTTCATAGGACTGGTCGACCACCGTCCCGGGGCTGTGCCAGGCCGCGGGTGCGAAGCGCGCCACGTTTTCTGCATTGAACAAGTAGGGCTTGTGGCTGCCGGTGCCGGCCACCCACTGCCAGCTCAGGTGGTTGCTGCCCAGATCGCCATCGAACAGGTGCGCCACCAGCCAGTCAGCGCCTGCGCGCCAGTGAACCCGCCGCAGGTGCACCACGTAACTGGCCAGCCACATGCGGGCGTGGTTGTGCAAAGTGCCTGTGGCGTACAGCGTGCGCACGGCCTCGTCGATGACGGGCACGCCGGTACGGCCCTCCCGGATATCCACGGGTATCACCGGGTCGTAGGCCATCTCGGCTTGGGGGCCCGCGTGCAGGGACTGGAAAATTTGATCGCCCGAGTGATGCCACGCATGGCGAAAAAACTCGCGCCACCCGAGTTCGAACGCCAGCTTGTGTTGCACGGGCAAGGCCTCCTGGGCCAGAACGCCCTCCAGCACCTCGCGCAGGGTGATGAGACCATGGGTCACATAGGGCGAGAGACCGGTGACCGCCCCCTCGAGGTGGTTGCGGGTGCGCTCGTAGTCCGATGGCCGTACCCGAGCGATGCGCTCCAGCGCTGCGGTCCGGCTAGGAAGAAAGGTGGTACGTTCCAATTTGATCATTGGGTAATAGGGCGCGTTGCCGGGTGTTGGTCGGGGCGAGTCAGCGACTCCGGCAACCTACCCCGCTCCGCATGCTTGCTTGCTGCGTGCCCTGGCTCACGGGCTCGGGTAGCGCTGGTAATTCACGAGCCTTCCCTCCGCGGTGACGCGGGCAAGAACCATGTCCCCCGTGCCAATAGCTTGACCCACGAAGTCACTGATATTGACCTGGTGTGTCACCAGAATCAGGGGCGCGCCGTCTGGGCTGCGCATCGCGTTGGCGATGAAGTTCTGCAGGGCCTTTGTCTGCGCGGCCGACCGCCCAGCCTCTTCAAAGAAGGATGCCAGAGAAGGCTCGACCGTCACCGGGCCGAGACCGAGCAACTGCGCTGTCTCGGTGCACCGGCACCAGGGGCTGGAGAAAACCCGTGCTTGGGCAATGCCCTGGGCCTTCAGCCAGTTTCCGATCCCTGCGGCCTGGCCCCGGCCTTCATCGTTCAGGCGTCGCTGGCTGTCGCAGCGATCCAGCGAATATCCCGGTGGATCGCCAACCCCGGGCGCGTAGGCGTGCCGCATTAGCAGCACATGTTGGCCGGCCTTCAAACGGGTGGCCAACTCGCTGGCCCCCACACTCCCGTGTAGGAGTGCAAGACCCAGAAGCCAGCATTGAATGAGCAGCTTCATTGCGAAGGGTCGATCGAAAGAAACACTGCCGATATGAAAAGGACCGACTGCTCGAAGCGAGCGTGCAGTCGGTCCATGCTTGGTGGAGGCGTCTTCCAAGGCCAAGGCTGGCTGGCAGCCTGCGGCTTTGAACTCAGTATGGGAACGAAATTTCGTTCCAAAGGCTGCCGGGTGCAAATTTATTCTCCGCGAAGTTCACCCTATGCCTGCTCCTACCTTGGTTGGCGCTTCTCTTGATCGCCAGTTTTTTCTTAAGCTCACTCTTCATTCCTCGGTAGCTTAAAATCAGAGCAGCTGAGATGGGAATCTTCGAGCGAAATCTTTGAGCGAAAAAGCCAATTTTCTAACGGTTTTGTTTGGGCGCGATTTCAGCATTCATCACATGTTCTGATTGAATTTCACCCGCGGTAATTGAAAGCTGTTGAGCTGGTTATCCGCATCGTTTGACCAAGGGGGCAGACTTGCAAGCAAGCATCGCGTCAATCCGCTGCGAGGTTTTGAATGTCTCACCGAAGACCAACTGGACTTTTGTCGCAGTGACGGACAGCGAAGGTGTCTGTGCTTGGGGCGAAGCCTCATTGAATGCTTGGGAGCCGATGCTGCGCGGCGCGATCGAGCTGGTTGCAAACCAGGTGCGCGGTTTGCCGATCGAAACCGCTATTTCGTTGCTGCGTGTGGCTACCCATTCCACGGGTGGGCTCGTTCATGCAGCGGCGATCAGTGCGACGCTGCAGGCTCTGTTAGAGATGCAAGCTGGCAGAAGAGGTCAAGACTGGCCGTCATTACTGGGTCCGCTGCAGCGAACAAAGTTGATGGCTTACGCCAACATTAATCGTGCAACCACCGATCGGCGGCCTGATGGGTTCGCGACGACCGCCCGCCGCGCCCTCACAGCTGGTTATCGTGCATTCAAAGCCGCACCATTCGACGGTCTCACGCCGGCGCTCTGCAGCACAGCAGAAGGACGCCAGCGCATGAGTCACGGCATAGATTGCATGATGGCGCTGCGCGATGCGATTGGTCCAGAGGCCCGCTTGATGGTCGATTGCCACTGGCGGTTTGACGAAGCGCGTGCTCACGAGGTGTTAGCGGCGCTATCGCCAGCGCGACTGCACTGGTTTGAGTGCCCACTTCCTGAGACCAGAGCAAATTGGACCTCGCTCAAACGCCTGCGCTCTGCCGCAAACGAGCATGGTGTACTGCTGGCCGCTGCCGAAACGCAGATCGGGTGCGCAGGCTTCCAGCCCTTGTTTGATGCGGGCCTCTATGACGTGGTGATGCCCGACGTGAAGTACTGCGGCGGCCCGTGGGAGATGCTGCGTATCGCCGAGCGTGCCCGCTCTGCTGAAGTGCAATTTTCGCCGCACAACCCCAGCGGGCCCATCGCATCACTACATAGCCTGGTGGTGGCCGGTGTCGCCCCTGAATGCGACATGATTGAACTGCAGTACGAAGAGAGCGAACTGTTCGAAAAGTTGATTCCTGGCATCCATCCGCAACTCATCGATGGAGCTTTTGCCGTGCCGACGCGGTCAAGTTTGCGGTCGATGCCAGATGTTGCGCTACTCGCCCAACACCCCTACCAACCCGTGCCCCCAGGTGTTGAGGCGCTCGCGGCGGGGTGAGAGGCTGGACAACTTCTAATTTGTATTTAGCAGGCTTTCAGATCGCAGTCGCAGTTGAGTCGTCGGACATGCTCGATTGACAACTCCGTGAAATTTCATTGGTTGAATAGGGGTTGTTGAGACACGCTCATGGCGTGCCAGACGGTCGATCTAAAGTGAGACTTTTGCGATCCGAGCAACTTTGATCCATTTCTGGACTTCATTGCTTTGAAACTGTTTTAAATCTTCGGGTGTTCCACCGGCAGGCTGGGTGCCAATTGTCTGCAGCTGTTCGCGGACTTCTGGCGCTTTCAAAATTTCATCTAATATCTTGCTGAGTGAGGAAATGATGGAGGTGGGCGTGCCTTTTGGAGCAAAAAATGCATACCAAGCGACCGATTCGAATCCCTTGTAACCGGATTCGTCAATCGTCGGTACATTCGGCAATTCAGGACTACGTTGTAACGTTGTCACTCCAAGTGCGCGTAGCTTTCCGGATTTGATGTGTGGGATGGCTGGCGGCAGATTTCCACAAAATAAGTGGGCCTCTCCCGCAATCACGGCCAACACTGCCGGAGCAGCGCCGCGGTACGGTACATGAAGTAAATCAATACCAGCTATCATTTTTAGGTATTCAGCAGATAGGTGCGCTGATGTTCCATTACCCCCGGAGGCAAACGTGTACTTGCCGGGGTCTTTTTTGGCCAGCGCCACGAACTCAGACAAATTATTTGCGGGCATCGAAGGGTTGATCACGCAAACATTTGGTGCTTTATTAATCAAAAATACGGGCTCAAAGTCTTTTATGGGGTCATAGGCTAATTTTTCATATACGGCCGTGTTGATGGCATGCGAGCCCGCATTTCCAACAACAAAGTTATAGCCGTCTGGTTTGGCAGCCTTCGCCGCCAAACTTCCAAGTATTCCGCCAGCCCCTGTCTTGTTTTCGATGATAAAACTCTGGCCCAACTTCTCCTGCAGCTTCTGACCGATTAGTCTGGCTGCACTGTCACCTCCATCGCCCGGGGCGGATGGAACAATGACTTGTACTGGTCGGTTTGGCCAAGCTTGCGCATACACATTTGATTGCGCCAGTGCAGCCAGGGATATGCCAGTTGCAGCCAAAAAGTATGAGAGCTTCTTCATGTTTTGCCCTGTCGGATTGAAAAATTAAATTGAGTTAAAATTATTTTTTTAAATTAATAGGCTAGCTTCCGACGTTGCCTGCGATAAGCCATTCCCCAGGCCTTGCCGGACACTTGGGGTAAAATTATTTCAATCGCCAGTTTTGTCATCGACATTTATGGGGTATGGCGCAAGCAAAATACGTTATTTATGAATAACTTTTTGCGCTAACTCCAGCTGTGCGCCATTAATCCATGGTCACCTGCTTTCATGTGATCGCCCGTGGCCACCTCCGCGCGTCTGAAAATGGCCGGCTGATCGCCTGCGCGACTTTATTTGCGCGGCCTTGGCGTTGCATTGGGATGCTGTGCATGGCGCCGCAGGTGGGTAAAATTCGATGATTTGAATACACGGATCAGGTCATTCGGCGTTGGCCTGGAGTATTGCCAAGTCCAGCAAAGCCAGAAAACGCAGCAAGTCGAGCCAATTTCGACATTAATTTTCCTAAGGTCGGATAAAGTTCTGCCAATTTTAATTTCAACTGCTTTCTAAGTAGTGCTCTGTTCCTTGAATTATCATTCAAGGGGTAATTTTTTCAAACACGACTCAAATTCAGCTTAGAATTGATGATATCTGACACGGGGTATGTGTCGGATCGGGTTTACCCTCCCCATAATTCTTGGAGTTTTCACCATGGTCCCCAACCACTTCAAGCGCCGGCTTTCAAGCGCTGGCGCAGCCGTCGGTACATGGCTCATGTCGGTGTCAGCCACTTGTGCAGAAGCCGTCGGGTGGACGGGGCTGGATTTTGTCGTTGTCGACATGGAGCATGTCCCGTTGGACCTTTCACAAACTGTGGACCTGCTGCGCGCCCTCGCCTCTACGCCAGTGGGTGTGGTCACGCGGGTCCCATGGAACGAGCCGGTGATCGTCAAGCGTGTGCTGGACGCCGGCGCACAGACGCTAATGTTCCCGATGGTGCAGACCGTTGAGGAAGCGCGGGCAGCAGTATCGGCCACGAGGTATCCGCCTCACGGCATTCGTGGAGTGGCCGCTGTGCACCGCGCTAGCCGCTTCGGTGCCGTACCCGACTACCTTCGCAGCAGCGGGCCGGAACTCGAAGTCATCGTGCAGGTCGAGACGCCCCAGGCGTGGGACCGCATGGCGGAAATAGCCAAC
>CANFQF010000064.1 GCA_947449025.1 Comamonadaceae bacterium
AAGCGGGTAGCCGGCAGCCGCCATCACCACGCCTAGGGCGGTGCGGCGGTCCCACTGCAATTCGACCTGGTCCAGGGTGCCGCTGGTGGCGGCCAACATCACCTCGAACAGGTCAGACTTGAGCCGCATCAGAATAGGCTGGGTCTCCGGGTCGCCCATGCGGCAATTGAACTCCAGGGTCTTGACCGCGCCTTGGGCGTCGATCATCAAGCCCGCATAGAGAAAGCCTGTGTAGGGGATACCGTCCTTTTCCATTCCGCGGATGGTGGGCAAGATGACCTCGCGCATGGCGCGGGCATGGACTTCAGGCGTCACCACCAGCGCCGGCGAATAAGCCCCCATGCCTCCGGTGTTGGGGCCCTGGTCGCCGTCCTGCAGCCGCTTGTGGTCCTGGCTGGTGGCCAGGGCGGTGACGTTCTTGCCATCGCACAGGACGATGAAGCTGGCCTCCTCGCCTTGCAAGAATTCCTCGATCACCACACGGGCGCCGCCGGCGTTGTGCGTGACACCCAGCGTGTTGTCCACCAGCATGAAGTCGATCGCCTCATGCGCCTCGGCGGCCGTCATCGCCACCACCACACCCTTGCCGGCGGCCAGGCCATCGGCCTTGACCACGATGGGTGTGCCCATTTGGTCCACATAGGCGTGGGCCAGGGCCGGATCGGTGAAGGTCTCGTAAGAAGCGGTCGGAATGCCGTGACGCTTCATGAAGGCCTTGGAGAAGGCCTTGGAGCTTTCCAGCTGCGCGGCTGCCTGGGTGGGGCCGAAGATGCGCAGTCCGGCGGCGCGAAAGGCGTCCACCACCCCGGCCGCCAGTGGCGCCTCGGGGCCGACCACCGTCAGCCCCACCTTCTCGTCCAGCGCCCATTGGCGTAGCAGGTCGATGTCGGTAATCGGCAGATTGACCAGGGCCGGGTCGGTGGCCGTACCACCATTGCCCGGCGCCACATACACCGTCTGCACCCGGGGAGATTGGGCCAGCTTCCAGGCCAGCGCGTGCTCGCGACCGCCAGAGCCGATGACGAGAACCTTCATGCCGCCGCCCTCACTCGGAGATCTCGGCGTTGTGGAACACATCCTGCACGTCGTCGAGGTCTTCCAGCATGTCCAGCAGCTTTTGCATGCGGGTGGCCTCGTCGCCTGCGACCGCAATCGTGTTTTCCGGCCGCATGGTGACCTCGGCGACTTCGGGCGCAAGGCCGGCGGCCGTCAGCGCGTCGCGCACCTGCTCGAAGGCGCCCGGCGCGGTGATCACTTCGATCGCACCATCCTCGTCGCTGATCACGTCGTCGGCGCCAGCTTCCAGGGCGACTTCCATCACCCGGTCCTCGGAAGTTCCAGGCGCCAGGATGATCTGCCCCACGTGGCGAAACTGGAAAGCCACCGAGCCTTCGGTGCCCATGTTGCCGCCGTATTTGCTGAAGGCATGCCGCACCTCGGCCACGGTACGGACCTTGTTGTCGGTCATGGTGTCAACGATGATCGCCGCGCCACCGATGCCGTAGCCCTCGTAGCGGATCTCCTCATAGTTGACCCCCTCGAGGTTGCCGGTGGCCTTGTCGATGTTGCGTTTGACCGTATCGGCCGGCATGTTGGCGGCTTTGGCCTTGTCTACCGCCAGGCGCAGGCGGGGATTGGCGTTCAGGTCGCCCCCGCCCTGGCGGGCAGCGACCATGATTTCGCGGATGACCCGCGTCCAGACCTTGCCGCGCTTTTCATCCTGCCGGCCTTTGCGGTGCTGGATATTGGCCCATTTGCTGTGACCTGCCACGAGAGTGTTCCTTGTCGAGTCGGTGCACCGCGGCCTCGGCCCCCTGTCCAGGGTGAGGTACGCTAGCGCAAAGCACTGATTCTACTTTTCAGACCCCATGTCCACCGCCGCCCCGACGCCCTTACCGCCCTCCCCCCTGCTTCTGGCGCGTACCGTCGGGCTGGACGCGCCGGCCGAGTGCCTCTTGTTGCCGGCGCTGGCCAACCGCCACGGACTGGTGACAGGGGCAACTGGCACCGGGAAGTCGGTCACCCTGCAGCGGCTGGCCGAGGGCTTTTCACGCATGGGGGTGCCGGTCTTCATGGCCGACGTCAAGGGCGACCTGGCGGGCATCGGCCACGCTGGTCAGCCCTCCCCCCGCCTCCAGGCCTCCCTCGAAGAGCGCGGCCTGCCCCTTCCTGCGCCGGCGGCCTGTCCGGTCACTCTGTGGGACCTGTTTGGCGAGCAAGGCCACCCGGTACGGGCCACCGTGTCCGACATGGGACCGATGCTGCTTTCGCGCATGCTCGGCCTGAACGAGACCCAGGCGGGGGTTCTGCAGATCGTGTTTCGCATCGCCGACGCACAGGGCCTGCTGCTGCTCGACCTGAAGGATTTGCGAGCGATGCTGCAGTACGTGGGCGAGAACGCACGCAGCTTCACCACCGAGTACGGCAACGTCAGCGCGGCCAGCGTGGGCGCGATCCAGCGCGGCCTGCTGCAGATCGAGGCCGAAGGCGGCGACCGCTTTTTCGGCGAGCCCATGCTGGATATCCTCGACTTCCTCCAGCTCGATGACCGTGGACACGGCCGGGTCAATATCCTGGCGGCGGACCGCCTGATGGGCTCACCTCGTCTGTACGCGACCTTCCTGCTGTGGATGCTGTCCGAGCTGTTCGAGCAATTGCCCGAAGTCGGGGACATGGACAAGCCCAAGCTGGTGTTCTTTTTTGACGAGGCCCACCTGCTGTTCGACGACGCGCCCAAAGCCCTGGTCGACCGGATCGAGCTGGTGGTCCGCCTGGTTCGCTCAAAGGGCGTGGGCGTGTATTTCGTCACCCAAAGCCCCTTGGACCTGCCCGACACGGTCCTGGGCCAGCTGGGCAACCGGATCCAGCACGCGCTGCGCGCCTTCACCCCGCGCGATCAGAAAGCGGTCAAGGCCACCGCCCAGACCATGCGGCCACGCCCGGGGCTGGACATCGAGGCGGCAATCAGCGAACTGGCGGTCGGCGAAGCATTGCTCAGCCTTCTCGATGCCCAGGGCCGCCCGACCCCGACACAGCGCGGCTATGTGCTGCCACCGGGCAGCCGCCTGGGTCCACTCGAGCCGGCCGAGCGACGGGCGCTGATGGCCCACTCACCTCTGGCCGGCCGCTACGATCAGTCACTCGACCGCGAGTCCGCTTACGAGCGGCTCACCGGTCGGGCCAGCGCCGCGCCGGCACAGGCGGCAAAGGCGGTAAAGACGGCGCCACAAGCCCCCGTTGCCCCTACCCGTGGCCCTGAACGGCGAACGGCAGGGACCGTGACCGCACCTGCTCCCAGTCCGACCCCAAAGCCGTCTGCCAAGGAAGAAGCAGGCATGCTCACCGGGCTAGGCAACTTCCTATTCGGCTCCACCGGGCCGCGCGGCGGACAGCGCGAGGGCCTGGTCCATGCCCTGGCCAAATCGGCGGTGCGCAGCGTCGGCAGCCAAGTCGGCCGCCAGATCATGCGCGGCGTACTGGGGAGCCTGGCGGGCCGGCGCCGCTGAAGTCTTGTCAAACAGAGCCACAAACTCATGAACAACGTCCACGTCATCGACCATCCGCTGGTCCAGCACAAGCTCACGCTGATGCGCGACAAGGAAGCCTCGACCAGCAGCTTCCGTCGCCTGCTCAACGAACTTTCCATGCTCATGGCCTACGAGGTCACCCGCGACATGCCGGTCCACCGGGTTCGGATCGAGACTCCGCTGGAGCCGATGGACGCGCCGATGATCGACGGCAAAAAGCTGGTCTTCGTCTCCATCCTCCGGGCCGGTACCGGCATCCTCGAGGGCATGCTCCAGGTGGTGCCGGGCGCACGGGTCGGTCATATCGGTCTGTACCGCGACCCCGACACCCTGCAGGCCGTCGAGTACTACTTCAAGATGCCCCAGGGCATGGCCGACCGCGACGTGATCGTGGTCGACCCGATGCTGGCCACCGGCAACAGCGCGGCGGCAGCGGTGACGCGACTCAAGGAGCTCCAGCCGCGGTCCATCAAGTTCGTTTGCTTGCTGACCTGCCCCGAAGGCGTGGCCGCCTTGCAGGCCGCTCATCCCGACCTGCCCATCTATACGGCGGCGATCGACCGCGGCCTCAACGACCACGGCTACATCATGCCGGGGCTCGGCGATGCGGGCGACCGGATGTTTGGAACCCGTTGACGCCCTGATATTGGGACCATGAAAAAGCCGCCCGAGGGCGGCTTTTTCAATCAGCACAGGGCCTAGCTCAGGCCCGGCCTGTTCCAATCTCTTCCGGCTCCGCCTTCGACTTTCCTTCGCGCTTGGGCAGCGGCTGAATGTCGAGCTGAACTTCGTCTTTGTCGTCGAGGTCCACCGTGAGGCGGCCACCGTCGGTGAGCCGGCCGAACAGCAGTTCATCGGCCAGGGCCTTGCGGATCGTGTCCTGGATCAGACGCTGCATCGGACGGGCACCCATGAGAGGGTCGAAGCCCTTCTTGGACAGGAACTTGCGCAGGTTGTCGGTAAACGTGACGTCCACCTTCTTATCCGACAGCTGCTGCTCAAGGACCAGCAGGAACTTGTCGACCACCCGCAGGATGACCTGCTCGTCCAGCGGCTTGAAGCTCACGATGGCGTCCAGCCGGTTGCGGAACTCTGGCGTGAACAGGCGCTTGATGTCCGCCATTTCGTCGCCCGCCGCACGCGGGTTGGTGAAGCCGATGGTGGCCTTGTTCATGGTCTCGGCGCCCGCATTGGTGGTCATGATGATGATCACGTTGCGGAAATCGGCCTTGCGCCCGTTGTTGTCGGTCAGCGTGCCGTGGTCCATCACCTGGAGCAGCACGTTGAAGATGTCCGGGTGGGCCTTTTCAATCTCATCGAGAAGCAGCACCGCGTGCGGTTTCTTGGTCACTGCCTCAGTGAGCAAGCCGCCCTGGTCAAAGCCAACATAGCCCGGAGGCGCGCCGATCAGACGGGAGACCGCGTGGCGCTCCATGTACTCAGACATGTCGAACCGAATGAGCTCGATGCCCATGATGTAGGCCAACTGCTTGGCCGCCTCGGTCTTGCCCACGCCGGTGGGGCCCGAGAACAGGAAGGAGCCGATCGGCTTGTCGCCCTTGCCCAGGCCCGATCGCGCCATCTTGACCGCACTGGCCAGCACCTCCAGCGCCTTGTCCTGACCGAACACCACCGCCTTGAGGTCACGCTCAATGGTCTGCAGCTTGCCGCGGTCGTCATTGGACACATTGGCCGGCGGGATGCGGGCGATCTTGGCCACGATCTCTTCCACCTCGTTGCGCGAGATCGTCTTCTTACGCTTACTCGGCGGCAGGATTCGCTGGGCCGCGCCTGCCTCGTCGATCACATCGATGGCCTTGTCGGGCAGGTGCCGGTCGTTGATGTACTTGGCCGAAAGCTCAGCGGCCGCCTGCAGCGCCGCCAGCGCGTACTTGACACTGTGGTGCTCCTCGAAGCGGCTCTTGAGGCCCTTGAGGATGTCCACGGTCTGCTCGACCGTTGGCTCGACCACGTCGACCTTCTGGAAACGACGCGACAGTGCCGCGTCCTTCTCGAAGATGCCACGGTACTCGGTGAAGGTGGTCGCGCCGATGCATTTGAGCTGTCCGCTGGACAGGGCTGGCTTGAGCAGGTTCGATGCGTCGAGGGTGCCCCCCGACGCCGCGCCCGCGCCGATCAGGGTGTGAATCTCGTCAATGAACAAAATAGCGTTGGGCTTGTCCTTGAGCGACTTGAGCACTCCCTTGAGCCGTTGCTCAAAGTCACCGCGGTACTTGGTGCCCGCCAGCAGCGAGCCCATGTCGAGGGAATAAACGACAGAGTCTGCGAGGATCTCGGGAACGTCGGTCTGCACGATGCGCCAAGCCAAGCCCTCGGCGATGGCGGTCTTGCCCACGCCAGCTTCGCCCACCAGCAGCGGGTTGTTCTTGCGACGGCGGCACAGAATCTGGATCACACGCTCGACCTCGTACTCTCGGCCAATCAGCGGGTCGATCTTGCCTTCCTTGGCCGCTTGGTTCAGGTTGAGGGTGAACTGCTCCAGCGGCGAGGCCTTCTCGTTCTTCTCGCCGCTCTCGGCCTCCTGCTCGGCACCGGGAGCGTCGCCGCCCTTGGTGGGCTCGGGCGGGTCGCTCTTTTTGATGCCGTGGGCGATGTAGTTGACGACATCCAGGCGGGTGACGCCCTGCTGGTGCAGGTAGTAGACCGCGTGCGAGTCCTTCTCGCCAAAGATGGCCACCAGCACATTGGCGCCGGTCACTTCCTTCTTGCCACTGCCAGTGGACTGCACATGCATGATCGCGCGCTGGATGACCCGCTGGAAACCCAGCGTGGGCTGGGTATCCACCTCGTCAGTCCCCGCGACCTGAGGCGTGTTGTCCTTGATGAAATTCGCCAGCGACTTGCGCAAGTCATCAATATTGGCCGCGCAGGCGCGCAGCACCTCTGCGGCGCTTGGGTTGTCCAGCAAGGCGAGCAATAGATGCTCCACCGTGATGAACTCGTGACGCTGCTGTCTGGCCTCCACGAACGCCATGTGGAGGCTGACTTCCAATTCCTGGGCAATCATGAAAATTCCTTTGCCTTGCTACCTGGGGATGAGCGACTCGCGTTCAACCCCACTTTAATCCGGATCGGCTGCATCTTCACTCACTCGATCGGTTCACTCACACATTGAAGGGGATGCCCCGCCTGGCGGGCAGCGTCCTGGACCTGATCGACCTTGGTCGCAGCCACGTCGCGCGAGTAGACGCCACACACGGCTTTACCGTCGAGGTGGATCTTGAGCATGATTTGGGTGGCGGTCTCTCGGTCCTTGTTGAAGAACTCCTGGATCACCACCACCACGAACTCCATCGGGGTGTAGTCGTCATTGAGCATGACGACCTGATACATCTGTGGGGGCTGGGTCTTCTGCGTCAGACGCTCAAGCACCAGAGAACCGCCTTCGTCGTCCCGCGGCCGCTCTTTGGGCGCGATAGGGGCGGGTACCGGTTTTTTACTGGCCATGAATTTCATTCTATCGACCTCTCGGTCGGCTCTGCTGCTGATGCTGCTCGTATCCCTGTTCGCGCGTCAGCACTTGCCGATCACGCCGCATGTTAAGCGCCATGCAATTCATGTGCGGGGGCACCCACAGACAGCTGCGGCAGCCCAGTGCCGTGGGGTCTGCAGATCTACAAAACTTTATTAATTCGAACTTTAGTACGCGAAAATCGTTGACAAGGGTAATGCCCCTCCCCGACACTGCGCCGACCGTCACATGCCGGATCCGGAATGCAACCGGCCGGCACCAACTGCCAAGGAGAGGATTCCCACATGGCGACTGGCACTGTCAAATGGTTCAATGATGCAAAGGGTTTCGGCTTCATCGAGCCCGACGGAGGGGGCACGGACATCTTCGCCCACTTCAGCGCCATCACGATGGATGGTTTCAAGACACTCAAGCAGGGCGCAAAGGTCCAGTTTGATGTCATCCAGGGGCCAAAGGGCCAGATGGCCCAGAACATCCAGGCAGACATTACGGACGCGCAGGAACCCGTCATGGAGCCGGTCGGCTTTCATGACAGGCCCATCGAGACTCGCCCTCCCCGACCGGCACGGGTCCGAGCGCCGCAGTTCCAGGCGAATCACCCGCGGGCACCCTGAAAAGCGGCCACTGGCCGACTAGCTTCGGAGGTCGCTTGGGGCGTTGCTCGCGGTGTGGCTTGCATTGCAACGCTCGGGACGGCACCGCCGGTAGCGCGCCGATAAGGTCCCACCGGCCCAAAAGTCGGGCGTTCTATCCTCACATGTTCTCGATCAATACCTTGCCAAAGGCCGAGCAACTGACCTGGGTCGCGCCGTCCATCAGTCGAGCGAAGTCATAGGTCACTCGCTTGCTCAGGATCGACCTCTCCATGGCTCCAATGATGAGGTCTGCAGCCTCCGTCCAACCCATGTGGCGCAGCATCATTTCTGCCGCCAGGATCTCGGAGCCGGGATTCACATAATCCATGCCGGCGTACTTGGGCGAGGGGCCATGGGTCGCCTCGAACATAGCGACTGAATCACTCAGGTTGGCACCGGGAGCAATACCGATGCCGCCTACCTGCGCCGCCAGGGCGTCGGAGATGTAGTCGCCATTGAAGTTCAGGGTGGCAATCACGCTGTACTCGGCCGGGCGCAAGAGGATCTGCTGCAAGAAGGCGTCGGTGACCGAGTCCTTGACGACGATTTCCCTGCCGGTTTTCGGATTCTTGAACTTGCACCAGGGCCCGCCGTCGATCAACTGCGCGCCGAACTCGCGCTGGGCCAGGGCATAGGCCCAGTCGCGAAAGCCGCCTTCAGTGAACTTCATGATGTTGCCCTTATGGACAATCGTCACGCTCGGCTTGTCATTGTCGATGGCGTATTGGATAGCCTTGCGAACCAGCCGATCCGTACCTTCTCGTGAGACGGGCTTGATACCGATGCCCGAGGTATCAGGAAATCGGATCTTGTTGACCCCCATTTCCTCGATCAAGAACTTGATCAATTTTCTGGCCGGATCGGTCTCGGCCTCGTACTCGATCCCCGCGTAAAGGTCTTCGGAGTTCTCGCGGAAGATCACCATATTGGTCTTTTCCGGCTCCTTCAGGGGCGAAGGCACTCCTTTGAAGTACCGGATGGGACGAAGGCACACGTAGAGGTCGAGTTCCTGCCGCAAGGCTACATTGAGGGACCGAATGTCACCACCGGCGGGCGCGGTCAGCGGCCCCTTGATGGACACCACAAAGTCGCGGACGGCATGCAGCGTTTCTTCGGGTAGCCAGACGTCTGGCCCGTAAATACGGGTGGATTTTTCGCCTGCGTACACCTCCATCCAATGGATCTTGCGCCGGCCGCCATACGCTTTGGCTACCGCCGCCTCGACCACCTTCAACATCACCGGTGTGATGTCCACGCCCGTTCCATCTCCCTCGATGTAGGGAATGATGGGCTCGTCCGGCACATAAAGCGTGCGGTCGGCCTGGACAGAGATTTTTTGGCCCTGGGCGGGCAGCTGGATATGCTGATACAAGGGAAAGGGTCTCGGGAGGGGCCTCACGAACGGTGATCGTAGCTTGCTCGGATCGTTGTCGAATTGGGAGCGATCTGAGAGAAGCGGTCACCAGAGTCTGCGACAGATTCTAGCGATGACATTTTGCAGACCGGCGCGACCGAGCCTCGACAAAAACCCGCCTCTATTGCCTATTTTTCTCGTTTTATGTGTACCAGAGAACTCATTTTGAAAAGTACTTCTTCGGGTTTTACTGTAAAGACGATGTCAACGGATTCGGTAGGATCCGCGTTGGAGAGAGGCCTTCCGGTTCACTGGGAGGACTGAGTATCCCAACTTCAATCCAACTGCTTAAGGAAACATCATGAAGAAGATCATCGCCGCCGCTCTGGCCACCCTGTTCGCCGCTGGCGTGTTCGCTGCCGACGCTCCCAAGGCCGCCGCTTCTGGCGCCAAGCCCGCTGCCCCCGCTGCTTCCAAGAAGTAATAGGTCGTCAACGACTAAAAAGCCCGCCATCTGGCGGGCTTTTTTTCTTTCGCCTGTAAGTCACCCAAGCCGATTCTCGGCGGTGGGCTACCGGTGAAACCCAAAGGTTTCCCGTGGGCCACGATGCAATAAATATTCTGCGCTGGGGTCAACGCCATTGACCATGACCCGTTGTAGACATAGCCCTCTGAGGTCTCAACAATTTGTACCTCACGGGCAGAGCCCCTCCCGCCACTCTAGAAGGAAAATTGACCATGAACAAACTGATCTCTGCCCTGCTGGCCACCTTGTTCGCCGCAGCGACCTTCGCTCAAACTGCCCCGGCCGCTCCGGCAGCACCTGCCGCCCCTGCGGCACCTGCTGCATCCGCCAAGCCTGAGGCAAAGTCTGAAGTGAAGAAGGAAAAGAAAGAGAAGAAGGCCAAAAAAGCCAAGAAGGCCAAGAAGGCCGACGCCTCCTGATCCAGCCCCTTCTGCCTAGGCCGCGCGCCCAGGCCGTTGGTGCACAAAGGCCCGCTGTGTGCGGGCCTTTCTAATTCCGGGCCCGCTGTGTGCGGGCCTTTCTAATTCCGGGCCCGCCGTGTGGGGGCCTGTCCAATGTCCGCCCCGCCAGTTGCGCACCATTCACAGGGTACGACCCGCATAGGCTCTGCCCTGCCAGGGCGACCCAGCTTGGCTCCGAGGCAACGGCCCGGCCCACGCGGGCGCGAACGGATGAAGTGGAGCCAGACCGGTGCACATCGGAGACAATCACAGTCATGAAGATCACCACCCGACTCCTCTCGTTGGTGCTGGCCATCAGCCTGATGGCGTGGATGGCTGCAGCCAACGCCCAGCAACCCCAGATGAACCTCCCGCGTATCACGCTTCAGGCAGGGATGTACCAGATCGATACCCAGGTGGCGCAGACGCCAGATCAACGCAGCGTCGGATTGATGTGGCGACGGGACATGCCGCTACACGAGGGCATGCTGTTCGTGTTCGAGCAACCTGCTACGCATTGCTTCTGGATGATGAACACCCTGATTCCGCTCACCGCAGCCTTCGTTGCCGATGACGGTGCCATTGTCAATCTGGCGGACATGCAGCCCCAGACGGTCAACTCGCACTGCTCGGAGCGGCCGGTTCGCTTCGTCTTGGAAATGAACCAGGGCTGGTTCGCCAAACGTGGGCTCAAGGCTGGTGCGCGTCTGGTCGGCGCGCCTTTTAGCCGCTGACCATCGGCAGACCACTCAAAGCAAAAGGGCCGCACAAGCGGCCCTTTTGCCTTGGGGCCGCTTGTGCGGCCCGATGATCGAAGACGGACCCGCAACCTCGGGTCCGGATCCGATCAAGCGCCCTCAGGCGAAGTTCTTCTGGGCAAAGTCCCAGTTCACCAGCTTGTCGAGGAAGGTTTCGACAAACTTGGGGCGCAGGTTTCGATAATCGATGTAGTAGGCATGCTCCCAGACGTCGACGGTCAAGAGGGCTGTGTCGGCGGTGGTTAGGGGCGTGCCGGCAGCACCGGTGTTCACGATGTCGACGCTACCGTCTGCCTTTTTGACCAGCCAGGTCCAGCCAGAGCCGAAATTACCAACGGCCGACTTCACAAAGGCTTCACGGAATGCGGCATAGCTGCCCCATTTGGCAGTGATGGCTGCGGCCAGGGGCCCAGTAGGTTCGCCGCCGCCGGCGGGCTTCATGCAATTCCAGAAGAAGGTGTGGTTCCAAATCTGGGCTGCGTTGTTGTAGACGCCGCCGGAGGACTTCTTCACGATGTCCTCAAGGGCCATCGCTTCGAATTCAGTGCCCTTCTGGAGGTTGTTCAAGTTGACCACGTAAGCGTTGTGGTGCTTGCCATGGTGGAACTCGAGGGTTTCCTTCGAGTAGTGGGGGGCCAATGCGTCGATCGCATAAGGCAGGGAAGGCAGGGTGTGCTCCATGAGGTTCCTCTTGGTTTATTGCTTGGTCTGGTGGATCGGAAAACGCGGCTTGATTCTAGGCATTAATCCATGACCGTTTGGTCGACGGTGAGATCGAGTCGGCCATCGGCCAGCAGGGCCTGAACCGCTTGACCCGGACGGGCCTGGGCAGCGTGCGCAAGCAGGGACCCGTCGGGTTGCATAAGAAGCGCATAGCCTCGCTGGAGAACCTGGCGGGGGTCCACGCTGGTCAGACGCAGGCCAGAGCGATCCAGTCGAGCGGCTTGATGCTCCACTCGGGTGGCTGCGGCCCGGCGCAGTTGGTCCAAGGCTTGAAACAAGCGCCTCTCGCTTTGGGCCAGACGCCCCTGGGCTGCATAACGCAGGCGCTGGGCATTGCGCTCAAGCTGCCGCAATTGGAGCCCGACACGGCCCGACGGCCGACCCAGCCGCGACGTAGCCACGTCGAGTCGTTGGGCGAGCGAGTCCATCCGGCGCCCTGCCGAGGAGGTCAGCCTGTCCTGGGCCATGGCCAGGCCATCGAGCCAGTCCTGCCTGGACCGTGCCACCAGTTCGGCGGCAGCCGTGGGGGTTGGTGCGCGGAGATCGGCGCAGAAGTCGGCGATGGTGAAATCGGTCTCGTGGCCAACCCCGCAGACCAGGGGCACCGGCGATGAAGCGATGGCACGGGCCAGGCGCTCGTCGTTGAAGGACCACAAGTCCTCCAAGGAGCCACCTCCACGCACCAGCAGGATCACGTCAATTGCACCTGTGCGTGCCTGCTCATACAGCGCCAGCAGTGCAGCCAGTAGCTCCGAGGGCGCCTGTGCACCCTGGACAGCCGCGGGTGCAAGCAGCACCGGTATGTGAGGCACACGCCGGCGTAGCGCTGTTGCCACGTCATGGAGCGCAGCCGCTCCCAGGGAGGTCACCAGGCCGATGCCTCGAGGCATCAGCGGCAGGGGTCGCTTGCGAGCGGCGTCGAACAGCCCCTCCGCCTCCAGTTTCGCCTTCAGTTGCAGGAACTGCTCAAACAGAGTGCCCTGTCCTGCACGGGACAAGCTCTCGACGATCAATTGCAGGTCGCCGCGCGCGTCGTAGACGTCGAGCCGTCCCAGGGCCTCCACGCTGTCACCGTCGCGCGGACTGAAATTCAGCAGGCCAGCTGAGCGGCGGAACATGGCGCAGCGAATCTGGCCATTGGCATCCTTCAAGGTGAAGTAGCAATGCCCGCTGGCAGCGCGCGTGAAGCCGGAGAGTTCGCCCCGCACCGCCACGGGGTTGAATCGGGCGTCAAGCGCATCGGCCACCGCACGGCATAAGGCGCCCACAGGCCAGACGCGGCGCTCAATGACCGTCATGTCCGCAGCCCTTGCCGCTGATGGCTCAGCACCTTCTGCGCCCAGGCCCACACCCCGCCAGCGTCCGCAAATCGGAAAAAATTCATACCAGAGACCACATCTCGCGGACCGGATTAGTCCACAGGCAATACTCGGCAGAGAACCACTGCTTGATCCCGTCCAGACCCTCTGCAAATGACGGTTTTACGTTGCAACACATTGATTTGAATCGATTTTTTTCTGCTGAATTTGTGACCGATCTGTCACAAACGCCGATTGGTGCGGGTTTGCGGGACATGGACGCATAGTTCTGCACAAAGTTGTCCACAGGAAATGTGCGCTATTGGCCGACCTGGGGCGGCTTGCACACCGACAACGACGGCGCGCTGTCTGATAATGGCCCGCGGTGCTCTTCACCGCTTCCCGCCCGCCCGTCGGAGACCCCATTTGTTTTCCATCATACAAGCCGCTGGATGGCCGATCTGGCCCCTGATCACCTGCTCCGTCGTGGCCATGGCTCTGGTCATCGAGCGGCTGATCAGCCTGCAGCGTGCACGCGTGGTGCCGCCCCAATTGCTCGACGAAGCGCTGGCGGTATCCCGCCGAGGACTTCCTCCCCCTGATGTCGTGGAGCAGTTGGCGCAGAACTCAGCTCTTGGAGAGGTGCTTGCGAGCGGCCTTCGGGCTGCAGGCCAACGGGGGGCCGATTCGCAGGATTTGCAGGCGGCCATGGAGAGTGCCGGCCGGGAGGTCGCCCATCGACTTGAGCGCTACCTGAGTGCTCTGGCGACCATCGCGTCCGCCGCACCATTGCTGGGACTATTGGGGACCGTGATCGGTTTGATCGAGATCTTCGGCTCCCAAGCACCGGGGAGCAGTGGCAGCAACCCGGCACAGTTGGCACAGGGCATCTCCATCGCGCTCTACAACACTGCGTTCGGACTGATCGTCGCGATTCCCTCGCTCATTTTCTGGCGGCTTTTCCGCGCCCGAGTGGACGGCTATGTGCTGGCGATGGAACTGGCCGCCGAGCGCTTTGCACGCCATTTGGACCAGTTGCGCAGGCATTGAGAGGGCACGCATGCGATTTAATCCCCGCCGCACCGAAGAGCCGGAGATCAACCTGATCCCGTTCATCGATGTGTTGCTGGTCATCCTGATCTTCCTGATGCTCTCCACCACCTACAGCAAGTTCACCGAAATGCAACTGCGACTGCCGGTGGCGGACGCCAGTGCCCCGCGGGATCATCCCAAGGAGGTGGTGGTGGCCATCAGCGCCGATGGGCGTTACTCCGTGAATCGCAACCTGGTGGCAGGACGCGGGGTGGAGTCCGTTCAAGCAGCGCTTGAAGTAGCCGCCACCGGGGGCAAGGACAGCATGGTCATCATCAGCGCAGATGCCGCATCGCCTCACCAAGCCACGATTACCGTCCTGGAGGCGGCAAGGCGAGGGGGCTTTAGCCAGATCACCTTTGCCGCGCAACGCCCGGCCGGCGCGCGGCCTTAAGGGGCGGCATTCGCAGCCACCGGGGCCCCGAAACCCGTCGTCCGATACCCTTGGCCCGCATGCGCTTTCCCGACCTGCATAGCACCTGGAGCAAACGTGGCTTGTCCGCCCTGGCGTTGCTGCCCGTCGCCGGGCTTTACGCAGGTCTGGCTGCGATGCACAGATTGGCCTACCGATGGGGCTGGAAGCAGCCTCAGCGCTTATCGGTGCCGGTGATCGTCGTCGGCAATGTGGTCGCTGGCGGCGCCGGAAAGACCCCCGTCGTCGTCGCTCTGGTTCAACACCTGCTCGATCGCGGCCTTCGCCCCGGCGTCATCTCCCGCGGCCACGGGCGCGCAAGCCGTGGCCTGCGCGTGGTCAGGCCCGACTCCGATCCTGGCGACGTTGGCGATGAGCCACTGCTGCTCGCCCGCCGTACGGGCGTCCCGGTCTTCGTGTGCGAGCGCCGGGTCGAGGCGGGATTGGCGCTCCTCGAAACCCATCCTGAAGTCCAAATTTTGATTTGCGACGATGGCCTCCAGCACTTGGCACTGGGGCGCGATCTCGACATCTGCGTCTTTGACGAACGTGGTGTCGGCAATGGCTGGCCGATCCCGGCTGGCCCGCTGCGCGAGCCCTGGCCCCGCGCTGTTAACTTCGTGCTCCACCCGGAGGGACACCCGCCCCGGCTCGCATCTCGCAAGCCAGGCGCGCTGCTCCGTGCTTTCCCCTTACGCCGACAACTTGCCACAGCAGCCGTATCGGCCGACGGCAGCCGTGAACCGCTCGTCGCTTTGGCGTCGCGGTCACCGCTGGCATTGGCTGGCATCGCCAGGCCGCAGGCCTTCTTCGGCATGCTCGCTCAGGCCGGGTGCCCGCCAGCCGACACGCTCGCCCTCCCTGACCACCATGACTTTCGCAACGTCGCGGATCTGCCCGCTGGGCGCTGTCTGATCTGCACGGAAAAGGATGCAGTCAAGCTGTGGCGGAGCCGGCCCGATGCCTGGGCTGTGGCGCTCGAGGTCTCCATCGGAGACGACTTCTGGCTGGCACTCGAAGCGTGGCTGGGTCCGAGGCTATCATCGACCGATGGATCCGAAACTCCTTGAACTTCTTGTGTGCCCGGTCACAAAGGGCCCCCTTGACCTGGACCGTGAGCGCCAGGAACTGATCTCCCGCAGCGCGCGTCTGGCCTATCCGGTACGGGACGGCATTCCAGTGCTGCTCGAGAACGAAGCAAGGGTGCTTTCCGACGAGGAGCTCGAGCGTTTGCCGCCCCGCACAGCACTGGCCTGAGCATGGCCGCGACCTTCACCGTTTTGATTCCGGCACGACTGGCGTCGACGAGACTGCCGAACAAGCCACTGGCCGATATTGCAGGAAAACCCATGGTGGTTCGGGTCGCCGAACGCGCCCGCCAGTCCCATGCGTCGCGGGTCGTCGTCGCCACCGACAGTGAATCGATTCAGGCAGCCTGCGCCGCGCACGGCGTCGAGGCACTGCTGACCCGCCCTGACCATCCGTCCGGCAGCGACCGGCTGGCCGAGGCCTGCGACCTGCTCGGATTGGCCGACGATGCCCTGGTCGTCAATGTCCAAGGGGATGAGCCGCTGATCGACCCTGTACTGGTCAACGCAGTGGCCAGGCTGCTAAACGAACACCCCGATGCGGCCATGAGCACGGCGGCGCATCCCATACAGGCCTTGAGCGAGCTGACCAACCCCAACGTGGTCAAAGTGGTCACCGATGCGCGAGGCATCGCCCTGTACTTCAGCCGAGCGCCGATTCCTTGGTGGCGCGATGGATCCGCCGACGGCAAGGCGCAGTTACCCGCGCATCCGCCGGCGCTGCGCCATGTCGGTCTGTACGGCTACCGGGTGGGTTTTCTTCGTGAATTCCCTCGGCTCGCCCCCGCGCCGATCGAGTCCTGCGAATCCTTGGAGCAACTGCGGGCCATTTGGCATGGGCATCGAATTGCGGTGCACACCACCAGGGTTGCTCCCGGCCTGGGCGTGGATACGCCAGAGGATCTGGCACGCGTCCGGGCCCTCTTCGTGCAAGGCGAGCCGGGCGCGTAAGAACCGCGTGGGGGCCCCGTGCTATCCTCAAAAGAGATGCGCGGGGCTGGCCCTAGGGGCCAAATCTGCTCAAAGCGCACGCCGCTTTGCCTGGCCGGCAAAGGGACTTTGGGCCAGGGCGGCAGACACCTATTCAAAGACTCTCCGAGGAGAAGCCATGAGACTCATTTTGTTGGGCGCGCCAGGCGCAGGCAAAGGCACACAGGCCACATTCATCTGCCAAAAATATGGCATCCCGCAGATCTCCACCGGAGACATGCTCCGCGCGGCGGTGAAAGCCGGGACGCCCCTCGGTGTCGCAGCCAAAAAGGTCATGGACTCCGGGGCATTGGTCAGCGATGACATCATCATTGGCCTCGTCAAGGAGCGGATCGCCCAGCCCGACTGCGCTGCCGGCTTCCTGTTCGACGGATTTCCCCGCACCATTCCGCAGGCCGAAGCCATGCGAGAAGCCGGAGTCAAGCTTGACTACGTGCTGGAGATTGATGTCCCCTTCGACGCCATCATCGAGCGCATGAGCGGGCGCCGCTCGCACCCCGCCTCGGGCCGCACCTACCATGTCAAATTCAACCCGCCCAAGGTGGCTGGTGTTGATGACATTTCCGGTGAACCTCTGGTTCAGCGGGACGACGACAAAGAGGACACCGTCAAGAAGCGGCTCGATGTCTATTCCTCGCAGACCCGACCGCTGGTCGACTACTACGCCGGATGGTCCAAATCTGATGCGGAAGGCGCGCCCCAATACCGCGCCATCAGCGGCATCGGAAGCGTGGAGGAGATCACCGCGCGGGCACTCACCGCACTGGCCAATTGAAGCCAGCACGGCTTGAATCAAAGGCGCCTCCTCCGGCGCCTTTTTCTTTTGTCACAACGCGATTCACCCGC
>CANFQF010000065.1 GCA_947449025.1 Comamonadaceae bacterium
ACAAATGCGCAGGCCCGCCCGAGCGCAGCGTCGGGCCAGATCACTTCGCCCTGCGCGCCCAACGCAGTAGCCGCAGCACTTGCAGCGGCGCGCGCCGCGGAACTGGCGTTGTCATGGAAGTAGCCGCCGAGGATGCCGATACGCAAGCCCTCCAGGCCGCGCTCGAGCAGGGGGCTGGCCGGCTGCACCCGTGTGGCGTGGCAGCCCGGATCGAGCGCATCGGGGCCCTGCATCGCGTCGTATGACGCGGCCAATGTCTCCACGCAGTCGGCGAAAGGCCCGAGGTGGTCAATGCTGTGGACGAATGGATAGCTCCCGCGGCGCGACAAGCGCCCGAATGTGGGCTTGAGCCCCCATATGCCGCACAGCGATGCAGGCACCCGGATCGAGCCGTTGGTGTCTGAACCCAGCGTCAACGGCACCTGGCCAGCCGCGACAGCAGCCGCCGACCCACCCGACGATCCGCCCGACAGATAGCCCAGGCGGTGCGGGTTGTGGGTCGGTCCGTAATGCGTGTTCTCCGTGGTGAATCCATAGGCGTATTCGTCCATGTTGGTGGCCCCCACCAAGACGGCACCAGCGTCTCTCAAGCGCTGGACCAGCACGGCATCGGCCGTGGCGGCCGCATGGTCACGATTGACCTTGGAGCCTGCCAGCGTCACCACACCCTCGATGTCAAACAGGTTCTTCACCGCGAATGGCATACCCGCCAAGGGCCCCAGAGCCTCACCGCGCGCGCGGCGAGCGTCCACAGACTCGGCCTCGCGCCATGCGCGCTCGCGGGTCAGATGGGTCCATGCATTGATGCGGCCATCGGTTTGGTCGATACGCGCCAAGGCTTGCTCGAGCCGCACACATGCTGACTCTTCGCGTCCGGACCAGGAACTGCCCCGCGTCATGGCCGCCCCTCACTTGATGTCGGGTCGGCGCTGGGAAATGGCGCCGGGCAGAACACCTCGGCAGGCTCCAACTCCGGGCCCATCGCAAGCGCTTCGAGCAGGCCTGCGAAATTTCCGGAAAGCCGCAGATAGCCCGCGACCCGCAAGGCGCGCTCGGCGTCCATCGGAATGCCCAGCGCTTGGGCGCTGGCGTTGGCGTAGGCAAGAAGCTGCGGGTCGGTCATGTGCGTCTCGGGATGGCGTCCGCCTCAGGCCGCTGGCGCCGCTGCCAGGGACTGCATGTAGGCGCGCCAACCGCCCAGGTGCGTGATGTCACGTGCATCGCGCAGCGCCTCGCTCTCGCAGGCGAAGCACTGCACCTGTGCGCCGTCAGACAGGCGCACCGTGCCGATGCCCAGCGGCGCAGGGATCAATGCGACGAAAGATCCGTAATGCGCGGTTGGCATCTCCCAAACCTCCAAGGCAATCGGGGCGCCCGTTCCCTCGGGAACGCGCACCAGACCGGGCTTGGGCGGGACGGTGCCGGGCAAGGCATACAGCCGGTAGTCGGCCGTGGTCTGCGCTGTGCGCAGGAGGCGTGCACCCCGCTCGGTGAGTTGCCAGTTCAGGGGCATCCCGGAAAGGTGCGCGCCGACCACCGCCACCTGCACGCGCGGCTCGCTCGGGTCGACCGGAACGGGCACCAATGATTCGGCCGCGGGCAGCGCCTGGCCCGTGGCGCCCAAGCTGAGGCCCGAGGCCTGGTGATAGCGTTGCCCCAGTTCGGCCAAAGGCCAATCGCTGCCACAGGCGCCAATGAGGGTGATCCCGAAAGGCAGGCCATCGGGCCGGATGCTGCTGGGAACCGACAGCGCCGCGTAGTCGAGCAAGTTGACGAAGTTGGTGTACGCGCCGAGGTTGCGATTGAGCACCACCGGGTCGGCCTGCATTTGCGCGATCGTGTAATGCGTCGGCGCCGTGGGCACAAGCATGCAGTCGATTCGCTCCCACAGGGGCGCCACCTCCTGAGCGATCAGGCGCAATGTGCGTTGGGCGTCAAAGACGTCGGCAGCACTGTACTTTTGCCCCTGGGCAATGATGCTGCGCACCGGCTCCAGGACCGAATCGGCGTGTTCATCAAAGAATGACCGGATTGCCGCATAGCGCTCAGCGACCAGAGCGCTCTCGTACAGCAAAGCTGCAGCCCGAGCAAAGGGCTGATAGTCAAATGAAACAGCCGTACCACCGAGCGACTCCATGCGCCGGACCGCCGCCAGGAACTCCGCCTCTGCGAGTGCGTCACCATAAAACTCAGGTGCGCTCGGAACCCCAAAGCGAAACGTCTTCCCGAACGGCGCGGTGCGCAAGTGCAGCGTACGCGAATAGGCATCCTGCACGTCGGGCGCCATGGCGGTGGCCAATACGCGCAATGCCATGGGGACGGTGCGAGCGAAGATGGACACCACATCCACACTTTGGGCGGCAGGCAAAACGCCCCGCGTGCTGATCAACCCGCGCGAAGGCTTGAGCCCGACGATGTTGTTCAGGCCGGCCGGGACTCGCCCGGAGCCTGCGGTGTCGGTGCCGAGCGCGAAGTCCACCTGCCCGGTCGCCACCGCATAGGCCGAACCGGCGCTGGACCCGCCACTCACATAGGCGGCATCAAACGCATTGGGAACGGCGCCGTAAGCGCTCCGGCTTCCGTTCAATCCGCAGGCGAACTGGTCGAGGTTGGTCTTGCCCCGCAAGGATGCACCCGCGCGGAGCAGCCGCTCCACCACCACTGCCGTCGTTGTGGGCGTGTGCGCAAAGTCCGGACAGCCAGCCGTGGTGGGCAAGCCAGCGACGTCGATGTTGTCCTTCACGGCGAATGACAGCCCCGCCAGCGCCTGATCGCCCTGTTCGTCCGGAGCCTGGCGCACCGGGGATGGGGTCAGCCGGCAAATCCAGGCAGCGTCGGGACTCCCCAACACGGGGACATCAGGAGCGACCGAACCAGTAACTTGCACCACTTTGAAGCATCCAATCTTGTGTACAAGACGGACCGCAAAAGCTGTGCCAAGCAGACCGTGGTGCGCTTCAAGAGCCCCTGCCCATCAATTTGGGATGTGGGCCGATACCGTGATGAGGAGAGTGATGGGGACAGTGATGGCCACCGTGACAGCCCCCCTGATGGCCACCGGGCCGACAGGCGCATAGCGGCCGTGGTGCACTTCGACCCTCAGCCCTCAAGGGGCAAGAAATCGACAAGAATGCCCCACGCCTGCCCCCATTGACAATGCCAGCCGCCAAGCTTTGCGAGCCCTTGATAGAGATTGCAACCCGCCGCATTCACCACGCTGGGGCAGTCAATGCGGTCAAGATCGTCTTGGCATGACCTGAGGCCCATTTCCCCCACCGGAGCACCCCTTGCGCGACTCATTTCAGCACCAACATGCAGCCATGCTGCTGAAGTAAAGCGGCATCAGCTTTATTTCGGGCGCGGTCAATCACGGTTTTTTCAGTGGCGAGCGTTCCCTGTGGACCGCTGCCGCGGGCATCTTGCTGTTTGTGGCCGGCGCGCTCATGCTGCACCGCCTTGAGGACGACACGGGGCCACGGGAGGGACTTTGGAAAACCTTGCTGCTCGGCGCCCTGCTGTCCGTAGGCCTGGGGTTTTTCACCGGTGGCTTGCAGCATTTCCCCGATTCGCCCGCCCGCAGCGCCTGGGTGGTGCCCCTGGGCTTTGCCATCTCTGTACCCGCAATGGCACTGAGCACTTCTGGCGCCTGGCGGCCCGCCAGCACGCTTTACTCCCTGGTGGCAGGTGTGCTCATCAGCCTGGGCAGTTATGGCACCTGGCAATGGCTCGAGCGCAACCCCCAATACCTGGGAGGCCACGCCCACGGTGCCCAGGGGCATGCACCGGAGGGAGAACACGGGGCAGCCGCATCCTCCAATGGCATGACCGCCTTGAAGGTGGACCGCAGCATAGACATCCGCATGGGCGATGACATGCGCTTTAGCCCAAACCAGATTGAAGTGAAGGCCGGCGAAACCCTCAAGCTAAGGGTCTACAACGACGGTAAGCTGCCCCACGAGTTGGTGTTGGGCACCGATGAAGAAATCAAGCAGCACGCCGACGAAATGAAAAAAGGTGTAGCTCATGACGCCCACAGCCGCGGCGGTGGCGCGGCGATCGCGCTCGCTCCGCGGCAAAGCGGCGAGTTGGTGGTGCGCTTTGCGCAAGCTTCCACCCTGCAAATGGCCTGCCTGATTCCGGGCCACTATGAGGGTGGCATGCGCGGCAAAGTTCAAGTGAACGCGGGGGCCACCACCCCTTCGAACCCAGGCAAATCGGCGTCAGCGGCGCATGACCACAGCGGTCATAAGCACTGATTCATCACCGGGTAGTCGCCACCCCACAGCTGGTCGCGCACGCAGCCTCAATCGACCTTCGCACCAGAGGGCTGGCTATGCCCTCCAAACAGGGTCTCAGCGCGGAAGCCCAGTCCTGGAAGTTGCATGGGAAGCTCGCCCCCCACGGGCCAACCCTCTAGGCTGCCATTGGACAAGCTTTCTTGCGTGGCTTGACCCAAGTCTCGCACCTTGGCGGCTGGTACGTTGGCCGCGTTGAGGCGCTGCTCCAAATCCAGGCCATCGTGCTCCCGCAAAGCAGTGGCAAGAACCTCCCGCAATTGAGCGGCATGGTTTCCCCCCACAAAACCTCGGTCCTGCCCCGCGAGCAGGGGCAAAACCACACTCTCGATGTTGAGCACACGCGCGAGCCCAGCCAACTGCTGCGGCGTGTTGGCTCCCAGGGCAATCCATCCGTCCTTGCAGGGGAGGGTGAGCGCGCCGGGGCTCCCCGTGAACCCGACATTCCCCTTTCGGGAGGGGACCTCACCGCTGTCCATCGCCATCACGGTCATGGGATACATCAGTTGGAAGGCTGCGCCAAGCATGGAGGCGTCAATCGACTCACCCTCGCCCGTGAGGTCACGCCGTCGAATGGCGGCGATGATGGCCAGCGCGGCCAGCATGCCAGTCGCACAGTCGATGACGGGGAAGCCGACTTTGATGGGCTCATCACCCGGCAGACCCGACATCATGGCCATTCCAGAGGCCGCCTGGACCACATGGTCATAAGCAGGTCTTTGTGACCACGGGCCTTCGTGGCCGTAGGCGCTAATGCTGCAATGGATCAGGCTCGGCTTGAGGGCACGTACCTGCTTTTGACCAAAGCCAAACCTCTCCATCACGCCCGGTCGCATGTTGTCCACCATCACATCACTGCTGGCGAAAAGATCCCAAGCCTGCGCACGCCCCTGCTCTGTCGACAGATCAACCGCCAGGACTTCCTTGCCATGATTGAAAGCCTGGAAGCTCTTGGGCTTGCCGCGCAAGGAATCTCCCCGGGCGGGGTTCTCAATCTTGATCACTCGGGCACCGAGCGCCGCCAGGTAATAGGTGGCGAAAGGTCCGGCCATGACGTGCGAGAAATCCAGCACGGTCACGCCATGGAGAGCCGCGGTATTTGAAGGCATGGCCCTATTGGGCAGGTCTGTTGCGAGCGACATTCAGGGGCTGGTTTTTGGCAAGGGCAGGCGCAATGCAGCAGGGTCGACATTGGCGGCTTTTTTCATCTGGTTAATGCGCTCCCGGTTGGCCACTTGCGTCAGGTCTTCGCCCTCAGCGGTGAAAACCTGGCGCGTCAAGAAACGCATGCCGTCACGAAAGCGCGGCGGGACTGTTCTTCCCCAGTGGTCACCCCCCCGAACAAGGCGATATTCATGGTCAATACCGTGGTCCCACAGAACGCGGTGCAAAAACTCCACACCGTCGAAGGTGTTGAGAATGTCGCGGTCACCCACATCCAGGTAAATCTGCAGGCCCGAGGCCTTGATGCGCGCAGCATGGGCCACTGCGAGATTGGCGGGGTTATTCGCCGCCCAGAAAGCCTTGTCAATCGGCTTGCCGAAATAGGCCTCCATCAGCGCGGGCGGCCGAAAGAAATTGTTGCGGACATTCATGGCGCCATAGTCAAAGGTCGGCTCGATGGCCGACTCGAGCGCCGCCACGCCTGCAAATTGCTCAGGGTACTTGAATGCAAGACGCAAACCGCCCAGCCCGCCCATTGAGTGGCCGATGAGCGTCAATTTGCGGGCGTCTTGACTCACCTTGAATGTGCTGCGCAGGTGCGGCAGCAGCTCTTGCATCACAAATGTCTCCCATCGCTGGGCGCCGTCTTTCCAGTCCAACCAAAACGACCGTCCCGAATTGACAATGACGACAACACAGGGCGCCAGATCGCCTGAACTCCAGGCTGCCTCTACCGTCGCGGGGAAAAATGAAAACCCCTCGATGCCGTCGCCACCATGGAGCGCCAGCAAGAGCGGAAGGTCTTGGGCGGCCTCATAGCCAGCGGGGAGGATGGCCGTGTAGTTGACCGGCGAAGGCACCAGACGGGAGGCCAGTTGCGCCTTGACTTCACGACCTGAGGCCGATGTGTTGGCCGCTTGGGCCATGCCAGTTGCCGGCACGGCAAAAAGCCCGGCCAGAGCAGCTGTGGAAATTGCCTCGCGGCGTGTCTGATTCATGAATGTCTCCTCAACAAATGGCGGGGTCACTGATCGGCTTTGACGCCGGTTTCCTCGACATACTTCTTCCAGCTGCTGATTTCACGATTCACAAAGCGTTTGGCGCCCGCCAAGTCCATCACCATGGCGGTACTTCCTGCCTTGCTTCGCAACTGGGCCATTTCCCCGCCGTCGGAAAGCTTGTTGATCGCTACATTCAACTTTTCTGCCACGGGCACTGGGAGGCCTGCAGGGGCGAAGACTGCCGTCCAGGCGGTGAATTCGAAATCCTTGAGACCTTGCTCCGCAAAGGTGGACACCTCGGGGGCAACTGAGTTCCTCTTGACGCCCGCACTGGCCAATGCGCGTACCTTCGTGCTGGCAACAAAGGCCTGAGCTGCGGTGGAGTCTGAAAAAGCGAAGGCCAGTTGGGCGCCCGCCAGATCTGTCAGGGACTGCGAGTTGGACTTGTACGGCACGGTGACCACGTCGATACCGGCCCGGCGCTTGAAGTACTCGCAGGCCACTTGCGTGACTGCGTTGCCACTGCCGCAGCTTAATTTTCCTGGGTTCTTTTTGGCCTCTGCGATCAGGTCTTGTATGTTCTTCCACGGCTGTCCGCTTTGGATATACATGGACACATCGCTGGCACCCAAGCCAGCGACCATATCAAACGACGACGGCTCATACCCGAGCTTGCCGGGAAAGAACGCGTAATTGACGGCATTGGCCGTTGCACTCCCCAACAGCAATGTGTAACCGTCGGGTTTGGCGCGGGCTACGGCCTGCGCGCCGACCGCACCATTGGCTCCTGGCTTGTTCTCAATCACGACCGTTGCCTTCATCGATTCGGTCAGCCCCTTGGCAATGATCCGCGCCACGATGTCCGAGCCACTGCCCGGCGTGAAGGGGACGACCAGCGTGATCGGCTTTTCTGGGTAATTCGTCTGAGCGTGTACCGCCCACGGGTGGCTCAAAGCGCAAAGCGCGATCAAGGCGACTGCGCGGGAGGGAAAGAACGGGCTTTTCATGTCAACTCCTAGCGATTGGCAGACCCCATAGGCCACGGCGAACCGTGGGACGGGTCTGAGCGTAGGAGAAGCGCGGTCTTTAAATTATCAATGATGTTACTTTTGAACTGGATCGAGCGGCCCCTATTGACCCTCGCTGTCGGCGATGACCTGGCGAAGCGCGTCCAAGTCAGTCACTTCGATCCGGCCGTATTTGAGCTGCAGCGCACTGCGCTGCTCCAGTTTGTGCAACAAGGCGTGCGTTCTTTGGCGCGAAAGACCGACCAGGGTCGCCAAATGGGCCTGCGTGAGCGCTACTTCATGCCCTGCACCGCGGGGGGCCAAGGGGTCCGGCCTTCGGCTTTGCAGGACATGGACAAGTAACCGGTGCGCCAGCCTGGCCAGACCTGAGTGCAGGTTGCTGAAGGTCAGTTCTTCCAGCGCACCTCGTAGACGCGTGGAGATGATCGCAATCACAGCGTCTTTGAGTTCTGGGCACTCTTCAGTGGTCAGGAGCCAGTCGCGCTTCGCCACGGTCAACACCAGGCAACGGGTCTTGGCGATCATGCTGCTGCTGTGCGGGTCCGGGTGGTACACGTGCAGGAAGCTGTAGCCCTGCCCTGGTCCCAGGATATTGATCACCATCTCCTTGCCTGAGGGACGAATGACGGTCACCTCCGCCTGGCCTTCCAAAATGATGTGAAGCCCTTTGGCGGGGGATCCCTGCCTGGCGATGGTGGCTTGCGGGTCGTAGTCGACCACCCGCCCGCGCGCGAGCAACAGGCCTGCGGTCTGCTCGCTGATCGAACCGGGCCAGGCCAAGCGCATGACCGCCATCAAATCCTGGGTGCTCCATGCCTTCATGCTTCAAAACTTTCTAGGAATACAACACATCGGCCGGCAGCGTACACCGTCTGTGCGTGCTGTCTCTAGATCCAAGAAAGCACCGGATCGACCATGAGCACTAGGGGGGTTTTCAATCTGGGTCGATCTGACCTAGACCACCGAGCCAACGTCACTCTGGTCGAGTGTCTCAATCGCCGCCCCGCGAAGGCCAACAATAAGCCACACGCGCAGAGCGTGCCAACACCCATTCGAGGTCGTTGGGCGAGAGGCCGACGTCGCGCACGTCAGCCAGCAGATCAGCCCAAGGCAGCTGGGCCGCATCCTGCGTGACGTCGCTGGCCCACATCACGCGCTCACGACCAAAGTACTCGATGGCCCGACCCAGTTCGCTGCGAATCACCCTGGCCGGGTTGGCGCCCCTGAAGGCGCGGCGCGCGTGGCTCCACTTCAGCCAGACATTGGGCAAGGTGGAGAGCGCCAACACCTGCTCCCATTGCATCGGACCCCGCGGCCAACCGCAGTGGTCAATGACAAAGCGCTGGTCTGGAAAGCGGGCAAGCGTAGCGCGCAATGCGCTGCCAGCGTCCTTGGCAAGGATGCCCAGCGCAAACCGCCGGGACTAACGTTTCAAGTGGCTCCGAAAAGGCAAGCGGATCAATCTGGAAGATGCCATTGCCCCCGACCGCAAGGCCGCCGCCCGCCCCATGGCAAGAGCGGCAGTGGGGAATTTGGCCCGCCGCGGTGCCCCGGTGCTGCTGCGCGTGAACAGCGAACCGGCCCTGTGGGAGCAAGACCTGCAGGACATGCCGCTTGCGCATCTGGCCGCTGTGATGCTGCCCAAAGTGGAAACGCTGGCCCAACTCAATAGCTTCTCCCAAGCCCTGGCGACCCGCGCAGCTGCCGATGGACATCCGGCACCACCGATCGCTGCATTGCTGGAAACGCCGCTGGGCGTGCTGGCAGCGGCGCAAGTCGCGCCGCACCCTGCCCTGTGCGCACTAGGTTTTGGTGCCGAAGACTACGCGGACGCCGTGGGCGTCCCGCCCGAGCCGGCGGCGCTGACCTGGCCGGCACAACAGGTTGTGACTTACGCACATGCCTACGGCCTGGCCTGCTGGGGCCTGGCCGGGAGCATCGCGGTCGTGGAAGACGTGGCGGGTTTCGAGCAAACCGTCCGCGCCGGACGGGCCATGGGTTTCACCGGCTCGGTCTGCATTCACCCGCGCCAAGTGCCCATCGTCAATCGCGGATTTTCGCCGACGACGCAGGAGCGGGCCTGGGCGGCAAGGGTGGTGGCCACCGATGAAGCGGCACGCGAAGCGGGTCTGGGAGCGGTCCTATTGGACGGCCGGATGATCGACCGGCCCATCGTCGAGCGCGCGCGCCGCTGGCTGGCATTCAAAGAATGAGCGCATCGCTTGCTGCGGGGGGTCACTGGGTCACCGTCTGGGCGGCGTCGGCCCAAAGCGCCTACCCGGTAGGCTCGGCGATCGCGCAGCCCGATCTCAGTGTGGCTTTGCCAGACCCGGCGCACGGTCTGGTCAACCAGTCCCTTCGCATGACACTTCGGCCCAGCCTGTGGTCGACGCGTTTCAGGTTGCGTTTGAGCAACCGTTTTGGCGACAGACCGCTGCAATTGCGCGGAATGAATCTAGGCCTGCATTGGGGCGGCGGCGCCTTGATTCCCGGCACCCGCGTCAACTTGCCTGACCTGCACATCGGCGTCGGCGCAAGCGAATGGACCCCCGCAGTCGATTGGCCTGCGGCGTACGCCACACCCCAGGAAATGCTCGGCCGACAACTGGCCTTGAGCGCCTGGGTAGACGGCGCCAGCGGCCCGATCACCTGGCACGCCAAGGCAATGGCCACTTCCTACTTGTCCTCGCCAGGCAACCGACACGCCGCCAGCTCTGACAGCGCGCTGCACTTTCCGCACACCACAACCTCCAGCTTTTTTGTCGACGCGCTCGATGCCTGGCTTCCCTCGGGCGTCCACGCGCTGGTGGGGTTTGGCGATTCGCTCACCGATGGCACCGCCACGACACTCAACGGGCACGACCGCTGGACCGACGTACTTCAGCGGGAACTGTGGGCCGCCGGCCGTCACGACGTGGTGGTCGTCAACGCGGGCATTGGCGGCAATCAGGTGATTGGCCCATCAAATTGGGAAGGCTCCTGGCGTGGCGGCCCCGCGGCCACCGAGCGACTCCAGCGGGACGTACTCGACCTGTCTGCTGTCCGCACAATCTTCTGGCTCCAAGGCATCAACGACTTCAGCGACAACGGCCAGGCCGAAGCCGCTGCCGTGGTCGAGGCGATCGCGACTTCCGTCGGACGCATTCGCGCGCTGGGCATTCGTGTTTTGGGCGCGACAGTCCCTAGCGCTTGGGGCAGCACACGGTCTGGACATGGCAGCGCGCGGCAGGATGCGCGCCGGCAGGCCTTCAATACCGTCGTGCGCCAAGGCGCGTTGTTCGACGACTTTGCCGACCTGGACCTTGCACTGACCGACCCGCACACCGGCGCGCTGCGCGCCGCGTTCAATGGCGACAGCACGGTCGGAGAGCCGGGAGATGGTGTCCACCCCAACCGCGCGGGCCATGCAGCCATGGCCCACTGCATTCTTCAGAACTTGTCATGAACCCCAGCGCCGTCCCCTGCCCCAACCCCTACGACCCTCGCTTGCGCAAGGATCTGAGCGCCAACGAAGCGACCCTGCTGCACTTCATGTCGGACTGCATGCATGGCCAAGACATGAGTCTGGTGGACCGCTATGTGGCGGAGGACTACATCCAGCACACACCGGGCATCGGACAAGGGCGGGACGGCCTGCGGCATTACCTCGAGCAGGTGGCGTGGAAGCGCCCTGGCCGCCTGACATGGCGGCCCATCCACCTGTTTGGGTGCGGGGACTTCGTCATCCTCCACAAGCTGCTCTCCAACACGGTGATCGCCGACTTCATGCGCTTCAATGCCCAAGGTCAGATGGCCGAGCATTGGGACGTGGTGCAGCCCTTGCCTGAACCCGACTACGACCCGATGCGGCTGTCGTCCGAGAACTTGTCCCGGTTTGCAGCGTTGTTCAAGATAGCCTGAGGGGCTGCGCTTAACGCGGCGTCGCCATCTCCGGATGGTCCACGAGCCACTTGGCCAGTAAGCCCTTCATGCCACCTTCTTCGACGATGACCTTTACGTCACGGGCGATGGGCGGAAAACTGCGGCTCTCCCCCGTGGTGAGGTTCTTCACCTCGCCGGTTTCGAAGTCGGCTTCGATCTCGTCGCCATCACGGAGGTACTCGCGGATACCGGCGCATTGGGTGAGGCAGGGCAAGGCCACGCCGACAGCCGCGCGGAAGGAGCGAAAGGGCATGGATTCGCACAGCACCCTCAGGCCCAAGGCCTTCATGCCGATCATGCCGTTGTTGTGCGCCTTGCCGGCAAAGAAGTTCTTGCCCGCCACGATGTAGTCGCCCGGCTTGATGCGGTCCATGAGCGTGGGGTCGATCTCCCGGAAAAGCTCCGGGATGATGAGGGCCGGGTCGGTCACCCGGCCTGTGACAAAGTCAAAGCGGATCACGCCGCCATCGTGCAGCACGTTGTCACCGAGCACATGGCAGCGTGCGCGGGTTTTCCAACCGTTTTCGAGACTCATGGCTGGCTCCTGGTTCAGTGGGTGATGAGCGCCAGCGCTTGGCGCGGATCGACGATGCGCCCGGCAATAGCCGAGGCGGTCACGGTGAGAGGGCTGCCCAGGTAGCACTCGGACTCTTTGGAGCCCATGCGACCGGCACCGTTGGTGGCAGCCGTCGAGATCGAAACCTCGCCAGGGCCCATGGGTCCGCCCACGCCGCCCGCGCACGGGCCACAGCCCGGTGGCAGCATGATGGCGCCGGCATCCATAAACTGCTGCGTGAGGCCGCTGTCGGCCATGCGGCGCGCGGTCTCCACGGTGCCGGGTACCACCAACAAGCGCACCCGGTCCGCCACGCGGTGGCCCTTGAGGACACTGGCGGCCAGTTCGAAGTCCTCGTACATGCCCGACCCGCAGGAGCCCAGGTAGGCATGGTCGATCTCGCGGCCTACCGCGTCGGTGACGTCGGCGGCGCGGTCGGGGCCACCGGGCAGCGCCACCTGGGGAACCAGATCACCCAGGTGCAAGGTCAGGCGGTTTTCGTAGTGGGCGTCGGCGTCGCTGCGGACCCATTTGGGATCTGGCGCCGCGCCGAGCAGGGACTTGGGCGGGAAGATCACGCTGTTGACGCCAATCTCGGTCAGCGTGTTGCACAAAGCGACACGTTCGGCGATCGGCATGGCTTCGATGGCGTCGCCACCGAACTCCACGACGCGGTGGTCGAACTCCATGCCCAGCTTGCCCGACACCAGATCGGCCGACAACTTGAAGCCCAGGTCGCGCGCATGCACGCCGGCTGCAAATTGTCCGGTCAGTTCGATGTAGAGCGTTTCGGGCACCACGGTCCACATCGTGCCGGTGGCGAGCACCATGGGCACGTCGGGGCCGCAGCGCAGGGCCAGCGCACCGACCGCACCGAAATTGGTGCAGTGCATGTCGTAGGCGAACAGGAACATACCCGGCGTCACCAGGCCGGCTTCCATCGGGTAGATGTGGCCATGCCCGCCGCGGCCCACATCGTAGAAGTGGCCCACTTTCCACTCGGCTGCAATTCGGCGGTTGTTGCGGCTTTGCTCAATGGAGCGCGGCGTGGTCTGCACGGTGTTGTGATCGGTGATGATCATCGTGCGGTCGTGATTGGCGATGCGCTTGTAGCCCAGCTCGCCCAGGATCTTGTGGGCGGTCTCGACATAGCCGTCGTGCATGATGAGCAACTCGGGTTCTGGCGAAATCACATCGCCGGGCCGGACGCTCTCGCGGCCGCAGGCGCGCGCTAACAGTTTCTCGGTCATTGTCATTGCCATGTGCGGTGCTCCTTGAATGCTTGGATCGGTACGGGGTCGGGTACTGGTCGGGGTACTGGTCGGGGTACTGGTCGGGGTACTGGGCCGGGTAGTGGGCCGGGTAGTGCGCAGTGACTGTTCCTGCGGGCTAGCGGGTGGCAGCAGGCGTGGCCGCGCGCTTGACACCGGCCAGTTCGGGCACGGGCACGCCGGCATCCACGCGGGCGCATTGCGCCAGTTCGGATTCAGTTTTTTCGCGGGCAAAGGCCAGTACCTCGGCGGCCCGCTCGCGCGGCACAAAGCACACGCCGGTGTCGTCGGCCACCACGAGGTCGCCGGGGTGAACCCGCACCCCGCAGATCTCGACAGGGCCATTGATCTGAAGGGCTTCCAGGCGCCACTTGCCCGTCATGGGCGTGAAGCCGGTGGCCCAGATCGGATAGCCAATGGAGCGCGAGTGGCCAATGTCGCGGATGCTGCCGTCGATCACGGCGCCCAGTTCGCCCTGGCGCTTGCCGATCTGGCAGCCTACGCCGCCCATGTTGGAGCCATGGCTGATGCCCTGGATCACCAGCACGTCGCCGGGCCGCGCCAGGTTGTGGGCTTCAATATCGGCCATGCGGTTGTCCTTGGCCTGCATCACGAACATCGGGTCTTCGACGCGCGCCACATTGCGCAGCGTGAGTGCATTGCCCACGATGCTGCCCCCGGCAATGGTAGGTTTGAGCTTCGACGCTTCGACCTGACCTCGAATCCCCATCTGGTCGAGGGCGTCAGAGACTGCGCTGACGGGGTCTCCCAGCGCACGCAGGCCCTCCAGCACCGCATCGGGTACACGGGGCGGGTCCAACTCCGCAATTCGGCTGCGGTCGATCTTGCCAGTGAGGGTCTTTTCGGTCATCACGAGGGGCCCGTGTTCAGGGGGTCTTTGAAGGGTTGACGGAGGGCCTTTCGGCCTTGCGAGCCGTGGCCTTGCGAGCCGTGGCCTTGCGAGGGGCGGCGTTGGAGGGAGCGGCCTTGCGAGTGCCAGCCTTGCGAGCGACAGCTGGCGGGCTCTGGGGCCGCAGCAGCCGTTGCCCCAATTGCGCCAGGAAGGCCTCCCAGTCCTTGCGAAAGCGCGGGTCCGAGGGCGAGCGGCCAGTGGCCAGCCGCGTAATCTGGGCATAGGCCAGCGGGTAATTGGCCAGCGCAAAGACGGCCAGTTGCAGCAGCTTGGGATCGAGCCCCTCGGCCAATCGGCCATCGCGCTGCGCTCCCCGGATGGCGCCCACGCTGCGGGCAATGGTCTTGCGGCGCTGCTCCTCGCCGGGAATGCCGGTTTCCTGGCCCTGCGCGGCCTCCCAGGTGATGAATCGCACCCACTCGGGATTGGCCAGCGCGCGCTGGAAGCGCCAGACAAACAGCATGTCGGGCTGGGCCAAGGGGTCGTCCTGGGACAGCACGCGGTCATCGGCGCGCGACGCCGCATGGGCGTCTAGGTTCTGCTGCTGGCGCACCTCGTTGAAGATGCCCTCCTTGCCGTCGAAGTAGTGGTAGATCAACTCCTTCGTGACGCCGGCGGCGCGGGCGATGGCTTCCATGCGCGCGCCGGCATAACCCTTTTGCAGGAACTCCTGACGCGCCGCCATCACGATGGCGCTGCGGGTTTTTTCGGCGTCGCGGGGGCGGCCCATATCAGGCAGTCAGGGTTAACACCAACCAGCCAGACAGGCGGCGCAGTGAACAATTGCTCATAATTTACCGGATAGTAAGTTAGCTGCGGGCCGTCGTCAACGCGTGATCGCCGTCCCGGATTCCGCCCTGAAGGGGCACGTCGTTTTTGCCTTGGAGTCCCCATGAAGACCCTCTTGTCCCTCGTTGCGTCCGCTGCCCTGCTGACCGCACCTGCCGCCTTCGCACAGGCCACCGCCACCAACTACCCCACCAAGTCCGTCAAGATCATCGTGCCCTTCGCGCCCGGCGGCCCCACCGACCACATTGCGCGCTTGCTGGCCGAGAAGTTGGGCGCGCGCCTGGGGCAGTCCTTCTTTGTGGAAAACAAGCTGGGCGCCGGTGGCGTCGTGGGCGCCGATGCCGCCTTGCGCTCGGAGCCGGATGGCCACACCCTGCTCGTCGCCTCGGTGAGCTATGCGGTCAACCCGGCGCTGATGAAAATGACTTTTGATCCGATCAAGGACGCCGAACCCGTGGTGAACCTGATGATCGGAACGACCGTGTTCGTCGCGAACGCCAAGGCTCCGTTCAACACGCTGCCGGAGATGATTGCCTACGCCAAGGCCAATCCCGACAAGCTGTCCTACGGGACGCAAGGCATGGGCAGCGTCACCCACGTGGCGACCGAGGCCTTCCTCGCTGACCAGAAAATCAAGATTGCACACATCCCCTACAAAGGCATCGGCCCGGCCCTCACCGCCTTGGCGGCCGGCGAGGTTGAACTGTCGCTGCCCGACCTCGGTGCCAGCCAGCCCCTCATCGCCGCGGGCAAGGTCAAAGTGCTGGCCATCGCCGGCAACAAGCGCGTGACGCAGCTGCCGCAGATCCCGTCTGCGCCGGAGGTTGGCATCAAGATGGTCAGCTCGGGTTCGTGGCAGGGCATGTTCGCGCCCAGGGGCACACCTAAAGCCATCGTCGACAAGCTCAATCACGAGGTCAATGAGATCCTGAAGTCCAAGGAGGTGGTGGACATCTTGACGGCTCGCTTTGCCGTCCCGGTCGGAGGAACGTCCGCCGAATTCGCTGCGCAAGTGCGAAACGACATTCAGCGCTACGGCGAGGTGGTGCGTTCGGCCAACATCAAGGCCGAATAAGCCGCCAGGCCACCATGCACCACAAGCCCGATCGCTTGCCCCCCGTCCCGCAGGACGCGTGGACGCCGGATCAAGCCCGCTACGCGCAGGAAATCATCGACGGCCCCCGCGGGGCCTTGATCTCCCCCTTCGTGCCCCTGCTGCGCAGCCCTGAGCTGATGGGGCACGCCCAGCGCATGGGCGAGTACCTGCGTTACCGCAGCGTGCTGCCGCTGCGCCTGTCCGAGTTGGCCATTCTGGTGACCGCCCGCCATTGGTCGCAGCAGGTCGAATGGGCCATTCACGCACCGATCGCCGAGCGTGCGGGAGTGGCTGCATCGACCATCGCCGCCATCGAGCAAGGGCGCCATCCACTTGAACTGCCAGAGGACGAGGCGGTGGTGTTTGCCTTCTCCACCGAACTGCACCACAACCGCGGTGTGAGCGACGCCACATGGGCGGACGCGCTTCGCCTCTTTGGCGAACAAGGCGCGGTCGACCTGATCGGCATCAACGGCTACTACGCCCTGCTTTCGATGGTGATGAACGCAGCCCGCACCGAGGTGCCGGCATCGACGGCAAGGCCGTTGCCGCCGTTTCCAGACGTTTAGTAACGCGGCGCACAGGGCAAGGCACAACACCGAGCGGGTGTGGCCTCGCCTTAAGAAGGCAGTTTTTTTGTCCTTGAAATCTGCCGCTTATTCCGCGGTGATTCCCTGGGCCTTGATCAGGTCGGCCCAGCGCTTGGCGTCCGCCGTGACCAGTCGGCCGAACTCCTCCGGCGTGCTGTGGGCCGGCGTCATGCCTTGCGTCTCGAACGACTTGGCGACTTCGGGCAACTTGAGGATCTCGCCAAGAGCCTTGTTCAGCGCCTCGATCTGCGGGCGGGGTGTACGCGCGGGGGCGAACACGCCGTACCACATGTCGACGTTGAGCTCGCCGAGGTTCTGCGTGCGCAGCGGCGGAACGCCGGGCAGCAAGGGGTTTTCTTTGTCAGAGCTGATCGCCAGTGCCTTGAGCTTGCCGGCCCGCACTTGCTGCAACGCCACGTGGATCGGCAGGAACATCACGTCGACCTGGCCGCCGAGGATGTCGGTGACAGCCGGTGCGGTGCCGCGATAACTGATGTGCGTGAGGGAGACCTTCGCCCGGTCTTTGAGCAATTCCATGGCGAGGTGG